>DASTPZ010000145.1:0-12866 GCA_035761965.1 Flavisolibacter sp. | reverse complement strand
AGTTCTTAAAAATTCAAATAGTCCCCGCTACTGGCATTTAGCGCATCCTACTAGGGCTATAAATTAACAGAGAAAGGTTGGCGATTTACGAAATTTGAAAAATATAGAAGACAGCAATGGAAACATGAACATCCATTCTTAAATGAGGTAAGGTCAATATTCATCGCGGCAGCACTATCCCTGTTAACAGGATACATTCTGTGGCGAATAGATAACCAAGCAAAGCTCCAAGAATTGAGGGAAATAAAAGGCCAAGTTGAAAGGGTAAATGATCGGTTAGATTCTCTAACCAATTTTCCAACTTATCGGACAAAATCTGTTGATTCTGCAAGTCATTAGTAGTTTATTGTTTTCAAGCCGTGTCTAGCGTAAGCCCATCCTTCGAAAATGGGAATGGGAAACAAAGGAAGCAACAAACCAACCCCTATCATATGGCTAACCTCTCATAGCATACGATAGAGTTATACAAATTGCCTCAGTGAATTACAGGTGCTTCGCTTTTCTGTGCTTTGCGCCCGTGCTTTTTAAAGAGACGTACTAATATGAGTGGTTACCCATGGCAACATCTATCTTGTATTAGTTCGTAGTTGCTTGCTTTTTTGTTTTTCAGTATTCCGTACAGATTCACATTAAGAATTACCAGCTCTCAGTCATTGAAGTCTAAGAAATTCAGGACCATCCGCTGTATTTTGAAAGGTGGATATTTTACCGTCCTATTTATTAGTCATCTGGATTTCCTTTTCCTTTTCCATGGTAAAGTAACGAATATGGTTACATCCTGTAGAAGAGGGATGTGTTTTAGAGGGTGTGTGTTTTTGGGATTTGAAGCTGGCTCAGTCCCCTGCGGGGCCCTCCCTCCCCCGCCTACCAACCTACCATTGTTTGCTGTTGCCATACTCATGAGCAAAAGCCTGCTACCGAATGGTCAGTAACATGTCTCCTCCGTTCTCAAGCAACAGCCAGGCTGTGCAGCTAACTTTAGTTTTTAGGCAAATGCCTAAGGTCATCCAATTGATATATCAACTACACAAAACTAGCTTCCAAATAAGGTGGAGAAAAAGGAAAAACATCAATAAAGAAGAAGAAAAACACCTCTTTTAGCCCCACTTTGCAGTTCAATACACAACTTGTATAAAGTTGCCATAAGTGAAATATCAGGAAGTCCGATCAAACCACCTTAGAGACAATTTACGATCGTCGAGTTGACTGACAACATTTTGAGTTGTTTTGCTGGGGCTCGGCAAAAGACTAAATAGCCGTTTCCCCACAGGGCCCCATTTGTCAATGCTTTCTGTAAAACAACTTAAGAAACCACGACAAAGCAGGCCGATTCAATATGTGAATTAGTATTAATACACATGGAGTATGTCCGGAGCCCCGGATATTTTAGTAAACCTCTATGCTAGCACCTCGCCAATACCAAAGGCAGCAAAAATCCGGCAAGGGTTACCAGCAATGGCCACAGGATGAATTTGATCCTTGATGAATTCGACCAGAAGGTCGCGGCCGTGTGGGGATCTTTTTCTTTGTTCCTGCTCTTGTTCATGGCTTTGATCTTATCTACTGTAAAAATAACATGGTTGAAAATTTCGGGCAAGTCCTTTACTTTCTTCTGGCAATAATCGCCGGGCGACCCGTCAGCTGCAGTCCCGGCGTTTGATGGCGAGTGTACGCACATGTTTTTTTATAAAAAGCCGCCGCCACAATAAGGTCTAAAAAACAAAAGGCCGCTTTACAGCGGCCTTTCAATAATATCCATCAGGTCTGATTACATCAGCGTTTTCTTCTTCTCTTCATACATCGTTACCTTATCCATCTGCTTTTTGCGGGTATGGTAATCGATCAGGTGGTCGAGCACTTTTCTGAAGTTCGCCTTGTCCTGGGCCTTGAGCGTTGTTTCCTTTGTATAGAGCTCATAAGATTTTGTGCTGTATGGGAACAGCTGCTCGTATTTCTGATCCAGCTTGGCCGTCAGGTCTTTTTTCTTGGCTACATCGGCTGCGGCAGTGCCTTTAACGGCCCGGATGGCATCCTCCATATCATAGATCTGGTTGTAGATCAGCTGGGCCATAACATAGTTGGCCGTTACCGAGTTGGGATTGATCGCCAAGGCTTTTTCAAGGGCTGCGCGGGTCCTTTCCTCGCGGGCATTATAGTCTGCTGGCTTTTTGCCATCATAACCATAAGTATAGTTAAAAAGCTCAATGGCATAATCCATGGCCAGGAGATAGTTGCTGGGATACTTCTGGAGCATGGTTTCATACTTGGCCAGACGCTGAGCAGTATCGGTTCCGGGGTTACCGAATTCGAGACCGATCCAGTATTCCTCATCCGGGAACAGCTCTCTTCCAAGCGCCAGGTATTTATCGGCCTTGGCGGTCTCATTTGTTTTCAGGTAATGCTCGGCAAGAAGACCGTAAACATCCTTGTATTCCTTTGCTGTAAGCCTGGCATCGGCCAGCTTTTCAAAATAAGGCATGGCCTCTCCTTCCTTCTTGGCCAGGTAAGCCGCAGAAGCAGTGAGGTTCACAAGTTGGGTATCAAGCGCCGGAAAGCTGAAGCCATTATAGGAAAACCCCTTTTTCGCAGCGTATTCTTCCAGTTCGATCGCCATTTTCATTTTATCGTAGGCGGTGGCGTATTCTTTCTGGTTATAATTCCGTACACCCTGGTTGTAATAAAGATCATACAGCTGAAAGATGACCAGGTTTTGGTCCAGCGTTCCCATCATGTTCTTCTGGTCGAGCTGCTGGTATTTCTTATAAGCTTCGAAAGCTTCCCTGCCAGCATCATAAGTGAGGGTTCCGGCCGAATCGAGGCGGGCGAGTTCCGAATAAACCTTGCCTTTGTAATAGTAGGCATTGGCATTGTTCTGATTCTTGGGCTCGGCCAGGAATTTATCGATCTTTTCCTTGGCCTCATCGTACTTTCCTTCGCTGATCTTGCGCTGAACATCGTCAAGCTTTTGGGCAAAGGCTCCTGTGAATGAAACCGCAAGCAATACTGTTGTTAAGAGTTTTCGCATTGTTGTTGTTTTAAAAAAATAAAGTTATGACTGAACCGGGTTATCTCCCTCAGATGAAATTTCTGGCAAATTGGTTGTTTCCCCACCCTCGATCGCCGCTACTATTTCTTCCTCGTCCTGTACGTCCAGCTTCGTAATTGCTGCAATCTCATCACCCTCGTCGATACGGATCAACTTGACACCCTGCGTTGCGCGGCCCTGCTCACTGATATGAGCCACCTTCATCCGGATGGTCACACCGCTTTTGCAGGTGATCATCATATCTTCTTTCTCCGCTACATCCACGATACCTACCAATTTACCTGTTTTATCAGTTACATTGATGGTCTTTACCCCCTTGCCGCCCCTGTTTGTAATACGGTATTCGTCTACCGGTGTACGTTTTCCAAAGCCTTTTTCACTTACTACCATCACTGTTTTATCGGGAGTGGTTGGATTAACACAAATCATACCAACTACTTCATCGCTGGCATCATCCACTTCGATACCGGTAACGCCGATGGCACCCCTGCCGGTAGGCCTTACCTTGCTTTCAGGGAAGCGTATGGCCCTGCCCGAAGCAACCGCCATCATGATCTCGCATTCTCCATCGGTAAGCTTGGCTTCGAGCAGCTGATCGCCTTCCACGATGGTGATGGCGTTGACACCCGTTTGCCTTGGGCGGCTGAAATCAGCCAGCGCGGTTTTTTTGATCACACCCTGCTTGGTGCAAAGCACGATATAGTGATTATTTACAAAATCGACATCCTGGAGGTCGGCGATATCGATGATCGCACGGATCTTGTCGTCCGGGGATATCTGGAGCAGGTTCTGGATCGCCCTTCCCTTGCTGTTCTTCTCTCCTTCCGGTATCTGGTAAACATTGAGCCAGTAGCACCTGCCCTTTTCGGTAAAGAACAGCATGGTATGGTGAGTGGAGGCTACGAAAAGATGTTCAATGTAATCCTCATCCCTTGTTCGACCACCCACAGCTCCCCTTCCTCCCCTTTTCTGGGCGCGGAATTCGGTTGCCGAGGTACGCTTGATATAACCCAGGTGCGATATGGTGATCACCACATCTTCCTCCTTGATCAGGTCCTTGATGCTTACTTCGTTGTCGAGGAAGGTGATTTCGGTCTTGCGCTCATCGCCGAATTTTTCCTTTACTTCCTGCAGCTCATTCTTGATGATCTCGAAACGCAATCCTTCGTTGGCCAGCACTTCGCGCAGGTGGGCAATGAGCTTCATCAGGTCGTCGTACTCTTGTTTGATCTTATCCCTTTCCATGCCGGTAAGGCGCTGGAGGCGAAGCTCCAGGATGGCCTTAGCCTGGATCTCATCAAGTCCCCAGCCTGCATTCACGAGGCCATCCTTGGCGATCTCCGGTGTTGCGGAGGCACGGATGAGGGCGATCACCTCGTCGAGGTGGTCCAGTGCAATAAGATAGCCCTGCAGGATATGGGCTCTTTTTTCGGCTTCCTTCAGCTCGAACTGGGTGCGGCGCACCACTACCTCGTGGCGGAACTCGATGAACTCGGAGATCAGCTCCTTGAGGTTGAGGATGCGCGGGCGTCCTTTTACCAGGGCTACGTTATTGATCCCATAGCTGGTCTGCAGCTCGGTGAACTTATATAGTTGGTTAATGACAACATTGGCCACTGCGTCGCGCTTGAGGTCTACCACGATGCGCGTGCCTTCCTTGTCGTTCGATTCGTTGTTGATATGGGCAATGCCTTCGACCACTTTGTCGGTAACCAGCTGGCCTATGCGATCGCAAAGCGCATCGCGGTTAACCTGGTAAGGCACTTCGGTGATGATGATCTGTTCCCTGCCGCTGCTTTTTGTATCTACATGAAGCTTGCCCCTCAGCACAACCCTTCCACGGCCAAAATGAAAAGCAGCTTTGATGCCTTCCATGCCATAAATGGTACCGCCTGTTGGAAAATCGGGCGCCTTTACATGCTGCATCAATTCATCGATCGTGATCTCCCTGTTGTCGATATAAGCCATGCAGCCATCAACCACCTCGGTGAGGTTATGAGGCATCATATTGGTGGCCATACCGACGGCGATACCGCTCGAGCCATTGAGCAGGAGCTGTGGTATACGTGTTGGCAAAACCGTTGGTTCGCGGAGCGAGTCGTCGAAATTGAGCTGAAAATCCACCGTATCCTTATCTATGTCCTGCAGCATGGCCTCTGCCATCCGCTGCATTCTTGCCTCGGTATAACGCATGGCCGCCGGGCCATCGCCATCCTGGCTGCCGAAATTACCCTGTCCGTCGATCAGGGTATAACGCATGCTCCATTCCTGGGCCATACGCACCATGGCATCGTAAACCGAAGAATCTCCGTGCGGGTGGTACTTGCCCAATACCTCGCCCACGATACGCGCAGATTTCTTGTGGGCCTTGGTAGGTCCCATACCTAGCTCATTCATTGCGAACAAGATGCGGCGATGGACCGGTTTCAGACCATCCCTTACATCGGGCAGCGCACGTCCTACGATCACCGACATCGAATAATCGATATAGGCGGTTTTCATCTGCTCCTCGATGTTTACGGGTATGATCCGGTTGATATCGTTCGTTTCCTGGGGTTGAAAATTTTCTTCCATTCTTTCAGCTTGTAACTAAATGTTTTAAGAGTGGCAAATGTACCTTTTTTAGGCCTAGAAACCTGATATTTTGAGGCATTTTAAGGACATATTAAGCCTCCTGTGAACAGCAAATTCGGGGCTGTTAATTTTTCCTCCATTTATTAACATTGTCCGCCGGAGAGGCACGGTATTTTCAATTCAAGGGATAGAAAATGCGTGACTATGAAACAGTATTTGCTTTTAAGAAATAACCATCAATCAGGACCATTCGCCATCGAAGAATTGGAGGCAGGCGGACTCAGACCAATGGACCTGATATGGATAGAAGGACAAAGCACCAGCTGGGCTTTTGCCACAGAGCTGGATGAGCTCAAAAGCCTGGTAAGCGAAACTTCCCCAAGGCCCGCTCCTCCTGCTCCGCCTAAACCTGTATTTGTTGCACTGCCTGAAAAACCGCCTGTAAAGCAGGAGCAGCTTGCCGCGGATTATGCAGGCTTTCCCCAACAGGAGGCCGGCACAGTGCCCGGCAGGGGCTTCTATCAGCCCCTGGAGGTCCTGAGGGAAAGACAGGCAAGGTTCCGGGAGGAGAAAAACATCTGGCAGCGTAAGTTCTCGCGCCTGCCCGAGGTAATGAATCTTGCGGCCGTCTTTACCGGTGTGGTATTTGGTGCTTTCCTGATCAAAAAAGCTGTGGATGGCTTTGCCGAAGCCGATGGAGACCTGGCCACAACCGCGGCTGCCCAGGTGATCCCGATGGAGCCCATTCCCGAACCTCAAGGGACGACCGACTACCAGAACGCAGTCAGGAAAGACCCTGCCCCCATGACCCGGGTTGTGGAAAAACGGCCTCTAAAAACTGCAAAGCCAAAGGATATAAAAAAACAGATCGTGTTAAAGTCTTCCGACTACAAGGTTGGGATTTTTGGTGGCATTAGCGGCCTGCAGCTGCAGGTCTATAATGGCTCTCCGCATTTTGTAAACAGGCTCACCGTATCGGTGGATTACCTGAAGCCGAACGGAGAGGTAGTTGCCTCTGAACAGGTAGAGCTTTCTTCGATACGGCCCGGGAGCACAAAGACCCTTGCCGTGCCGGGCAATAACAGGGGTGTAAAGGTTCGCTGCCAGGTCGTGAACATCAGCTCGGAAGCCTATAAAGCAGCACTTAAACAAGTTTGATCCTTCATGAGATAACGAGATAAAACCCGGTGGCTGAAAACCGGGTTTCTTTATTTTGGCTGCTTACATTTGTTGTTCTATATGAAGCAAATCCTTTTGTTTGGTGCAGGAAAATCTGCCACGGTGCTCATCGATTATCTTTTGTCGAATGCCGGCAGCGAGGGCTGGCAACTGGTGGTGGTCGATGCCGATCTCCCGGCAGCGGAAAAAAAGATTGGCCACTCCCCTTACGGCAAAGCTGTTTCATTTGACATCAATAGCGATATTGAAAGAAGCGCTTATATCAGCAAGGCAGATATCGTGATCTCGCTTATGCCGCCCGCCCTGCATTTCCTGATCGCAAAAGATTGCATCACCCACAAAAAAAACCTGCTAACCGCTTCTTACGTCGACGAGCAAATGCGACAGCTTAAGCCTGAGATCGAGGCAAGGGGACTGCTCTTCCTGTGCGAGATGGGGCTTGATCCCGGCATCGATCACATGAGCGCAAAAAAAATGATCGATGGCATCCACGAAGAAGGCGGTTCCATCCACTCCTTTCTCTCCCATTGCGGTGGGCTGGTTGCGCCCGAAAGCGATAACAACCCCTGGCATTACAAGATCAGCTGGAACCCCAGGAACGTAGTGATGGCGGGCAAGGCAGGCGCCATATTCAAGGAAAACAACGAAATAAAGGAGCTCGAATACCGGGATCTCTTTGCCGAGAAAAGATATGTTTCCGTGCCGGGCCATGAAGTGCTTTGCTGGTATCCGAACAGGGATTCACTCAGCTATATACCGCTTTACGGACTGCAGCATTGTGCATCTTTTATCCGCACCACGCTCAGACACCCCGACTTCATCTATGGTTGGAAGAATATTGTCGAGCTGAATTTTACGAGCGAGAAGCCACAATACGATACGGATGGCAAGAGCCTTGCCGCTTTTTTCAAGGAGCATATGGACCTCAACGGTTTCAGCGACTGGCTGGAACAAAAGCTCCACGACCAGTTCGATACGACCAAGACCCTGCTGGCCGAACTTGTAAACCTGGTCGAGTTGGAACAGAAGGCAGCGGAAAAAGGCATCGATCAACCCGAAGAGTTCATGGTGGTGGACGACAAAGGAGACCTAAAGAACATCGATATCGACGACCTCAAGGTAAATGCGGCAGCCACCCTCGCCGATAAGATGCATGATGCCTCACTCACCCTCAAGCAGCTTTTCTTCCTTGGCATGGACGACGAGAAGACTTCTATCAATAGGGGCAGGTGCAGTGCCGCCGATGTGCTTCAGCTGGCGATTGAAAAAAAACTGGCGCTGGCGCCGGGTGACAAGGATATGATCATCATGCACCACGAAATAGAGTATACAAGGGCAAACCGTTTATTCAAGTCTACCGGCACCTTGCTGCTCGAAGGAGAAAATGATGCACATACCGCCATGGCAAAAACCGTCGGGCTTCCCCTGGGCATCGCGGCCAAGCTCATCCTTAACGGCACGCTCCATATCAAAGGGCTCCACATTCCCATATCGCAGGAGATCTACGAACCCGTGTTAAAAGAACTGGAGAAACAGGGTATCGTATTCAGCGAGCAGGTAACTGAACTGACAGAAAAATAAAAGAGCCAGGACTCATACAGGACTTAATCATCCCGGCTTGTTCAGGAAAGGTACTTTTTCAGCAGCTCCCTGGCCAGCTTCATGCCCTCACCAGCCGGCTTTTCAATATTGGTAACATTGTAAAGGTTGGCAGGAGGAATCTTTTTATCTACAACGAATTTTGGTATCTCCAACGGAGCGTAACCTGTAAGGCCTGCGGCCGGATAGACAACCAGAGAGGTTCCCACCACCATGAAGATGTCAGCCTGGCGGGTAATGGGGACGGCCTCTTCCATCATGGGCACCGGCTCTTCGAACCAAACGATATGCGGCCGCAGCTGTGCGCCATCGGCAGCCTTATCTCCCATCTGTATATCGCCGTCTACCGGGTAGATCAGCGACTCATTCCGTTCGCTTCTCATCTTCAATATCTCGCCGTGCAGGTGGAGCACCTGTGTTGAGCCGGCTCTTTCATGAAGGTCATCGATGTTTTGAGTGATGATACGAACGTCAAAATCATTTTCCAGCTCAGCCAGTATCCGGTGCGCTTCATTGGGGTGCGCTTCTTTTACATTTCGCCGGCGCATATTGTAAAACTCCTGCACAAGGGCCGGATTCTTTCGCCAGGCAGTGGCCGTAGCCACTTCATTGATATCATAACCCTCCCAAAGGCCATCGGCATCCCTAAAGGTCTTCAGGCCGCTTTCTGCGCTTATGCCGGCGCCGGTAAGCACCACAAGCTTTTTCTGATTCATGCTGCAAAATTAGGTAGGAAGGCAATCTTATGAACCACAGATTCAGCGCAGGAGTATAGACAGCCTCTCCTGAATTATCCGCCAACTCTATCTGCTCTTCAGCGCCGAGCGGATGATCGAGTCTTTTTGCTGCAAGGACAAGCCTGGACGATATTGATATAAAGCAGCTTCCCAGTCGCCATAGACCGGGTTGGGAAGCAGGATGAAGCGTTGGCCGAACTGGTTCCGCAGGACCTCCACATTTGCATTTCTTTCGGCTACAGATTTTTTATCGAACAGCCTGTCGAAATCGGCAAGGTTATCTCCTATCAACAATACCACCTCGAAGTTCTTCATGATGTCCTGCCTCCGTTCTTCCTTACTGGATACCTGTTGCCGCATTACAAGGTGATCATTGTCGGCATAAGGAAGATCGAGCCGGCGGAGGTTAAGAAGTGTGCCGCTTCGCTCCTTCTCCTCCCTATTGGTCAGGTAAAAAATAGTCATACCCTTCGAGGCCGCATATCGAAGAAAAGAGGGCGCTCCCGGCACTGTATCTGCTTCGCCTCTTGCCGTCCATTCAAGCCAGGAAGCAGGTTCATAGTCCTTGCCCTGCAGGGTTTGGGCGGCATCATAAACGCTATTGTCTAATACTGTTTCATCAAGGTCCGTAATAATGGCCATAGGCTTAGAAGCAGGCTGGGCCGAGGCCTGGTCGACCCTTAACCTGGCAAGATTATATGCCTGGAAGCACAAAGCCCTGTATTCACCCGCCTGTTGCTGGAAATAAGTGGCGAACAATTTTCCGTTTGTTACCAAGGAAGATACAGGAAGTGAAGAGGCTGCTTGCTTCGGCGCGCGGCAACCAAGGAAAGGAATGAGCAGGAAAAGAATGTATCTCATCATACGGAGCGTGATTGTACATAAAGTTAAGAAGGGTACTCGCGGCCAGTTTGGAATTTTTTTTGTTAGATGCAAAGAAACAGTTGATCATGGCAGAACAAAGATTCGAATTATTGCTGGACGGCGTTCCGTATTCGGTTACGGCTTCTCCATTTGAATTCAATGCAGAAACGCGCTATCGCGTACTCTACAATGGCAATGAGCATATTTTTACCTGGGATTCAAGCCTGGGAAGACTTGCACCTATTGACGATGACGCCGGTATTATTCCCGATAACCTCGAGGAAGCTATTGCGCAACGCCTGCAATCCTCCACAAAAATATAACTCGATCCGGCTCAGATCATGCGATGCACCGGCAGGATACGATTAGCAACTGTGCAAAGGGAAAGCCAGCCTTCGCACAGTTGCCTTCAAGTTCTATTGCCGCTTTAAATATATCCTGCTGCTGTCATTATCTATCAGTATTGCGGCAGAGTCGCCAGCCGGACGGAACCAGAACACACGATCTTCCCTGACACCGGGGAAAACCAATTGACCGGTTGTATCGTTGAACCTGTAACCGGCGGTGTCCGTTTCACCGTCAGGGTATCTTGTAATGATATGGCTGCTGTCGAATACAACCCGGACATCTGCTGTATCACTGTAAAGGGTGGCCAGCAAAAGACCGTAGCCAAGACTTGTATCGTTTCCGGCGACGGCAACCGAGTCGAGCCTCCACTCCCCAACCAAAGCTGGTGGCTTAGGCTTTGATGAACGGAACAAGTTGCAGGACAAAATAACAGCGATAAGTAAAATGGCGGTGATGGCCGCAAATGGTCTTGTCTTCATGTTCTTATATTTTTTTATTTAATAAAAAGATTTGATTGCTTAAGCTTTTTAGAGGGCTTTTTTGACAAAAGCCGCCCGGTGGCTAATGAGTTCAATGATTAACGCTTATGCGTAACCGTACTTAGCATAGCCGTAAGCAGGCCCTCTCCGGTGGACGCTTTCCTTTGGCAATGCATCGTGGTATATGGGTGTATGAAGCCCGGTCGACATCTATAGAGTAAGCGGAAAGGGTCTGCCCGACCGGAGAGATAAACAGATTTTCGATGATGGTGAATAGCTGCTGTTGGCAGCTCCGCGTTCGATTGGCAGTGCCTGTTAAAAGTTGGACTGAATTGCTGATGAAAGGGAAACCAGCCGGCACTGGATTGTTTTGCATTGTGGCATGACATGCATGCGCATACCAGGACTGCTGCGAGAGCAGTGAGATCTTTTTTCATGATGATGTTTTAAAATGAAAATACCTGGCAGGGCAATCGTTGATAGGCAAGCGTCCGGATGCTATTATTAATTCTCACAAGCCGCAAAAGGTAACCTGCAAAAGAACGGCAGCAGAAAAATTATTTTGAAAGGGGGCCGTATTCAATTACCTGCTGGCCGTCCTGGCCGTCGAAAACGATCCTTTGCCAGTGCGGAAAGGCTGGTATGGTAGTAGGATACCAGGGCCTGCCCTGCGAGACCAGGATGAGCAGTCCATTGTCGTCGCCAAGTGCGGCAAAATTTGGTAGCGGAGGCTGCCGGCTAAAAAAGGGAATGCCATAAACCTTTTCAATTGTTTGGCATGCCTGCCCTACCTCGGGTACCACGAGACCGATCTCGCTGATGGAAAGCAAGCTCGCGCTGCTGAAAGCTGCATCGTCCCCATTGTTAAGGTCATCCCTGGCGATCAGCTCTACAATATTGCTGTTGTTATCGAGAAAATAAATGGCCTTAGCGTTCCAGTTTCTAAAATCGGCAACGGGGTTTTCGCCTTCTACCGGTAGCAAGACGGTTCGGGAACGGGTCCAGGAAAGAGCCTGCTCTATCTTACCCGAAGGAATATTGAAGGCAAAATGATAACAGGGGGATTCATTGTTTGACCGCTGGAAAACAAGCAAGCTGTAAGGCAGCCGGAAAACAAGTTGCGATTCACTTTCCTCTGCCAGCTGCAGACCCAATAACCCGGCGTAGAATGCACGGGTCTGTTCTATATTATCTGTAAGCAGGTGAAGTTCGCGGATATGCATAACTATCCTTCATTGGACATTTCCATTACCACATCCCACTCCTCTTCGGTTACAGGCTGTACCGACAGGCGGCTCAAACGCAGCAGTGCCATATCTTTCAGCCTTTTTTCTCCCTTGATCTGCTGCAGCGTAACAGGCTTCCTGAACTTCTTAAAGGGCTTAAGGTCCACAGCCGACCAGGTGTCCTCATCAGAGGTAGGATCCTGGTATGCTTCCTTCACTACCTTGGCAATGCCCACGATCTCGAGGCCTTCATTGCTGTGGTAGAAAAAAACCTGGTCGCCTTTCTTCATGGCCCTGAGGTTGTTCCGTGCTGCATAGTTGCGCACGCCATCCCAGAATGTTTGTCCGTCTTTTTCAAATTGAGCCCAGCTGTATTTAAATGGTTCAGATTTTACAAGCCAGTATGCCATAATAGTTTGATTGATGGTGTGGTTTCCTTAATCCGGCTATGGTTAGTAGTCAGGACAAAATCGAGGCAAGATTAAAAAAAATTCGTTTTGCCAATCCAATTTTTTTCAGCCTGCGTAATTATTTCCTGAAACCAGAATCCAATCATAATTAAAAACATGAAAATGAAAAAGTTCACTTTAGCAGCCCTTTTGTTTGCAGCCATCTCTATTTCCAACAACGTCATGGCTCAAGGCACCATGAGTAAGGAAAAAACCGTTGAGGTTGGCGGTGCGCCGATGTATCCATCAAAGAACATTGTTGAAAACGCTGTCAATTCAAAAGACCATACCACTTTGGTAGCGGCTGTGAAGGCAGCCGGACTGGTAGAAACACTCCAGGGCAAAGGACCGTTTACGGTGTTTGC
>DASTPZ010000144.1:0-9813 GCA_035761965.1 Flavisolibacter sp. | reverse complement strand
TCGTCCTTGTTATTGGCATAGGAAAGGCCACCATTGAATTTCCACTTCGTGCCGATATTCTCCTTCCAGGATAGGTTATGATACATGTTGAAGTTGCTGAGCCTGAAAGCTTCTTTGTAACCCAGCGTGTCGAGGCTTGGGTTGCGTACACCCACCTTGTTCTGGCTGAAATAGCCATAGTATTTCAACATGCCTGTTTTGGAGGTCTTGATCCTGAAATTAGCGTCACCATTGTGAAAGACCGGGGTCTGGAAATATTCCGGCTTTTGCTTGATCACCTTAAAGACCAGCTCAAGATTGGTATACCCATAGCTGAAGCCCCATGAGGCATTCTTCTTTTTGGAAAGCTGTTGATAGCCTCCGTTCACACCAAGCGGGGATATTCCGAGGTTGCCCTGGCTTTTGTCGGGCAGGTCTACCGACTCAAGTATAAGCGCCGAAGAAAGAGCCTGGCCATACAAGGCCGAATAACCACCGGAGCTGAATACCGTTCCCTTGAAAAGCCAGGGAGAAAAGCGGCCGCGCTGCGCGATATTGGGCACGCTCGAGAAAAAGAAATTGTTCACCAGGGTGCCGTCTATATACGTGCGCGTTTCAGAAGCGGTTCCTCCCCGCACAAACAGACCCTCGCTTTCACCTACCTGCTGTGCACCGGGCAGGGTCCTGATGGCGCCGGTTACATCGGCATTGGCACTGGCAGTGGTAAGGATATCGATCGAGCTGAGCACGGTCGTTCTTTTTTTATCACCAGCTTCGAAAGATCCGGCTGTGATCACAACGGCCTTCATCTCACTTACCTCTTCTTTAACAGGAAGCTCAAGCTCGATCCTGCCGCCGGATAGTGTAATGGTTTGTTCGAAACCCCTGTATCCAATGGCTGATACAACGAGGATCTGCGCACCCTTATCGGTAGATACAAAAGAAAACCTGCCTGCAGAGTCTGTCGTAGCACCATCATAGCTGTTTTTGATAGAGATGCTTGCACCTGCTACAGGCTTATTCTTAGCATCTTTTACCAGGCCGGTGATAGTGGTTTGGGCAAAAGCCTGCAGGAGAAGAAGGGAAAAGCAGCAGGCCAGTAATAACTTTCTCATAGCATGATTTGTAGAACAAACATAAACTGGTTTATTTTATAAACCAAACTATTTTATAAATTCTTTTCCCGGTATTGGCTGTTTTTTTGATGCGATTGAATATCAATTAGTTGTTGAAATAGTAGTAGATCTCAGGAGTTTAAAACCCTGTGCAAAAGAGATATGCAGCAAAGAAAGCACTCAGCTCGCCAGAAGATTGGTGAGGTTGATTTTGTTAAGATAAGGCTCGAGAAAATCAGTAGAGGAAAAAGCCCTCATGTAACCGGGTCCCTCGCATCCATGATAGTAATAGGCCTCAATGTAAAATGAGTCCATCTGGTAAAGATCGATGGTGAATTCTGGTTCCTGCCGTGTGCACAGGTAAACGCCGCTTTGGGAAAGCAAGTCGATCTTCCTTTGTTTTTCAAGGTATTTGAATTCTCGGAGCTTCATAGCAAGTTAGTCAGCTTGAAGATAAACGATCTTATATATTCAAGATGCAGCCCGATGCGGAAATAATCCGCTTCTAAGGGCATACCATTAATGTATTGCTTTCGCTAGACCGTCACAGGGTATCGTTTCCCAACATGCCTTTCCTAAGCGGTTCTGTTTTTGTGATGAGCGACATTCCCACTTCGGCAAATCCTAATACCAGGTGGGGCAGGTAAACAACATCAGCGAAACCAAATAGCCAGGGAGATACTGCCAGCAGTATGCCGCCCGAAAGGTCAAGCATGAGGTGTGTGCGCATAGGTATGCTGTGAAAAGCACCCCATTCATAATCGGTCCATATGCTGTATACAAGAATTGAGGCGCCCAGCAGCATGGGCACCCAGGTATCGGCCCCGCGGGCAGTAGACCAGAAAATAAATGGTGATGCCATCAGCAGGATGAACATCAGGTAGTCGGTCAATCCGTGTATCTTGGTTGGAAGAAAGCGCATAAGCTTTTCTTTATCTCGTTGGAATGCCATGCCAGAACCCAGACAAGCTTATAAAGGCCGTTTTAAACTGCCGATTGCCAGGAACCAGAACAGCATTTTGCTTAAGAGAACTTAAGGTGAAGAAAAAAATGGTCAATTGCCTGGTTGAGGTTCTACAGATACCTGCCTGGAAACCCATATCCCAAAGCTGAGGCGAATAACAAGCGCACAAAAAAAGCGGCCCATAAGGACCGCTTCTATTGCATTCAGTAGGGAAATCTTATTTATACTGAGGGATAAGTCCGTTGGCAAGACTTACCATTTTCTTCAATCCATCTTCGGGCAGGTTGCCTTTTTTGAACTGGGCCAGTACATCGGGCAGCTTGTTTTCCATTTCCATCAGGAAATGCTCTTCAAACTCCCTTACGCGTTTTACCGGCACTTCGCGCAGCAGGCCCTGTGTTCCGAGGTAGATGATGGCCACCTGCTTTTCAACAGAGAAGGGCGCATATTGAGGCTGCTTCAGGATCTCCACGTTGCGGGCTCCTTTGTCGATCACCGATTTGGTAGCCGCATCAAGGTCACCGCCGAATTTGGAGAAAGCTTCCAGCTCACGATAAAGGGCCTGGTCAAGCTTAAGCGTACCGGCTACCTTTTTCATGGATTTGATCTGCGCATTACCTCCCACACGGCTCACCGATATACCCACGTTGATGGCGGGACGGATACCGGCAAGGAACAGGTTCGATTCGAGGAAGATCTGTCCGTCGGTGATCGAGATCACATTCGTCGGGATATAGGCCGATACGTCACCTGCCTGTGTTTCAATGATGGGCAGTGCCGTAAGCGAACCTCCGCCTTTCACCAGGTGCCTGATGCTTTCCGGCAGGTCGTTCATGTTCTTCACGATCTCGTCGTTATTGATCACCTTCGCAGCTCTTTCAAGCAAGCGGCTGTGCAGGTAGAATACATCACCGGGATAGGCTTCGCGGCCTGGCGGACGACGCAGCAGCAGCGATACTTCGCGGTAGGCTACGGCCTGCTTGGAAAGATCGTCATAGATGATCAGTGCGGGACGGCCTGTATCGCGGAAGAACTCACCAATAGCGGCACCGGCAAAGGGAGCATAGAACTGCAGGGGAGCAGGCTCCGAAGCAGATGCTGCCACGATAACCGTATAGTCCATAGCGCCTGCGTCCTGGAGGGTCTTCATCACACCTGCGATGGTGGATGCCTTCTGGCCGATGGCAACATATATACAGTAAACAGGTTTTCCAGCCTGGAAAAATTCTTTCTGGTTGATGATGGTATCGATACAGATCGCGGTCTTACCGGTCTGACGGTCGCCGATCACCAGCTCACGCTGTCCGCGTCCAATGGGGATCATGGCATCGATGGCCTTGATACCGGTTTGCAGCGGCTCTTTTACCGGCTCACGAAAGATAACGCCGGGGGCCTTGCGCTCGAGCGGCATTTCGTAACGCTCGCCAACAATCGGTCCTTTACCATCGATAGGCTCACCGAGTGTGTTGACCACACGGCCTACCATGCCTTCACCTACCTTGATGGAAGCGATCTGCCCGGTACGGCGCACTTTAGCGCCTTCCTGCAGGGTTCCCATTTCACCCATCAATACGGCACCTACGTTGTCCTCTTCGAGGTTCAGGGCAATACCCTGGACGCCGTTCTCAAACTCCACCAGCTCGCCGGCACGTACATTGCCAAGGCCGTATACGCGGGCAATTCCATCGCCTATCTGGAGGACGGTACCAACTTCTTCGAGGTCAGCTCCGGCGTTGAAGCCGCTCAGCTGCTGACGAAGGATGGCACTTATTTCATCTGGTTTTATTTCTGGCATATAGCAGATTTATTTATTTGTTACTAATTGTCGTTTATTCAAAAAGCGTGCGGCTATGAGCTATACCACAGTCGCGGCGCTTATTTAACCTTATATATAAAATCGTTGTTCTCGAACTGCTTGCCAACTTCCTTCAGGTCGTAAGCAATACTGGCATCGATCAGCTTATCGCCGGCCTGCAGCACAAAACCGCCGATAATGTTCGGGTCTACTTTTGTCTCGAGCTCTATGTTCTGCATGTTGCTCGTTTTTCTTACCTGGTCGACCAGCGCGTTCCTCAAACCATCGCTCAGCGGCGCAGCCGTAGTAAGCTTAACCGTATGAATACCTTTGTACTGTTTGTATTGCTGAACAAAAGCATTGATCACTTCCGGCAGTATGCTTTCACGCGTTTTAGCGATCAGCAGGTTGGTAAATGCAGTTGTGATCGCGCCTACCTTCCCGGCCATTACCGCGTTCACTGCCCTCGCCTTCTGGTCGCCCTTCACTACCGGGCTCCTCAAAAGGTTCAGGAAATCCCGGCTTTGCCTGGTCACCGTTTGAAGATAGATCATATCGCCATACACCTGCTCAAGCTGTCCTTTTTCGACAGCCAGGTCGAGCAGTGATTTTGCATATCTGGAGGCTACTCTTGGGTTTTGCATGATGTATTTTTAATCAGGCCTTGCCTGCAGCTTTCTCTTAGTTCAATTTAACTTCATTCACCAAACCTTTGATGTGCTCTTCCTGGGCGGCAGGAGAGCTCAGCTCCCTGCGAAGCACCTTTTCGGTTACCTCGATCACCAGCTTGCCTACCTGGTTCTTCACATCGGTGAGAGCTGCCATCTTCTGGGCATTGATCTGCTGCTGGGCATCGGTAATGATCTTGTTGGCCTCTATCTTGGCTTGTTCTTTTGCCTCGTTGATGATGCGGTCCTTTGTTTCCCTTGCTTCCTTGAGCATGGCTCCTCTTTCCTCACGCGCCCTGGCCATCAGCTCCTCGTTCTCGTTCTTCAGTTGCGCCATTTCCTTTTTCACCCTTTCCGCACTTTCCAGCGAATCGGCAATGGTTTTTTCACGCTGGTCCAGTGAGCTCAGGATAGGCTTCCAGGCAAACTTCCTCAAGATGATGAACACGATGATGAAGGCTACGAGGGTCCAGAACAGCAATCCTAATTCAGGTGTAAGAAGTCTCATATAATTTCTATTTTGACGAAGATCCCTTATTTCAAAACTTAATAAGCTGCACCCGCCGCCCTGTGCTTAGGGTGCAGCTATATTTTTGCGAATGGCATGCATAACATGCTTCTGCATTACACGAACATGGCCAGGATACCTGCGATTACCGCAAAGAGGGCAACACCCTCGATAAAGGCGGCAGTCAGGATCATGTTGGCACGAATGTCGTTTGATGCCTCGGGCTGGCGGGCGATAGATTCAACCGCTCCGCGGCCGATCTGACCGATACCGATACCGGCACCGATCGCAGCTAAACCCGCACCGATCGCACCACCGGCATTAGCCCAGGCAACAGTACTCAACAATGTCATTAATAAATCCATGATTGTTCTTTTATATTGGTTAAAAAAAGACGTCTAAAAACCTTTTCTCAAATGATCACCGGCTCCGTGGGCGCCTGGTGATGATCATCTTCTCCATGATGCGTTTCCTCTACTGCCTGCCCGATGAACACCGCCGTCAGGTTGGTAAAGATGAAGGCCTGGATAAAGGCCACCAGCACTTCTATCACATAAATGAACACGGCAAAGGCAATGGAGATGGGTGAAAATACAGATCCGATAACAGGGCTCATAGCGCCGAAAATAAAGATCAGCGATACAAGACAGATGATGATGATGTGCCCTGCCAGCATGTTGGCGAACAAACGTATGATAAGGGCAAAGGGCTTGGTAAAGATCGAAAGGATCTCCACCGGGATCATAATGAACTTGATACCAAAGGGTACCGGAGGATTAAAGATATGTCCCCAGTAATGCTTGTTGCCGCTGAAGGTGATGGCAAGAAAGGCGATCAGTCCGAGCACCGCCGTAAACGCGATATTACCCGTTACATTGGCAGAGCCGGGGATCAGCCCGAATATATTGTTGATCAGGATAAAAAAGAAGATGGTGAGCAGCAGGGGCATGTACCTTCTGTACTTATGGCCGATATTTGGCTTGGCCACCTCGTCGCGTACAAAGGTGATCACCGGCTCTACGGCATTCTGCCACCCCTTGGGCGCCGTCTTCACACCCTGGCCCTGGCGGTACCTCTTAGCCACACTCAGCATCAGCCAAACCAGTAGGGCCAGCGCAAGGATCATCTGGACCACATTGCGTGTGAGGGAAAAATCGTACACCTTAATATCGGGGCGAAGTGCGCCGGTTTGCTCGTCAACCGCCACGATCTGCTCGTCGCTCAGAAGATTGATCTGCTCGTCGGTCATTCCTTCCTGCTTCAGTCTTTCTTTATAATGCTTGGTTACCAGCCTGTATCCCTGATAGGCTTCCTCGCCATGATGGAATTTCGAAGACATGAAGGCCAGCCATCCTCTTCCCGGCTCGTATACGATCACCGGCAGGGGAAGCGTGGCGTGAAAATCTCCGATAGAGAAAAAATGGTACTCGTGGGCATCCATTACGTGTCCGAAGATCACTTCATTGGCATCGAATTTTCCATGCTCCTCTTCTTTTTGAGAAGGATCGCCATGACCGGTTTTTTCGTCGCCGGCCTGGTAATGATGGTCATCATTCGTATTCTCTCGCTGCGCGAGGGCGGATGTTGAAAAACCAAGCGCAAAAACGCTGAAAACCGCCACCAACAAGCATTTGACACGTCCATTTAGCATATCTTGCCCGAAATTTGCCGCAAAGATAAGGGAGGATTGGCAAAAACCCGGTCTTATTTGAGATTATTATGGTGCCCCCCGGACACAAAAAAGCCGCAGCAGCGCTGCGGCTTTTGAATCAGTTCAGAGGCGTCAGAATACCTGGTAGAACCGCACCGGAAGCTCATAATCATCTGTTCCGTCGTCGTATTTCTGATAGATCCAGCCTATACCCGCCGCATAATAATTGGTCCAGGTCACATCGGTGTCCCAGCCTGTATTGTCTTCATTCACCATTACCTTTAGCGTTATCTTATACACGTTCGTATAGGTTTTGCCATTAATGGTTACCGTGGCATTGGCATCGTCGCATTTAAAATCGTAGCGAACCTTGGTTGGTACATCGTCCACCGAGTCGGCATACTCCCTGGAGCTCCATGTCTGGTTGGTGGTAAGCCCTTCTTTCAGGAATAAGATACTGTCTACCAGAAGATTGTCGAAATAAAAGCTCGTGTAGTAGTCAACAAAATTGAATTCGTAATAATTGTTGCCGCTCTTTCTGTAATACAGCGAATCGTCGATGGAAGCGGGGCTTGGGAGGGTGTTCTTCTGCTTCATGATCTTGTACACGAACCCGCCATTGGCCGTTATGCTGCCAACGATCGTGCGCTTGATGGTGTCGGTAGCGGCAATGGGCGAGGTATAGCTCAGCCAGGAATTGTTTGTCAGGATGAAATGGTCGCCCACCACGGGTGGAGGCGTTCCGGCAACTACCGTGACAGGGAAGGTGCAGGTAGTGCTGCCCGCAACAACGCTGAAGGTCTGGGCGCCGGCAGTAGTGGGATTACCCGAGCCGGTAAGCACGATGGTCTGCACCCCGGTATTGGTGAAGGTTCCGGAGCCGGAGAAGGAAAATCCTGCTACCGCGCTGGAGCTCATCGTCCAGGTACCCACAGTGGTAACATTCACCTCCAGTGAAACCTGGTTGGCGGCCGTCAGGGGCGTACCCTGGGTATAGGTGCCGGCCACATTGGAATTGGAGCAGGCTGCCCCGTTGCCCTGCAGGGCAAATGCAGCTGTTCCTCCGCTACTGCTGCCTGAGCTGATAACGGGTACTTCTATAAAGCAAAGCGTGGTATCAAAGAAAACGGTAAAGTCATCAAGACCGGCCGAAGAGGGCGTACCCGAGCCGGCAAGCCTGATGGTGGTTACACCCGTGTTGGTAACGGTACCCGTACCCTTGAATGAATAACCGTTGACGGTATCGGTATAAACAGTATAGGCGCCAGTCTGGCCAAAATCGATGGTTACTTCTATGTAGTTGCTGTCGGCAAGTGCCTGGCCTGATTTATAAGTTCCTTTGATGTTTTTGGGGAGGCAGTCGCCGGAAGCGCTCTGGAGCGAGCCCCTGGCAGGCTGTCCAACTTCAAAGCTCAATTCCTTTTGGCAGGCGAAAAGAACGGCCATGAATAAGAACAGGACCGCAAAACGCAAAGAACGTCTCATAAAACAATTAATTTACCTTTTTTGATAAGGATGGGAAAGCAAGATAATCAATCTAATGCAAGAACCCTGTTTTCAAATTGCATTTGATACAATTTACTGTAAAATCCGCCTTTCCGGAGCAGTTCGCGGTGATTGCCCATTTCCTTTACCTCTCCCTTGTCCAGCACAATGATCTTATCTGCCCTTTGGATTGTCGACAGCCGGTGCGCAATTACAATGGAGGTCCGTCCTGCAATAAGCGTATCGATGGCCGTTTCGATGAGCTGTTCGCTCTCGGTATCCACCGAGGAGGTAGCCTCATCCAACACCAGTACTGCCGGGTTATAGAGCATGGCGCGAATAAAGGAAAGCAGCTGCCGCTGGCCTACTGAAAGCGTGGCGCCTCTCTCCATCACATCGTAATCGTAACCGCCAGGCAGGCGCATGATAAAATCGTGCATACCGATGAGCCTGGCTGCTTCTACCACTTTTTCCCTGGTAATGGACTCGTTTCTAAGGGTTATATTGTCCATCACCGAACCCGAAAACAGAAACACGTCCTGCAATACAACACCTATGCTCCCCCGCAGGAAGGCCGGATCCCATTGATCAAGCGCCACCCCATCGAGCCGGATCTGCCCCTGCCCGATATCATACAGCCGGTTCAGCAGGCTGATGATGGTTGTCTTGCCGCTGCCTGTATGCCCCACTATAGCAACCGTTTCGCCCGGCTCGGCTGTAAAGGATACGTCTTTAAGCACGGGATAGGCCTCGTTATAGCCGAACGATACCTGATCGAACTCTATCTTTCCCCTTACTGCATGTGGCTGGTAGGCTCCCGGCTTCAATGGCGGCAGCTCGTCGTCATTGTCAAGCACCTTGAAAACCCTTTCGCTCGCGATCATGCCCATTTGCAGCACATTGAACTTATCGGCGATCACCCTCAAAGGTCTGAAGATGAGGTTCAGGTAAAGAATGAAGGCAGTGATCACCCCGGGGCTGGCGCTTTTGATCACGACCAGTCCCATAGCCAGCGCGAGCACGATCTCTACGATCGGGAAAAATACCGAGTAGGCAAATATGGCATGGATGTTCGCATCCCGGTGGTCCTTGTTGATGGCCCTGAACTTTTCAGACTCCCTCTTCTCTCCCGCAAATGCCTGAACTATATACATGCCTGTGATGTGTTCCTGCACAAAAGCATTGAGCCGGGTAACAGCGTTGCGTACGGAAAGAAAAGAGCGGTTTACGCTTTCCTTGAAATAATACGTAGCTATGATGATAATGGGAAAAGGAATAAGACAGATCAGTGTAAGCTGCCAGTCGGTCCAGAACATGATGCCCAGCACGCACACGATCGAAAGCAGATCGGCAATGATAGGGATCAGACCATCGGCGAATATATCGTTCACCCTCTCGATATCGTCGATGGTACGCGTAGTAAGGGTACCAATAGGCGTACGGTCGAACTGGCGCAGGTTAAGATTGAGCACCTTCCCGAATACCTTAACCCTCAGATCCTTTACTACCGCCTGTCCAAGCCAGGCCGTGGAATAGGAAAAATAGAACCGGAGAGCCGTTTCAACAAGGAGAAACCCTATCTGGATAATGGTGATGAGGATAAGCGCCTCGTATTGCCTGCCGGCAATATAGGCCTCTACCGTATGCT
>DASTPZ010000143.1:0-8052 GCA_035761965.1 Flavisolibacter sp. | reverse complement strand
GTAACTGCATCCCTTAAAAAAGAATTAAAAAAGATCACACCGCACAACTATACTGGCATAAACCCGGAGTTCTAGCCAGCAATAAGGGGTCAGGGCCATAAAGAAGTAAAAACAGAGGCTGGCTGGCACTACTTTGGTGGTAATACCGCAAACCGGTATTATGCCTATACGGAACAAATTCATGTTTGCGACGGGGATCGAGAACAGCTATCCCACCATCCAGCTGCCAGATGGGAGCACCAAGCGGGTAGACCAGATGGAGAAATGCTGTCATTATAAAAACTGGCAGCGCGATTTTGAGCTGGTGAGGGACCTGGGCATAAGCTTCCTGCGGTATGGCCCTCCCTATTACAAAACACATATCGGCCCCGGCCAATACGATTGGGTGTTCACCGACGATACCTTTCACAAGATGAAAGAGCTGAACATCATACCCATCGTGGACCTTTGCCATTTTGGAGTGCCGGACTGGCTGGGTAATTTCCAGAACCCCGACTTTCCTCATCATTTTGCAGAGTATGCCAAGGCATTTGCACACCGCTTTCCCTACCTGCAGTATTATACACCTATCAATGAGATATTTATCACCGCTATGTTCTCTGCCCAGTATGGCTGGTGGAACGAGAGGCTGAGCAGCGACAGGGCTTATGTAACCGCTATAAAGCACCTTTGCAAGGCCAATGTGATGGCCATGCACGAAATCCTGAAGGTGCAGCCCGATGCTGTGTTCATTCAAAGCGAATCAACGGAATATTTTCATCCCGTCAGGCCCGAGGTCATGGCCAGGGCAAATTTTCTTAACCAGAAGCGCTTCCTTGCCCTTGACCTTACCTATGGCTATCCGATCCGTGTGCAGATGTATGAATACCTGCAGGAAAACGGCATGACAAAAGAAGAGTTTCACTGGTTTGAGCAAAACCAGGTAACGGCACGGTGCATTATGGGTAATGATTATTATGTAACGAACGAGCACCTTGTACTGCCCAATGGCAGCACCACCGCCTCAGGTGAAACTTTTGGCTATTACGTGATCACCCATCAATACTACCAACGCTACAAGCTGCCCATCATGCATACTGAAACGAATATGAAAATGCCGGGCAGCGTGCAATGGCTTTGGAAACAATGGGCGAATGTATATCGCCTCATACAGGATGGCGTACCCGTGATCGGGTTTACCTGGTACAGCCTCACGCACCAGGTGGATTGGGATACCGCCCTCAGGGAAGACAATGGCAATGTAAACGAGCTGGGCCTGTTTGACCTGGACCGCAACATAACCGAGGTCGGGCATGCCTACAAGCGCCTCATTCAGCAGTGGAAGGATGTGCTGGCACAGGAAAGCTACGGACTTCATTTCAGGAAATAGACCTGAAATAAAGGCTACACCAGACATCGCCTGCTCTTCAGCTTTTTCAGGATCAGCTTTCGGCCTTGTGTATTTCCGAGGTGAAATGAAACTGGATGTCGGGGTTGTTGGTGCGTTCGGTATTAAGGAACCATTCGCTCTGGGCAAGATAAACAAGATGACCATCCTTGTCATTGGCCACGTTGGCTGCCTTAAAGCGGGTAAACTCCTCGAGCTTTCTTGGATCTTCGCTGCTGATCCAGCATGCTTTGTAGAATGGCAGCGAATTGAATACCACCGACGCGCCATATTCGTGCAACAGGCGGTATTGTATCACTTCGAACTGAAGCTCTCCCACGCAGCCGATGATCTTTTTGTTTCCGCCATATTGGGTAAATAGCTGGGCAACGCCTTCATCTGTCAGCTGCAGCAGTCCTTTTTCCAGTTGCTTGGTCTTCATCGGGTCTTTGTTGACCACTTCCTTGAACAACTCGGGTGAAAAGGAAGGAATGCCCGTGAAGTAAAACTCCTCTCCCTCCGTAAGCGTATCGCCGATCTTGAAATTACCAGTATCAAAAAGACCCACCACATCGCCGGGATAGGCATCATCGACCACATTTTTTTCCCTGGCAAGGAAGGAATAAGGGTTGCTGAAACGAACGTCCTTGTCTAACCGTACATGATGAAAATATTTGTTCCGCTCGAAGCGGCCGGAACACACACGAAGGAAGGCGATCCGGTCGCGGTGCTTGGGGTCCAGGTTGGCATGTATCTTAAAGATAAAGCCGCTGAATTTCTCTTCATCCACCTTAACCAGACGTGTGTTGGTCTCTCGGCTCCGCGGTACAGGGGCTATGCGAATGAACGTATCGAGCATTTCCTTAACACCGAAATTGTTGATGGCACTTCCAAAAAAGACCGGCGCCACATCGCCTGCCAGGTAAGATGCCGGGTCCAGCTCGCCATATACGCCATCCACCAGCTCTGCATCCTCGCGCAGGGTGGTTGCATCGCGTTCACCTACCTTATCATCCAGCAGGGAAGACGAGAGGTCTGAGAGAGAAATGGTATCGTCGTCAGTAGCCTTGGTGCTCGCAGTGAACAGGCGAAGACTTTTATTGTGCAGGTCGTACACCCCTTTGAAATCCTTTCCCTGGTTAATGGGCCAGGTCATGGGATGCAGGGAAATGGAAAGCTCTTTTTCGATCTCTTCCAGCAGGTCGAACCGGTTTTTGCCATCGCGGTCGAGCTTGTTGATAAAAACGATCACCGGTGTTTTGCGCATCCGGCATACCTGCATCAGGCGGCGGGTCTGTTCTTCCACGCCATTCACGCTATCTACCACCAGGATCACGCTATCGACGGCAGTAAGGGTACGGTAGGTATCTTCCGCAAAATCCTTGTGACCCGGTGTGTCGAGCAGATTGATCAGGGTACCATTGTACTCAAAACTCATCACGGAGGTGGCCACCGAGATACCACGCTGTCTTTCAATCTCCATGAAATCTGAGGTGGCGGCTTTTTTGATCTTATTGCTTTTAACGGCACCGGCTACCTGTATGGCTCCCCCAAAAAGAAGCAGCTTCTCCGTAAGCGTGGTTTTACCCGCATCGGGGTGGGATATAATGGCAAAAGTTCGGCGCTTCTGTATTTCGTTCTGATATTTCATAATGAACAGCCGGTGCTGCTGAGTTTTTTAGCGGCAGCAAAGGTAAGGACTGGGCGCGTTAAGGAAATTTTGAAATTGGAGCCGCCCTTCCCTGAACAGAAAAACAGTCTAGCTAACAGAATTTATCCTCGCTGTAACCCTTCAATTGCCAGACTCAGCGCTGGAAACGGAGGCTTCACCGCCGGGCAGCGTTTAGTGCACGGATGAGCTATAAGTTTGTAAAAAATTATCATGCAAGAATTAGTTGATAAGATGACCGAAGCAGGCATTACTGCCCAACAGGCAATGATCTCCCTGCAGACCGTCAGTGCATGGCTGAACGAGACCTACCCGGTTGCCGGGGTGCTTGTTGATTCGTGGATCAAAAGTGAAAGCCACCGGCTGGCCTGAATGGGTCAGGCTGTGGAAGTTTTGCCACTCAATATGTCCATTTAAGCCTTGATAACCTGCTGTGAACGAGGCAATTATTTTTGGTATTATTTTAAGACCGTATCTGTTGATTTAAAAACCTGAATTATGTCTCAGAACACCAGGAACAAGCCCAACGACCAGGAAAAGGGCAGGCGGGCTTTAAACGACGATCGTGACCAAAAGAACTATGAAGGGTTCGAAGGCATGAATTTCGAGCAGATCAGGCAGCCATACAATCCAAGCCAGCAAAAGGAAAGAGGAACCGATTCAAATGAAGAAGGGCAAGGAAAAGGCCGCCCCTGAACGATATAACCCCGGCAAGCCGGGGTTTTTTTATGATACCTGCCCGGTGAGCTTCTTCAGTTTCTGAAGCAAGGCTTCGGTATTGACAGGTTTGGTAATAAAACCATCGGCGCCATAGCTTTCTATATTTTCGGCGGCACCTGGGTGGGCGGAGAACATCAGTACCGTGATATTGCCCATTGTTCCGTCCGCTTTGATCTCCCTGCATAGCTCTCGCCCATCCGTACCGGACAGCAATACATCCAGCAGTACGATCGAAGGCTTGAACTGATGGAGCTTTTGCATGGCTTCTGTCCTTTGCGAAGCTGTTTCAACTTCGTAACCCTGCTTTTTCATTAAAAGGTTCATGACGGTTCTTACATCCGGATCATCGTCAATGATCAAAATTCTGGTCATCTTTCAATCGTTTATAGCGAAGCTTTGATAAGGTATAAAAAAATCTGCCATGCCGCTTTGCTGTTCCGGCCAAGTGCCTCTCCCGATCAGCAAATTTCATGCTTTAAATCTGCCACGTGCTAAGGCCGTCGAAATTAATGAATTAATGCTGATATTGTAAGATGCCCTAATGTGATCTTTTACTAGCAAGCCGCGGTTGAATGCATTTATGAACCCTTTTCATGCCCGCGCAAGCTGGCAGCCTACCTCTGTTGCAAGAAGCTTTGCCGGCAAAGGAGGCCGGCCGGACTCAGGCCAAAGCGTATTTTGTCTAATTTTAGGCATGCGCAGGATGTTTGAGATCAGTTTAAGCAGTTTTAAGCTCGCCATGCAGGAGCTATGGACAAACAAGCTGCGGACCTTCCTGTCGCTCTTCGGCGTTACCATCGGCATCTTTTGCATCATTGGTGTGCTGGCTACCGTTAACAGCCTGGAAACGAATATCCAGACCGAGATCAAATCGCTTGGTACAAATACGATCTTCATAGATAAATGGGACTACAGCGCAGGCGCCGGTTCAGGCGACTATCCCTGGTGGAAGTATGTGAAACGGCCTTCACCGCGGTTTGAGGAGTTGCAGCAAATCAGGCAAAGGGCTTCCACCGTGCAGCACGCAGCCTTCGTGATCAATACCACCGGCAATGTGGAGGTGGGCGACAACCTCCTGAATGGCGTGGTACTGTATGGCATCACCGAGGCCTTCCCCTCCATTCAGCCCGTGGAGATCCAGTACGGCCGCATGATGACCGACGCGGAATATTCATTGGGCACAAATGCTGTTCTGATAGGCAACGAAATAGCCGAAAAGCTTTTTGGTGAAGCGGAACGCGCAACAGGCCGGCAGCTTACGATCAAAGGCCGGCGGGTGAATGTAGCAGGCGTCATCAAAAAACAGGGAAGCCAGCTTATCGGCGGATGGCAGTTCGATAAAAGTGTGCTCATGAACTATCGCTATGCCCGCACCATTATGGATGAAAAACGTGCCGACCCTGTCATCCTCGTAAAAGGCAGGGAGAACATGAGCAGCAAGGTTGTAAAGGATGAATTGAAGGGGGTGATGCGCTCTGTTCATAAGCTTAGTCCAACACAGGATGATGATTTCGCATTGAATGATATCAACGATTTCAGCGATGCCATGAGCCAGGCTTTTGTAAGCGTCAATATTGGCGGATGGGCCATCGGAGCCCTTTCTTTTATTGTGGGCATTTTTGGTGTGGCCAACATCATGTTTGTAACGGTAAAGGAAAGAACCGGACAGATCGGGCTTAAAAAAGCCATCGGGGCGCGTAACAGCGTAATCCTGACCGAGTTCCTGCTCGAATCGGCCTTTCTCTGCATCATAGGGGGTATTATAGGACTCCTGCTGGTCTTTACGCTTACCAAGATCATTACATCGGCCCTGGATTTTCCCATTTTCCTTTCACCCGCCATCATCGGTCTTGCCATTCTTATCTGCATCATTGCAGGCGTGCTGGCCGGCATCATTCCCGCTATACGCGCCTCCAGGCTAGACCCGGTTGTTGCTATCAGGAGCAAATAGGCCAAAAACCATGTGCATATTCTGGCTCCAGCCTTTAGCTTTGCATCCCAAATGACAGAAAAGAACTCCAGGGACCTTACCATTTTTGCGATCGAATCTTCCTGCGACGAAACGTCGGCGGCCGTTTGCCGCAATGGGCAGATACTGAGCAATTTCATAGCCAATCAAAAAGTGCACGAGCAATACGGGGGCGTAGTACCGGAGCTTGCGAGCCGCGCCCACATGCAGAACATCGTGCCTGTTGTTGATGTGGCTTTAAAGCAGGCAGGAATTCAATTGAACGATATTGATGCCATTGCCTTCACTCAATCGCCTGGTCTTATCGGGTCGCTGCTGGTTGGCAGCCAGTTCGCCAAATCCCTTTCACTTGCACTTGGCAAACCGCTGATAGCCGTGCACCACATGCAGGCCCATGTACTGGCCAACCTTATTGATGAAAGAAGGCCATCCTTTCCTTTTTTATGCCTTACCGTAAGCGGCGGGCATACACAGATCGTATTGGCCGAAAGCGCCACTTCCATGAAGGTGATCGGCGAAACGCTCGATGATGCAGCGGGCGAGGCTTTTGACAAATCCGCCAAGCTGCTTGGACTACCCTATCCCGGCGGACCGCTGGTTGATAAATATGCGCGGGAAGGCAATCCCCTCCGCTTCTCTTTTGCAGAGCCCCAGATCGAAGGCCTCGATTTCAGCTTCAGCGGGCTTAAAACCTCCATAATGTATTTTCTGCAAAAAGAAACAAAGAATAATCCTGATTTTGTAGCACAGAACCTGCCCGATATCTGTGCTTCCATTCAGCACCGGATCGTAGACATGCTGTTGAAAAAGCTGAAGAAAGCTGCACTTCAAACCGGCATCAGGGACATCTGCATAGCCGGTGGCGTTTCTGCCAACAGCGGCCTTCGTACTGCCTTCCAGGCCCTTTGTGATGCAAACGGCTGGCAGGCTTATATCCCGGCATTCCAGTATTGTACAGACAATGCCGCCATGATCGCCATTACCGGTTATTATAAGTTTATGGAAGGCAATCTTGCCGACCTGTCAGTATCGGCCAGCGCAAGAGCCGCATGGGATTAACCCTGGCCCGCACATAAAGGCACAACCAGCTATGCCCAATTCCTTTTTCCAGTTCAAGCAGTTTACCGTGCACCAGGACCGCTGTGCCATGAAGGTGACCACGGATGCCTGCCTGTTCGGTGCCTGGTGTGCTGCAGAAATAGGGCGGGCTGATAAGGAGGAAAGTCTCCTTGACATAGGAACCGGCACCGGGCTGCTTTCACTGATGATCGCCCAGGAGCAAAAGCTGCTGATCGATGCCGTAGAGATAGACCCGAATGCAGCCGCCCAAGCGGGGGAAAATGTCAGCTCCTCTCCTTTTGCAGCGCGTATCAGGATAGTTGAGGGAGACGTGGCAAATGTGCAAACCAAGGCCCTTTACGATCATATCGTCAGCAACCCGCCTTTTTATGAGCATGAGCTTCTTTCAAAAAACATGGATCGAAATATTGCCCATCATGGACAGGCGCTTACTGTATCAAGCCTGCTGCCCCTGCTCGCCCGGATGCTGAAACAGAAAGGAAGATTTTACCTGCTCCTGCCCTTTAAAAGAATCGATGAGATAAACGCACTGGTGAAAGCAGAAGGACTTTTCATCCACCGGCAGGTAGCAGTCAGACAAACACCCTCGCACCCACCCTTCCGCCTCATGATCAGCGGGGGGCTTTTTGAAGAAGAAGGCAGCCCGGCTGACGACATAACCATTGCGACGGGAAATGGCAGCTACACCCCGGAGTTTACCCGGCTGCTGCAAGCTTATTATCTCAGGCTTTAGGTTGCGATGTGTACTGAAAAAGCAAGATCAAACTAGCCGATGGCAAAAAGCATCTTCACTCTTCTATCATTTCCCTGTACCTTGTATCCTCAGCCAAGCTCAACGTCCGGCTGCATAATCTTCCAGGTAATCGAACCTCGGTGTAAGTGCGCCGGCTTTGACGATCGTAGCGCCCTCGATCACTCTTGAACCCGAGGTAAGCAGGTCAGGCAGGATATATTTGATCAATTGCTCGCCAAAGTATTTGGAGGCATCCCTGGGCAGCTCATTGGGCAGGTTGCCTACCGCCATGATATCGACGGAACCGGCGAGGAAAGGCGCGGTTTTTTGCAGGCTTTGCCTGTCCACACCATATACAGGGTTTTCAATGGATTGGTCACCCAGATTGATGGGCACAGAACCATTGCTGTCATCGGTAACATCGGCTATCACCTGTATGCGAAAATCCGGCTGCCTCACCGCTTCGGCGGTGAAAAGCCTGGGCACGTTCACATCCCAGTAAACGCCGTTCATGA
>DASTPZ010000142.1:0-9999 GCA_035761965.1 Flavisolibacter sp. | reverse complement strand
GAAGCCAGTAAGGCAAAAATCTTGTTGTTTCCCATTTCAGAAAGTTTCAAAAAAGTTAGTGTAATTCGGGCAGAAACCGGGGTAAAATGGTACGAATGGCAGGGCCTGGCGGACGGTTTCGGCATCTGAACGGCATGTACTTTGTAAAAGCTCTGGTATGAAAAAGATGATAATAGCCATTGCGGTGATAAGCTGCTTAAGCTCCTGCACACAGGTAGCAGGCTGGTTCGGCAGTAACGAAGACAGTACCCGGCTAGAGAGCCCGGATAGTATTGAAGTATATAGGGATGTAAGCATCAATGAATCGAATGCCTATTCGGATCTTTTTCTGGATAGCAGTGCGATCGAAAGCTTTATAAAAAGCGAAGGGCTGAAGGATTCTGCGGCAAAACTGTTCCGGGATTTTTATACGGTGCGTAATGGACAGTACGCTTGGTTTGCTTCCGGCGGGCCCACAGAGCAGGCAAGAGGCCTTTGGGGGCTATACAGCAACCAGGCCGAAGCCGGGAAAGATAAAGGAGACGACTCCCTGAGAAAAAGAATGGATAGCCTGCTGGCTGACTCTACGGCCCTGATCGCAGACAGCTCCGTGCTCCTGAGTACCGAGCTCGCCCTTACCCGTCAGCTGATTGATCTTGCCCTCACACAACCCGAAGGGGCCATCAACCGTTCAACGATATTCTACCTCGTGCCGGCAAAGCGGCAGGATGCAATGCAGTTGGCCGACTCGCTGCTCAACAGGCAAAAAGATTCATCAGCCTACGCATCCAATAAGCTGTACCAAATGATGAAGACACAGCTGGCGCTCTATTATGACCTGGCCAGGAACGGCGGGTGGGCTGCCATTACAGGACCTGTGAATGCATCAAAAGGCAGCCGACAGCCCCAGGTAAAAGCCATTAAAAAAAGACTGCAGGCTACCAGGGAATACGATGCGGCGGATACAACCGACATCTTCAGCGATTCGCTGCAGTCGGCCATCAGGCGGTACCAGGAAAGAAACGGACTCCAGGCCAGTGGCATGATCAATGACTCCCTGCTTTCGAGCCTTAACGTAAGCGCCGAAGACAGGCTTAAGCAGATACTGGTGAATATGAACAGGATACTGTGGAGCCAGCCCACCACGGACAGCAGCTATCTGCAGGTTAACATACCATCTTTTATGCTCTATGCTTTTGAGAATGGCCGGCCTTCGCTGCAGATGCCCGTTATCGTAGGCAAGGAGGGAGCGAATACGATGATGTTCAGCGGTAATATCAACAAGGTAGTATTCAGTCCTTACTGGAACATTCCCGAAAGCATTGTGAGAAATGAAATCATGCCGGCAATGAAAAAAGATCCGGGCTATCTCAAAAAGCACAATATGGAAAGAACGGGTGGAAGCGACAGCCTCCCGGTGCTGCGGCAGCTGCCCGGGAAAGACAATGCCTTAGGTAAAGTCAAATTCCTTTTTCCAAACAGCTTTGATATCTATCTGCACGATACGCCAAATAAATCGCTGTTTGCCAGGAACGACAGGGCCCTGAGCCATGGCTGCATACGGGTTGCCGACGCAACCAGGCTCGCACAATACATTCTGCAGGACGAAGCCTCATGGACACCCGAAAAGATCAGCGCTGCCATGAACGCAAATAAGGAGCAGACCGTAGAGATAAGGAATACCCATCCCGTACACATTACTTACCTCACGGCCTGGGTCGACGATCAGGGCTTTATGAATTTCAGGCCGGATGTATACGGTCACGACGGGGAAGCCATGACAAGAATGTTCGTTGCCGCAGCCGGCCGCTAAGGCCGTACCCGCAACAGCGGAGACAGATATCCGGCCGGCGCTTTCAGCCCGGCCGGTTTTTACATCGTACCTTTGCCGAAACCCTGTTCCATGACCCACACCGAACTGCTCAAGAAGGTTCAGTGGAAGGACCTCACCAGACTTAGCTCTGGAGAAATGCTCATAGAGAACAACCTCACAATTCCCTGGGCAATTATATCCTGGATGCTGGCTCACTTTGGATATTACCTGCTGGCGCTTCCTTTTTCAGCATTATTCTTTTTAACCGCCCTTCGCCAGGTTCATAACGGGTTTCACTACTCCCTTGGTACGGGCAGAAAGCTAACCTGGCTTTCGCTTTACCTCAACAGCATACTGATGATGGTATCGGCCCATGCGGTAAAGTTCAACCACCTGAGGCACCATAAATACTGTTTGAGCGAAAAGGATTACGAAGGAAAGCCCGCGCGCATGAGCTGGTGGAAGGCTATTCTTTACGGACCTATTCATATCTTTCTTATACACAAGACGGGGTTTAAAGAAGGAAACCGGTCATACCGGAGGAATATGCTGATTGAGCTGGCATCCATCGTTGCTTTTGCATGTGCAGCAATTTATTTCAACCTTTCCTTCCTTGTATACCATTGCGCGGTGATGTTGGCGGGAGAGCTGCTGTCGGCTTTTTTTGCGGTATGGACGGTGCACCACGGCTGCGACGAACACAGCATCGCACGCACCCAGCGGTCGGGTTGGAAAAATTTCATTACTTACAGCATGTTTTATCACCTCGAGCATCACCTGTTTCCCGCAGTGCCTACGATCAAGCTTCCGGAGCTCGCAAGGCGGATCGATGAAGCGGTACCGGGGCTTGAAAAAAAATCTACTTTCTGATGACCCTTCCCGAAGTATGGCTGAGGGGCCCCCTGCCCGGTATACCTGCACTCCTGCAACCCGTAGCACACGTCCTGCTGCAGGCGGTTGAAGAAGTACAGGCAGCAACTGCCGTTTTGCGAGACGAACAGCTCTGGCAGAGACCCGCAGGCCTGGCATCTCCCGGCTTTCACCTGAAGCACATGTCTGGCGTGATCGACCGCATGTGTACCTATGCCCGTGGTCTTTCGCTTTCGGAAGCACAATTTGCAGCACTGAAGGCAGAAGGCGAGGAGGACGGGGCAACGGTTACCTCGCTGGTTCAGAAGTTCAGGGAAACCGTTGATGCCACGCTTGAACAGCTGGCAGCCACCGATGAAAAAACGCTTGCTGACTACAGGGCTGTAGGACGCAAAGCTCTTCCTTCAACCGTTATAGGATTGCTGGTGCATGCGGCGGAACATACGCAGCGCCACCTCGGGCAGCTCCTCGTTACCGTGCGGGTAATAACGGCGGGGACATAAGTTCGTAGTGCCGCATATAATCAACCTTTTCCGCAGGTTTAAGCCGCTTCCTGCAAGCTCAAAAAATCTTATATTGGGTTGAGATCTGAATTATGAAGCGAATTCTTTCTATCGCCATGATAACCCTGGCCCTGCAAACAAGTGCCCAGCACAACTATCTGCTTACAGGCACCTATACAAAAGGAACAAGCAAGGGCATTTATGTGTACGACTTCAGCAGCAAGGATGGATCGTCTGCGCCGGTTGATTCCGTTGTTTCCTCCAACCCGAGCTACCTGGCCGTTTCACCCGATCAGCGGTTCGTATACGCCGTAAGCGAAACGGGAAATGGGATGGTAAGGGCTTTCGCATTCAACAATGGCAGGCTTACCCTGCTTAACGAACAGCCGTCAAATGGCGATAGCCCTTGTTACATTACAGTTGATAAAACAGGAAAATGGGTGATTGTCGGCAATTACAGCAGCGGTTCGGTTGCGGTATTGCCAGTACAGGAAGGCGGTGGACTGGGTAAGGCCGTATCGGTGGTACAACACAGCGGAAAGGGACCGAATGCAAAGAGGCAGGAAGGGCCGCATGTTCATGCAACCGTTCTCTCTCCCGACAACCGCTACCTTTTTGTGCCGGATCTCGGCATCGATAAGCTTATGATCTATGCCTTCGACGAACAAACGGGAAAGCTTGAACCGGCAGCCCAACCATCGGTTCAACTGGAACCCGGCTCAGGTCCGCGTCACTTCGATTTTCATCCTAACCGCCAGTTTGCCTACCTGCTGCAGGAGCTTTCCGGGAAAATCACGGCCTTCAGCTACGCAAACGGTAAGCTCAGTCCTGTACAAACCATCAGCCTGCTGCCCGAAGGCTTTGATCGATCTTTTACAAGCGCGGATGTGCATGTATCTCCCGATGGGCGGTTCCTGTACGCGTCCAACCGGGATGCATCTAATACCATCGCCATTTTTTCAATAGATCGCAAGACCGGCAAGCTCAGTCTCGCAGGGCATCAATCCACACTGGGCCAAACACCGCGCAATTTCAATTTCGATCCTTCGGGAAATTTTTTGCTGGTAGCCAATCAGAACAGCGACGAGATCGTGGTCTTTCGCATCGACCGCAAGACAGGATTGCTTAGCGACTCGAAGAAACGAATAGCCCTTGGTAGTCCTGTTTGTGTGAAATGGATAAAGAAATAGGGAGGAAGTAATGAAAGCCAACCGGAGAAGCGGGCTTGGCCTTAGCTGCCGGCTTCCCTTATTTTTTCGGAAGTAAACTGGTTTTTGATGTATTCATTGAAAAAAGAACCTGCTGAACCCTCGCACTCTATGTAGAGCTGGAAGATCTTCCACATCCGGGGAGGCACATCGTGGTACCGATAGACGTTCCCGCTTCGGAACTCTATCTCCATAACCTTCTCCTTCTCCTTATAGTCTACGCGGTGTATGGTAGACGACCGGGTTGTAAATATGGGCTTTGCCATGAGGGAACAGCTATAAAAATTGTACCAGTACGCATAACAGTGAAAACAGGCGCAGACGTGCCCGCAGAGCCTTGCATGCTGTTTGCATCAATAGGGTATATGATAACCAGATTTTCGAAAGGGGTTAAAAGATTTTGGGCAAGGCTGCTGCTGCTATCGGTTGAAATGATCGTGGTGCTTTCGCTTTTTGTTTTTGCGCTGGTGATATTCGTTTACATCACCAGGGGCATATTCGTGCTTAATAAGACCAGTTTCGATAGCCGGGCCTTCGATTTTATGTCCAGGTTCGTAAGCGACAGGAACAGCAATTTTATGCGCGTGATCACCTTCCTGGGCACCCATAATTTCCTGATACCTGCCAACCTGGTCCTTATTGCCTATTTTCTTTTTATCCGCCGTGATAACTGGTATTCGATCAAGATACCCGCCATTGCACTCACCAGTCTTGGCTTAATGACCGTACTCAAGCATCTTTTCAACCGGCCCCGCCCCGACATCCCCCTGCTATTCGAAGCCAAAGGCCTGAGTTTTCCCAGCGGACATGCACTGATGAGCGTGACCTTTTATGGACTGCTGATCTTCATGATCTTCAGGGGCAGGATGAACAATGGCCTGAAATGGACCCTGATTGGCCTGCTGGTGTTGCTCATCGTGATCATAGGCCTCAGCCGGGTATACCTTAGGGTTCACTATGCCAGCGATGTGATAGCGGGTTACTGCATGGGGTTTCTTTGGCTGGTATTTGCCATATGGCTGTTGAACAGGATGGAAAAATACAGCCGCAGGAAATTCAATTACGTGGTTGAAAAACCCGCTGTAACAACAGAAAGCTGATCACTGCCTGCTGCTATCGCTATAGCGGCTGGAGTCGCGGCGTTCGGTATCCACACGGTCGTCTCCGAGAGCCGAATCGGTGGAAGGGTCACGCGAAGGCAGGTTGTTATTGAGCGCGCCATTGCTATCGCCCGGGTCTTTGAATCCATCGTCCACCGTTCCACCCTGGTCGGTATTTCCGCAGGCCTGCAACATGACGAAGCTGCTGAGTATGATTGCCAGTTTTTTCATATTCTTTCATTTATGCTTACCTGTTTCCATTCAAACTGTCTGCCGGATTCATGATCATGTTGAGTGTATCAGGCCTGATCACTCTCACGGTATCGTCATTATCGGTATTGTCGAGATCGTGGGGCGTTTTTACATCGGGACTGTTATTGCAGGCGGCAAGGGCCAAAACCAGCAGGGCGGCGCAGATATTTTTCATGATCAAGCGTTTGAGGAAGAGATACAAGTATGTTGCCAGGGCAGAAATGAACGGTCGGGAGGGACGGGCCCAAGACAGCCGCGAAGAATGGAGCAGGCAGTTTCTTAACGTTTACCCGGCACGAAACCCGGGGCAAAAATCCTACCTTCGCGCCTCCGTTTACAAGGCCCTGCCTGGGGCTTACGGTTTAAGAAAAAGGAAACTCAGCTATGATCTCAGTAAATAATGTTACCCTTTCTTTTGGAAAAAGGGTATTGTTCGATGAGGTGAACATCAATTTCACCAAGGGTAATTGTTATGGTGTGATAGGAGCCAATGGGGCGGGCAAATCAACATTCCTGAAGATTTTGTCGGGAGAGATAGAGCCGAACAAGGGAACGGTGGACATTTCCCCCGGCGAGCGCATGGCCGTGCTGAAGCAGAACCAGTTTGAGTTTGATGAGCAAACCGTGCTCAATACGGTGCTGATGGGTCATAAGAAGATGTGGGAAGTGATGCACAAAAAAGATGCGATCTACGCCGACCCGGAGGCCACTGAGGACGATTATATGAAAGCAGGCGAGCTGGAAGCGGAATTTGGCGAAATGGGCGGCTACACTGCGGAAAGCGATGCGGCGACCCTGCTAAGTGAGCTCGGTGTGAAAGAAGCCTTTCACCAGACGCTCATGAAAGACCTTCCTTCTACCCTCAAGCTCAGGGTTTTGCTGGCACAGGCGCTTTTCGGCAACCCCGACATCCTGCTGCTCGACGAACCTACCAACGGTCTCGATATCGAAACCATCGGATGGCTTGAGAACTTCCTGGCCGATTATGAGAACATCGTGCTGGTGGTATCGCACGACCGTCACTTCCTTGACGCCGTGTGCACACACGTTGCGGATGTGGACAGGGCCAAGATCAAGGTCTTTACCGGTAACTATACCTTCTGGTACGAATCATCGCAGCTGATGGCGCGCCAGCTAAGCGACAAGAACAAAAAGACGGAGGAAAAGCGTCAGGCCCTGCTTGACTTCATCGCCCGCTTCTCTGCCAATGCCTCTAAATCGAAACAGGCTACTTCGCGTAAAAAAGCGCTCGAAAAGCTTACGATCGAAGAGATCGAGCCATCCAACCGCCGCTATCCCGGCATTATTTTCCAGCCCCAGCGCGAAGTGGGTAACCAGATACTCAATGTGGAAAACCTGAGCTCCTCTGTCGATGGCCGCAGGCTTTTCGACAAGGTGACCTTTAGCATCAACAAAGGCGAAAAAATAGCCTTCCTGAGCAAGGACCCCCTGGCAGTGACCAATTTCTTCGAGATCATCAATGGCAATATGCCGGCTGATAAGGGCAAGTTTGAATGGGGTACCACCATCACCAAGGCCTACCTTCCTGTTGAAAACGGTGAGTTTTTCCAGAACGGCCTGACCTTGCTGGAGTGGCTAAGACAATATGTGCCACCGCATGTAACCGACGCGGACGAGCCTTTCCTGCGCGGCTTTCTCGGAAAGATGCTGTTCAGCGGCGACGACATCATGAAAAAGACCAATGTATTGAGTGGAGGAGAGAAAGTACGCTGTATGCTCAGCCGCATGATGCTGCAGAACCCCAACCTAATTATCCTTGACCAGCCCACCAACCACCTTGACCTTGAAAGCATACAAAGCTTCAACGAAGGCTGTAACACTTTCCCCGGTATCGTGCTCCTGACCTCTCATGACCATACCTTCATGCAAACAGTGGCCAACCGGGTGATCGAGCTTACACCCAAGGGAATCATCGACAGGCTGATGAGCTTTGATGAATACCTCGCAGATAAGCGCGTAAAAGAGCTGAGAGAAGAAATGTACGCCGACGCGGTACTGGCCTAGGATCTTTAACGGGATGAAGAGCCAGGGCGGTGCACAGCCATTGCCCTGGCTCTTTGCATTAGCACTGTCTCCCCCTGGCCGCGATCGCCGGCCGGGTTGTTCACATCAACAATGGCATTTCTTTTTTACATTCAGGGTCCTGATGCCAGCCCTTCACCCATACAGCATTTTCCCGCTTGGCGACTCTGCGCTCACCATCGAGTTTGGTAATACAATAGACAGGGACTTGAACGACAGGGTGCTCCATCTTTTTTACTGCCTGCAGGGCAGCGGGCTTCCCTATACAGGGCTCGTACCTGCCTATAGTTCACTCACGGTTCATTACGATACGGCTGCCATCCGTGCTCAATTGCAGCCAGGCAAAACCACTTTTGAGCAGATGGCAAAGTGGATAGAAGAGCTAGCCGGGGAAGAAAGCCTGCCAGTGCTTAGCGGATCAAGATTGGTTGAAATACCCGTGTGTTACGAAGAAAGCTTTGCGCCCGATGCACAATGGCTGGCGATGCAGAAGGGTATCAGCATAGAGGAGCTGGTGCAACTGCACACGGCTAGCAGCTACCGGGTTTTCATGATCGGCTTCCTGCCCGGCTTTGCCTATATGGGCGAAGTAGATGAGCGCCTTGCCTGGCCGCGCAGACAGGTGCCCCGGCTGAGCGTTCCTGCCGGCGCCGTGGGTATTGCAGGCAGGCAGACCGGTATTTATCCTTTGCCGTCCCCCGGCGGATGGCAGATCATAGGCCGCACACCTTTGCAGCTATTTAACCGCAGCAAAAAAGAGCCGGTAAGGCTAAGACCAGGAGACGAAGTCAAATTCCATTCAATCGACCAGTATGAGTTTACGCATTACGAGGACGGGATTGCTTGATACGGTACAGGACGGAGGCCGCATGGGCTACCAGCACCTGGGTATTGGTCCGGGTGGCCCCATGGATCGCTTTTCTGCGCGTCTTGCTAATGCCTTGCTCGGAAAACCGCTTGACTCGCCGGTCATCGAACTGCATTTTCCTGCTGCCACCCTGCTCTTTGAGAAGCCCGCCATCATTTGTCTTTGCGGTGCCGATTTTATGCCCTGCATAAACGGCGAGCCGGTGCCCATGCATCATCCGATAGTAGTGAACAGCCAGGCTGTGCTCTCCTTTGAAAAAAAGCTGCAGGGTACAAGGGTTTACCTGGCCCTGCTGGCGCCACTTGTACTTGAGTCCTGGCTCGGCAGCTATTCCACCAGCATCATAGCAGGCACATCCGGATGGCTGAAGAAAGACGACAGTTTGTATTGGGAAGAAATATCGCTGCCGGCAAAATGTCTGCAGCAAAAATTCACTGTGCTGCCCTGGAAAACCAATGATACCGTGGATTGGCGCAATGAGGTCGAATTTATTATGGGCAGCGAATGGCACTGGCTGAGCCCCGCTGCAAAAGAGCAATTCCAGCACGGTTTTTTCCAGCTAACAAAAGATTCGGACCGGATGGGGTTCAGAATGGCAGGACAAAAGCTCGAAACAGGTCCTGAGATCGAGACACTGGTCTCCTCGGCAGTTAGCTTTGGGACGGTTCAGCTGCTGCCGGACGGACAGCTCATTGTACTGATGGCAGACCACCAGACCACAGGCGGCTATCCGCGGATCGCGCATGTCATTAGTGCCCACCTGCCTATACTGGCCCAGAAAGGTCCGAGTGATATCGTGCAGTTCAGGATGACCAGCCTGGAGGCCGCAGAGCAGAAACTGCTTAAGCAGCAAAAATATCTTGAACAATTGCAAATAGCCTGTAAATTCAGAATTGAAAACCTCTTACATGAAGCTTAGGGACCTTAATTGTGATATGGGTGAGGGCATGGCCTATGATGAGTTCATTATGCCCTACATCAGCTCGGCTAATATTGCCTGCGGCTTTCATGCAGGCAGCGGTGATCTTATGAGAAGAACCATGGACCTGGCCCTTAAGCACGGTGTGAAGGTAGGAGCACACCCATCTTTCCGCGATAAGGAGAATTTCGGACGCAAGGAGCTGCACCTGCCGCATGACAAGATCTATGCGCTGGTGCTTGAACAGCTGATCAGGATCGATCTTATTGCCAAAGAAAGGGGTACTGTTCTACGCCATGTAAAGCCTCATGGCGCCCTGTATAATATGACGGCCAGGGATGCCGTGCTCGCAAAGATCGTAACCACAGCTGTAAAAGATTTTAATGAGGACCTGGTAGTCTATGGACTCAGCGGAAGCTGCCTGATCGAAGAGGCTTCCGCTGC
>DASTPZ010000141.1:0-6868 GCA_035761965.1 Flavisolibacter sp. | reverse complement strand
ATCTGTCCGAGCGGATTACCCGCACCTTCGTTTATCTCCTTATAATACTTCCTTCCAAGCGTGTTGTCCTTGCCCGGGTACCTGAACTCCCATTTAAACTGGCTTCCGGTCACTTCCACCACCTGGGCTTCTTTTGGAGCCTCGCCGGTGATCTGGAACCAATAATAGAGGCCAAATCCTACAAGAACAGTGAGTACGATGGCAGGGATCACGGTCCAGATCACCTCAAGCCTGTTGTCATGAGGGAAGTAGTAAGGCTTCCTATCGTCTTTTTCCTGGTATTTAAATGCAAACCAGAACAGCAGGACCTGCGTGATCACGAATACGATACCCGTAATGGCCAGCGTGATCCAGATCATGGTGTCGATGTTCTCGCCATGGTCCGATGCCGACTCGGGCAGGATCTTGTCCTTCAGTTTTTCATTGCAATACCATACCCCGAACAAACCGACGATCAGAAATACAAGAAGCATGAAAGCGTTGATCCTGTTCGACTCTTTCCGGGTTCTTTCCTCACCCCTCAGGATCGATACGTATTCGCTTGCCTTGGCAATCTGGAAGACGATCAGGAATCCTAATATGAGTGCAACAATTATCCAGGTAGTTGACATATCTAATTCGTTATTTTTCTGTACTACGTATGATGAATAATACTTTCTTTAAGGAACGGATGATTTTTGGCGATCACCGGCGCCTTGGTCAGTGCCTTGCCTGTCACGAACATGATGAGGCCTACAAAACCGAGGGCTATGCCAAGGTCTGGCAGCATATTGGGCACATGGCCGGGCGATACCGATGGCATAACCATCTGGTAGAAATCGAGCCAGTGTCCGAAAAGTATCAGGACCGACATCATGGTAAGAATGCCATAATTCCTCTTCGAGCTGCGGCGCATGAGCAGAAGCAGTGGCGCCAGGAAGTTGATGATCAGGTTCAGGAAGAAAATGCCCCGGTATGGCCCCTGCAGACGTGGCTTGAAATAGATCGTTTCTTCGGGAATGTTTGCATACCAGATGAGCATGAACTGCGAAAACCAGAGATAGGTCCAGAAGATAGAGAAGGCAAACTGGAACTTTCCAAGGTCGTGAAGATGCTCTTTTGATGTCAGCTCCAGGTACCCCAGGTTCTTAAGGAACACCACAAACAAGGTGATCAGCGCCACACCGGCTACAAAGGAACTTGCGAAAGTGTACCAGCTGAACATGGTCGAATACCAGTGAGCATCAAGGCTCATGATCCAAAGCCAGGGTATGGATGAAAGAACAGTGAGTGAGAACAGCACGATGAAGATCGCTGCCCAAACCGTGTTATTCCACATATACTTCTTGCTTTCGCCAAGGGAGAGCTTGCGGTCGTCGATGCTCCTTGAAAGCTGGCGCATCTTTCTTCCCAGCAGCCACCAGCCAACAATGGTGATGATGGTCCACACGGTGAAGAAAGTTTTATTCAAAAAACCCTTCTTGTGATCGAGCACCGGGTCTTCGCTTACGTGGTGTGCATCGGTCCAGTGGTAAAGCACATGATTGTCTCCAAACACGAGCACCATCAGGATGATGAAGGCAATAACACCGACCACGGGAACACAGGTCGAAATGGCCTCGCTCACACGGCGGAAGGATATTTGCCAGCCGCCCCAGGCCAGCGTGGTGGCGCAGATAAAGAACATGGCGGCATTTACAACAAGCAGGAAATATACACTGTTGTGCAGCAGGGCAGCCCAGAACCTGGCAGACTCGTGCTGGCTGTGTTCGTCGGCACCCGTCTTGGCTCCATGCGTTATAAACAAGGTGATGATCGATAACAAGCCTATTGCCATCAAGACTACCGAATAGAGATTGTACTTTTTAGGTACTACAAATTGATCTTTAAATGCTGATGCCATTATAATCTTTTTATATCAATCACAAATTAATTTGACTGCGGTGTCATTGCACCCTGGCGCATGCCCGTCGTATCTGCTCCAGCCGCACCCGTTGAAGTGGTGTCGGTTGTGGCCGGCTTGGCGCCGCCCTGCTTGGAGCGGATATACTTGATCACCCACCAGCGCTGATCGGGCGTTAGCTGTGACGAATATGCACCCATCGTGCGGATACCGAAGGTAATCACATGAAAATAGTGCCCGTCGGTAAAGGCTTTTGCGTCGTCCGCAACAAGGTTTTTCGGTGCGCTTGGATAAGGTCCGTTGCCGTCGTTGTATAAAGGTCCATTGCCGTCGAGGTTGGTTCCGTGGCAGATCGCGCAGTTGATGAGGTAAAGCCTCTCAGCCTCCTTCATCATTCCCTTCGTAAGCGCGGCAGAATCGAGCGGGTTCCTGAGCGTTTCTGCTGCGGCCAAACCGGCCGAGTCGCCTGTAAGATGGTAAGAGATGGCCTCTCCCCTGGCCACGGTTCCCGGCACGGGCAAACCGTTATAAAGGATATTCCTGGCCCTGAGGGTATCGTACTCTCCGGACACGTTGTTGTACCCATAGGCTTCATAAGCCCGGCTGTAGTACATATCCGGCATATAGGCTTCTCCTGGATCATTGCCATGGGCTCCGCCGCAACCCGAGAGGCTTGCGCCGGCAATAGCCAATCCTGCTACAATGAGTAATGTTTTCATTCAGTGATGATTTATTAGCTTACAGCTTCTACTGGTTTTTCAAATGGTTTCTCTTCCTGGTCGTAGCGTCCGATCCACCAGCCCGTCTCTTTGTACTGGGTATTGATGTCCTTGGCGCCCAGGCTGCCCAGGAACTGGCTTACCTCTGCTTCGTTCGTTTTGTCAGTGCACTCGATGGCCATTACAAAAAGGTCGTCGGTTGCGCGGGGATGAAAATGGTCCTTTTTTACAAAAGGAGCCAGCTGGCAGAGATAGCAGAAAGTGAGCACCATGCCTACGGCAGCGAACAGTACGGTAAGCTCGAACATGATGGGTATCCATGCCGGCAGCGAGAAAAAAGGCTTGCCGCCGATGTTCATCGGCCAGTCTGTGGTGAACACCCAGGTAATAAAGCTAAAGGCCGTTGTGGTTCCTGTTATGCCATAGATGAAACCTGCCGTGTGGAGGCTGGTATCTCTAAGACCAAGGGCAGCGTCCAGTCCATGTATCGGAAAGGGTGTGTACACATCGTGGATCTTGTAACCCGACTTGCGCACCTGCTTTACCGCGGGAAATAGTACCGCCTCGTCATCAAAACACCCGACTACAAATTTTTTTACAGCCATATGCTTGTTTCTAATTTCTGTTTTTGTTTCTTCTTTATCAATGATGCGCCTGTTGGTGCGCAAACTCTTCCACCGGCGTTTCTTCCACCACCGTCATCTTCTCTTTGTAATTTTCGCCGTTCTTTTTCAGGATATGCTTGATCTCCGCAATGGCGATCACAGGCATGAACTTGGAGAACAGGAAATAACAGGTAAAGAAGAGTCCGAACGTACCCAGGTAAAACCCGATCTCCCAGATGGTGGGCGTATAATAAGTACTCCAGGACGAAGGAAGATAGTCACGGTAAAGAGAGGTTACGATGATCACAAAACGCTCGAACCACATACCGATGTTCACAAGGATCGACATAAAGAAGGTCACGTAAAGGTTCCTTCTCATTTTCCTGAACCAGAAGATCTGCGGCGACAGCACGTTACAGCCCATCATCAGCCAGTAGCTCCAGCCATAAGGGCTTGAAAGGCTTAGACGGTTCTCTTTGAACGCAAACCACTCATAGTCGACATGTGAATACCAGGCCATGAACAGCTCGGTGAGGTAGGCGATACCCACGATCGAGCCCGTAAGCACGATCACCTTGTTCATTACTTCGATATGCTCGAGTGTGATATAGTCTTCAAGTGCCAGCACCTTCCTAGTTACCAGGAGCAGGGTCTGCACCATGGCAAAACCGGAGAAGATCGCACCCGCTACGAAATAAGGAGGGAAGATGGTGGTATGCCATCCGGGTATGACCGAGGTGGCAAAGTCAAAAGATACGATCGTGTGTACCGAAAGTACGAGAGGCGTCGACAGACCGGCAAGTACAAGCGACAGCGCTTCATGCCTTTGCCAGTGCTTGGTCGAACCGGTCCATCCAAAGGCTGCCACGCCATAGAATGCCTTTCTCCATTTTGCCCTTGCACGGTCCCGGAGGGTGGCAAGGTCGGGAAGCAGACCTGAGTACCAGAACAATAATGATACGGTGAAATAAGTTGAGATGGCGAATACGTCCCAAAGCAGCGGTGAGTTGAAGTTCACCCACAGCGGACCCCTGGTGTTGGGATAAGGCAGGGTATAGAAGGCATTCCATACACGGCCCATGTGCCAGATCGGGAACTGGCCCGCGCACATTACCGCAAAAATGGTCATGGCCTCAGCCGCACGGTTTACACCGGTTCTCCAGCCCTGGCGGAAAAGCAGGAGGATCGCCGAGATGAGGGTTCCGGCGTGACCGATACCTACCCACCATACGAAGTTGGTGATGTCCCAGCCCCAGCCTATGGTTTTGTTGAGGTTCCACTGGCCTGTACCATACATTACTTCCCGTGTTACGGAAATGATCCCGAACAGCAAAAGAACGAGCGAGATCAAAAAGCCGATCCACCAAAGCTTGCTGGGATTTGCCTCTACCGGACGGCAGATATCTTCAGTTACCTGGTGATAATCCTTGTTGCCGTCTACCAGCGGTGGTCTTACCTGCGATTCGTATTTAAGTAAAGCCATAAGTTAATTAAGCTGTGGGCTGTGGCTTCATTTCCCGGTCTTACCCGGAAGCTGATGACTTCAGCCTTATTAATAATCTCTTTTTTGTTCGGGATGCCGTACCGCATTCAAGGGCCGGTATTCCTTATTGCTTTTTCTTTTTTCTAGTGATCCTTTGCGGGCTCATGGTGAGGCGTCACCGATTCCTGGTGCTGCTCTCTTGCATGCTGCCCTTCATTCTCGCCTGGCAAAATCTGCGGGCTGTTCCTGATCTTGGCCAGGTAGCTCACGTTTGGCAGGGTGTGGATCTGCTCCAGTACATAGAACAGGCGCTGTGTATTGTTCTTGCGGATCTGTGCTACCGTGCTGCTTGGATCGTTCACATTGCCGAATACGATCGCGCTGGTGGGACAAGCCTGGGCGCAGGCGGACTGGATCTCGTTTCCACCCAGGTCCCTGTTCTCCATTTTTGCCTTGAGCTTGCCTGCCTGCGTACGCTGCACGCAGAAAGTACATTTTTCCATTACACCGCGGCTGCGGGTTACCACGTCAGGGTTCAGCACCATGCGGGTAAGCTCGTCGTTCATCTGGTGCACGGCATCATTCAGCTTGCCTACGCCACCGTCAGGACCATTTACACCGTGTGTGCTGGCGCCGGTATAGTCGGCCCAGTTGAAGCGGCGAACCTTATACGGACAGTTGTTGGCGCAATACCTTGTTCCGATACAGCGGTTATAAGCCATTTGGTTGATGCCCTCGGAGCTGTGCATGGTGGCGGCCACCGGGCAAACGTTCTCGCAGGGCGCATTGTCGCAATGCTGGCACAGCATGGGCTGGAACACAACGGTCTCCAGCTTATCGGGATTTGTTTCGTTGCTTACAAAATAACGGTCGATCCTCAGCCAGTGCATATCGTGGTAACGGGCTACTTCATTCTTACCCACCACGGGTACGTTGTTCTCTGTATGACAGGCCACAACGCAGGCATGACAGCCAATGCAGAGGTTCATGTCGATCGACATACCCCATTTGGGGCCGGGCTGTACATGGTCGCCATAGAGCGTGCCTTCCTTGCGGTAGTCGCCGGTTGTAGGCGCATAGTCCTTGTGCAGCTCTTCGCGCCACGCTTTGAAATCGTTCGGACGCTGCTTGAAGGTGGCGAGCGTCGTTTCTTTCACTACCTCTGTCCTGCCTTCGTATGAATCGTGTTTCTGTACCTGGGCAATGGTATAGGTGCCGTCTGCCTTGGCCGATGTAGTGGCATCGTTGTGGTAAACAATGGTAGTGCCGTTAAAGCGGGCAAAAGGATAAACATTCTTTCCAACACCATGGGTTGCCTTGGCAAACTTCTCGCTGCGGCCATAACCAACGGCAATGGCGATCGTCTTAGGATCCATGCCTGGGATTACAAGAACCGGCAGCTTGTGCGTGATATTGTTAACCGTTACGTCGATGACAGGTTTATCGTTATAATATTCGTACTCGGTGGTAGTGTAGTCTATACCCAGCTCCTTGGCCTTAGCCGTGGAGATCATAGCGTAGTTGTCCCAGGTAGCGCGGGTAATAGGATCCGGAAGCTCCAGCAGCCAGGGGTTGCCGGCCTGCTTGCCTGTGCCCATAGCTACGTTCTGGTAAAGTACCACCTCGTCTTTTCCGCTGGGGCGTGTACCGGCGATGGCAGCGGCGGCGGCTGTTATACCACCTCCATTGAACGGACCGCTGCTGGTAACCACGGGCGCCGCGGGGCTTGCAGGCGTTTGGGCAATTGCTCCAGCTGCAGCGGGTGCCGGCAAAGAATCGGTTACTGCCTGTGCGGGATTCTGGCCTGCAGCCTGGGCCACGGTTGAACCAATAGCGCCGATGGGCTGTACCGCTTCAACGGCCCTTCCGTTTGCACTGAGACCGTCCTGCAGCACCCTGTCGAAGGCCTGCTGGCTACCCAGCCTGGTTACCCAGAAATTACGGAAATAAGTTTCGTAGTCGGTATTGTTACCGCTCCATTTGAGCAGCGAGGTTTGAAAAGGACGTGTTTTGAAGAGCGGGAAGATAGTTGGCTGGATAAAGCTCACATAGCCAGTCCTTGGCTCTGCATCACCCCAGCTTTCGAGATAATGATGATTAGGAACAGAGTATTTGCAAAGCTCAGTGGTCTCGTCCATCTTCTCGTTAAATGAAATGGTCAGTCCCACTTTGCTAAGAC
>DASTPZ010000140.1:0-4373 GCA_035761965.1 Flavisolibacter sp. | reverse complement strand
AATGCACGATCTCTACCGGCAAGCCTATGGACTGGGACCAGCAATACAATGTGGAAGTGGTATTCTGGGATAAGTTCGGCACCGGACGGATCGTAAATAAGGTTAAGATCAGCATGATCGATATACCCTGACGAAATGATTTCCTTGACAGCCCTTGACCTAAGACTGCCGCCTGCCGCCAAAGAATAAAGGCTGCTCGAAAACAGCCTTTATCATTTATACATATGGTTGCATGAGAATCGGAACTAGTTCCAGCTTTTTGAAAATACCTTTTGCAGCAAAGGCGTTGTACGTGCAGCAGCATCGGCCCTTATCTGCTTTTCTTTTTCTTCGATCTTTTGAAACATGGTCTCGCTCACCATTCCGGCCATGAGGTTAGCAAGATCAAGATTCAGCTTATTGCCGGTTGCCGCCTGTGCGGGCTTTACGATCTTGTTCCATTGCTCTATAAGCTTGTACTCGTCAAGAGCAGCCTGCATTACTGGGGCAATCGATCTGCGGAGCTCCGTACCTGTGCTGCTTCGCAGGTATTCGGTGGCAGATGTTCCGCCATTCCTGATGATCCGCATGGCATCGCTGAACCGCATATTGTTGATACTGTTGATAAAGATGGGTACGGAGTTCGTAGCTGTTTTTTCCGCCGCCGTCGCCAGGGTATTGGTGAAGCGGTCGATCTCGCCGGTAAGTCCCAGCTGATTGAGTGTGTTCAGGGTCTTTCGCAAAGCCTCGGGAAAGACCGTTGCCATGATATTCTCCCGGCTGAACGAACCATTTACACCCTCACGGGCTCCAATGGAAAGCATCTGCTTGATGGCATTGGCTGCGTCTGCTTCATTCAGCGTATAACCTGCCAGGCGGGAGCCGCTGCAGGAGTAGGTCAAAGGAATCATTACACTCAGCAATAAGGGTAGAACTAGCTTTTTCATACGTCATTTTTATTTGATTGAGCACCGCTCGCTTTTAGCAGACCGAAAAACCATGCAGAAGTTATTTCCGGTTTTGTTAAAAAACTGTTTTCGATCTTTCTTATCATGGAAAAAAATTATACCAGCCAGTCGCCAAAAGCCTCCTCTTCGTCGTACCAACAACGTTAGCTTTGCGGCCCTGTCCAAATAAGATAGCCCAGCTGATGCGGCTTGATCGGCTTCTTTTCCTGCCATCGGCCTGGCAAGCGAATCAGCTGGCTTAAATGCAATACCGGTACAACCGTTGAAGGAATAAGCGCCTTAAGTTCTTGATATCCTTTCCTGCGTTTGTCCGTGGCTGTTATAAAATAAGTATTACAACAAAGCAGGTTCGCCGGAAAATGAAGTGATGGTTTAAAGCCAACACAATATTCCTCTAATTGAACGAATAGTCCATTCCTTGCCTGCCGAAGCTCTCCAATCGCAAAACGCCAAACTTTCAGCAAGCTGTACAGTAAATGATCAGGATGGTAATGCATGTAAACTGACCACGATCAAGATTTCCATAGCATTCGTTAATAATTGCAGCGGATCGCTCACATTGCCTGTCTTAGTAGTAGTTTAGCAGTCCCTCCATCCTTTCGAAAGCCCCAAACTCCATCATCCGGTCAGTATTACTGAGAAGCCATTCACCCATTCTGGCAACAATGAACTATTTACTAAAGACTACCGGGCATTTTCTTTGCATCGCTTTGAGCATCGTGCTGATGCCCCTATTCCTGGCAGTACAGCTTTATATCTGGTCCTTCGCTGCTTCCAGGCAGCTATCGTTCGCTTGGGCCCGGCTGTCCCGGTTCAGAAGCAAAAAGCTTCCCTTCCGCCTTCCACGCATGATCCAGTTGGCACTGGGCAGATGAGCTTCCTCCTTCAGGTCCGGCAACCGGACTTCCCTTCATATTTGATCCGGCCCGGCAGGAAGCCTAGCCGGAAAGAAACCGCAGTTTTGCTCATTTACAGCGCCTCATTAGTTTTAAGGTGAATTTTTTTGCTGCAGGCAACTTTTTTAAGGCTGCCGGCATTATACAATGAGTATGCAACTGCTTGAGAATTCATTTATCGCCAGGTGCGCCAAGGGCAATAGAACAGCCCAGAAGCAACTATTCGAGCACCTTTATGCGCCTATGTTCCGGGTGTGCATGCGGTACCTTAATCACAAGGAAGATGCAGAGGACTGTCTGATGAAGGGCTTTTTAAAGGTATTCCAGCACCTCCCCCGGTTTAGCTACGAAAACGAAAATGGCTTTTTGGGCTGGGTACGAAGGATCATGGCCAACGAATGCCTGATGTTCCTCCGCCAAAAGAACCGCTTTCTTCTGTTCCCCGAAGAAGAGCCGCTGCAGGGACAGTTTCCGGCAGAAGCCCTGTTGAAAATGGAAGCAGAGGAATTGAACAGCCTGATCATGCAGTTGCCCCTGGGATACAGGACGGTTTTTAACCTTTTCGCCATAGAAGGCTTTTCGCACAAGGAGATTTCCGCATTGCTCCAGATAAGTGAGAACACCAGCAAGACTCAATTCAGCAAGGCAAAAGCCAGGTTGAAAAGCATGCTCGAACAAAAAAAACCATTAGTGTATGGAAAACTGGGAGAATAAGATACTGGCCGATAAGCTGAACGGAATAGAAGGTCTGCCTGCCGGCTATCAGCCAAATCTCGAGGCCAAATGGGATATACTGCAGTCCGGTCTTCCCAAAGAAAAGGCAGGGGTCAACCGCTATCTCCTTGCAGCCCTTCTTCTGCTGCTTCTCGGCAGTGGTGCACTCTTGTGGACACTGACAGGCACCGGGCCGGAAACGGGAAGTCTTGCTACCAGGCCATCCTCACCTGGATTAATAAAACAAACAGCTGATCCTGTCTTGAGCATAGATCCTGCCCCGGTGACGGTTTCTAGGATAGAGAAGAAAAGCATGAAAGCAAAAGCACTAAAGCCTGCCAAGCCAAAAGACAGTGTAAACAACGCACTTCCAGTGCTGCTCACAACTGTACCCAATCAGATTGACAGCATCGTTACGCCTCCCGGGTTTACCGAAACCGCCGTCCCACTGACAGTAGCTTCCAAAAAGAATAAAAAGAAAGTCTTCCAGCGTGATTTTAGCGGCATCACGGCCGCGCCCGACACGGAACAGACCAAAACAGCCAGCCAGGAGTTCAGTATCAGGTTCAAGCTCCCGAGCCTTAAAAGACAGTACTCAGGCGAGCTGCCGGCATTCCGCATTAAGCAGAACCTTTAAATTCAAAACCATAGAGTCATGAAAAATTTGATGCTTTTAGCATTAGGGCTTTGTATTGCCCTTTTTACAGGCGCCCAAACAAAAATCACGGCCAAACAACCCGAAACAGGAGGCCCTTCTGTAGACAGCATACAGATCATACCCTTCGAGGGAGCAAAAATCTTTCTCCTGGGTCACAACTTCGAAAAGCTTGGCAAGGAAAACAACCTTGAGCTGCTGAAGAACAAATTTATACAGGACTATCGCGAATCATCCGTGGACGAAGAATTTCCTAAGGGTGCAAAGGAGATCATTTACTTATACGGAAAAGACGGAAGAAGAAGGCTGAAGGCCCGCCCGGAAGACATAGAGCCCGTTGATATGCAGAAAGAGATCAGCAGCTTTAACGCTAACCTGCCCTCCGTTCATTACACTATATACGACCTGCCAAAAGAGTTCGAATACCATATCTACCTGTCGAGCCCCGAACAGCTGGATCAGCTGTTCGAAACCAACTGCGCGCTTATTCTTTCGCAGGCCTTCGAATCAAAGAAAGCCAGTGATTTTTACCGATGGAGCTGGCTCGAGATCAGCAAACCCGATAGCAGCTGGAGCATAACCCGGAAGGCAACCAAACGTAACAGGCAGATTGAGTTTTCAACCTTTGTAGGCGCTCACCTTATTCTCAGCAGCTGGGCACCTATGTTCGGGTTTGATGTGGACTACCGCTTTATAAACAAATACGGGCAGTCAAAATTCAAAATAGGCATCGACGTTTCGAACCAAGTACTGGCCAACTACGAAAAACTGGACTTTACCAATCGTAATTTAGTATCCGCATTTAGCATAAGAATTCTCGGAAACCCGCTGGGAGGCGCCAGGTCGGCCTGGTCTGGATTCAGTTTTGGTCAATACCGTACCAGCGAGCCAAATATCCTGAACAAGGCAACGAAGTTTGGGTTTGTATCTGAGCTGGGACCTCTTGGTGTGGAATTCAACTTCATACGTGAGGACAACAGCATGGCTCTATCGCTTCGATACTATTTTTAAATACAAAGGCTTCCTGCAAGAGGTATATTACCTCATGCAGGAAGCCTTTCCGGTTTCACCGGAGATCTTTTACCAGGCAAAATAGAATCAGAACCGGTTACGGTCCCTGTAATTTCCTCCCTTGTTATAACCACCACCGCCGCCGCCACC
>DASTPZ010000139.1:0-21386 GCA_035761965.1 Flavisolibacter sp. | reverse complement strand
ATATCCGGAAAAATATCTTCCAACCCTGTACCCAATGCTTCTTCCTTCTTGCGATTGCATATTTCCTCTGCCTTGGCGTTCATGTAGCGTAACCTTCCGCCAAAGTCCACCTCCACATAGGCCTCATTGATCGATTCAAGGATCTGGCTTGCCTTCCGCTGCTGCTGCGCAAGACGGTACTCCCCTATGAGGTCGTGTACGATCCATAGAATCCCGGTTACTTCGTCTTTCTCATCTTTGATGGGAATGAGGTAGGTCTCGAAATAACCTTTTTTGTCCTCGAGATTCTTGTTTGCCGGGATGTGAACGATCTCGCCCCTTAGCGCCTTGCGGAACTCCTGGTAGGAAGGATCGTCCACGAAGCCGGGGAACAGGTCAAGGATATTCCTGCCAATGACCTCCTTCATATGTACGCCATAATACTGCTCCGCCTTCCTGTTCCAGAAAAGATAGTTCATGTGGTTATCGAGCACAATGATCCTGTCGACGCTTGCTTCGAGCAGCTTTTCAATAAAGCGCAGCCTGCCTGTAAGCTCCTGCCTCAGCTCAAGCTCGCTCGTAATATCGTGTATGATGGTGAGAACGGCTATTACTGACCCGGCATCGTCCATGACGGGAACCTTGAGTATGTTTTGAAAGCCAGGTGATAAGAGCGACCTTTGGTGCTCCATTAAAACCGTTTCCCCGCGCAACGCCCGTTCAAATTTCCTGACAACCTCAGGCGTTTTCATTTGAGGGAAAAGATCAAAAATGTTCCGGCCTATCGCTTTTTCTTTTTTAATGCCATAGTCCTCCTCGCAACGCTTATTCCATTTGACAATATAGTTGTTAACATCAGTTACATACACCCGGTCGAGGGAGGCATCACTCAGCATGTCCGACAGGATGGCCTGCTCGGTAAATTGCTGCTGTAACTGGGTTTCTGTCGTTATATCCCTGATGGTGCCGATAAAGATCGTTTTCTCATCGTCGTTGACCAGCCTGAATTTCGCATGCACCTGCCTGGTTTCACCTTTCCTGTTGATGCGAAAGGAAAACTCGGTTTGCGGCACGCCCTCAATGACCATAGCCACCTGGTCTGTGAACAGCTTCTTATCGTCGGGGTGGATGAAGTTAACCAGCACCCGTTGCGAGAACTGAACGGCGTTGGGCTTATAGCCTAAAAGATTGTAAAGCCCCTGGCTCCAGCTGATCTCGCCGGAGTTGATGTTCCAGTTCCAGCTTCCTATGCCGGCCATTTCCTCCACCTGGCTGGCTGTAAACTCGTATAGGTTGAGGCTCGCAGTTGCTTTTTTCAGCTTGGTATCGGCAAGCTCCAGGTCTGTGATATCGATGATATTGCCGATAACGACCATTTCCTGGGCATTATTAGCCAGGAGCTGCGTCTTCTGCCGGAGATGGCGGACGCGGCCGTCGGGTCTCAAAATCCTGAACTCAAGGTCGGCGGTCTTGTGTTCATTGAGCATTTGGCGGTTGGCTTCCTCAACCAGCGCCCGGTCTTCGGGATGCACGAACTTGAGAAGAACATGAGAATTGATAGCCCCTGTTTGATTCTTAATGCCATAGATCCTGTATACCTGGTCGGAGTAAACGATCTTACGCGTAAGCAGGTTGATCTGCCAATAAGCCGAGCGGCTCATGGATTCAGAAAGGGCAAGTATGTTTTGGCTTAGGGTCAACTCGTTCTTCAACTCTTCGAGCCTTTGTTCCTCGGCTTTCTGCGTTGTGATATCGGTCATATGACCGGTGAGCAGGGGTTCACCTTTGGGTGAGTAGGTCCATCTTGTGATATGGCTGATGTATTTGACCTCGGTATGATTCAGCAATAGCCGGTATTCTAGATTGAGCGGCCATTGTTCCCGATAGGCTGTCTCAAAAGCGGTAACCACACTGTCACGGTCTTGAGGATGAATAAAGGGCGTGAAGGTGTGAAGGTGTGTGTTGAGGCTCTGCGGAAGCAGTCCATGAAGATGATAGATGCCGTCCGAAAAATAAACCTCGTAGGTAATCGTATTGACGGTGTAGATCCCATTCCCGGAAAGCTTTTCAGCGAAAAAATATGTTTTCAGCTGCAGGCCTTCCTGCTCGCTCCTGGCCTTAAGTAACTGCCGTTCGGCAAAGCGCAGTCGCCGGTTTTCGCTCAGGTTTACAAGAAAATTCTCGACTGGCTCGGGCTCGAAGCCTCCCTGTCCTTTTATTTCCCTCAGCTTTCCCCAGGTATCAATAACCCGGAACGAGAGCGGGCTTTTTCTTGCACTGCCGGAAGTGATCCAGGCGCTGACTGCAGGCAGGTCTTCCGGATAGATAAGCGACCTCGTGCCTGGATAACTGTCTTCCTCCAGGGCAAACATCACATCACTGCAAAACAAACTCTCTGTTTGCAGTTCCCAGTACCAATCACCGGTTAAAAGCCATAGCTGGGAATCGATAAAAAAATAAACCCTTCTTGTTCCCACCCTCTCTTTGGCTGTATGCACCTTTGTCTTCGGTTCTACCAAATCAAATTCTTTATAGGTTATGTTGAGCGGCAGACTGGCTGCTAAAGAATTTTCAAAGGGGAGGAAAAAAGCGTTACGGCTGCATGTTATTACACAAATCAGAGTTTACCAACTGTTCTCATCAATATTTATTCACAGGCTGAACTTAATTTACTTGCTCTATGAAGCCGCTTCTGAGATGTGGATAACACATCTATACAAAAGCCAAGCCTAACTTGCCTGAGACCGTTTGAATTCCTCCTTCCAGCTGGCTTCTCTACCACTATCCCGGCTATACAATTACTGTTTAGACATTGACTATGGCTGCAATAAAGGGCCCGGAAACAGAGGCCGCCTGATAATGCTCAAAATTAGGCTATTGAAAAATAATATTAATATAATGGCAGGTCTATAAAGCAGGTTGACCCTAGGCGATGAACGTAGTTACGGATGAGCTTGGAGTTTACTGCAACACAATAAATGCAATCGGGAAGAATAGCTGTGAACGGTGAGACCTATACGGCGGGCCAAACCGCCTGACAAAACTGAGTTTAATCAGCATTGAACAGATTGGCGGTTAAGCAGTAAGACTTATTAACACCTTATCTCAGCAATTGCAGAGATGCTGAACACATGCTTATGTGAATAAGCCGTTTTCCCGAAAGCATCATGCACGGCTGTAGAACGGCCTACTCAAGATTTGATAAAAATCTTTCATAAATCAGTTAAATACACAGTTTTAGCAGGCATAAAGGCGAAAATTGGTGGCATCCTATTTTCACCTGAGAAGTCTCTAAAACTTTATTTTATGTCTGAAATGCCTAATCAAAACGGAGCCCAGAAAAAATCAATAAGAGGTTTTGCCGCCATGGACGCTGAAAAGCAAAGGGAGATCGCGCGCAAGGGCGGACGCGCTGCGCACGAGCAGGGAGTTGCCCATGAATGGAGTTCACAGGAAGCCCGGGAAGCCGGCAAGAAAGGTGGCCAGGCCCGCGGAAGGCAAAATGGCAGCACAAGCGAAGAAGGATCACGGCAGTAACTGATTATTGCCAGGCATGAAAAAAAGATCTGCTTACAAAACAGCTAATCAAGCCTGGTAGTCGGGTCGGGCTTTCCAAAGAGCCCGGCCTTTTTATGCGTACTTATTAACAGTCCTGAACCGGCAATTTGCTCTCCTGTCTTTGGTTTTTGTTCACAACTGCAATCCTTTTTAAACCGTACATGAAGGAAGCTTCGTGTATGAAAAACCTTAAGATCGGGCAGGTGGCAGGATTGCTGGGTATACAGGCGCATACCTTGCGCACGTGGGAAAAACGGTACTGCATCCGGACGCCTGCACGCAGCCTTACCAATATCCGTCTTTACGATACGGTTACCCTAAGGGAGCTCTTCGATATATCGCTTCTGAATCAACTCCATTACAAGATTTCTTTTGTATCCCGCCTCTCCCCGCTTCAACGGAAAAAAAAGATCAATGAGTCTGATAACCCGGGTATCCTTGCCCAAAAGACCGTTAATGAGCTGCTGACCCTGGCGCTCGAATGCAAAATCGAAGATTTCGAGATGCTGCTCGATGGTTATCTTTCTTCGGCCGGTATCAATACAGGCATTGAAAAGGTGCTGCTGCCTTTACAGGAGAAAACCAAATTGCTGAAGCAGCAGGATGGATCCATGCCGGTTGGCCTGCGCCTGGCCTATCACCTTATCCGTCAAAAAATCCTTGTGCAGCTGGAGCATTTGCCTTCTCAGGGTAAAGGCTCCTGCGAAGCTGTATTGCTGGTTTCACCCGGCTGCCAGAATGAGCTATGCCCGCTATTTCTTTACTATACCCTGCGGCGAAAAGGTATAAAGGTTTTTTATCTCGGTCGGGTTTCAATGTCGGCAGGGCTAAAGGACCTGCTAGTTATTCTGCGACCGGGATTTCTGCTCGTATATACAGAGCAGGCATTACTGAGAGAATCAAGGGACCTTACCAACCTGATTGCAGGGCTGCCCTTCCATCCGGTGCTGATGAGCATGGATGAAAAGGCCTGCGATCCCGGATGGGCGCAGGCCTTTTTTGACCGAAGTATAGAGGAAGCCGTCCATTTAACAGGGGCATGATGACGGCTTGCCTCGGTCCGACCCGGAATTACGGAATTAGATAATAAAGGGATTAACAATAGCTGTGACCTCGTCCTTGGTCAATGGCTCATCAAAAGACTCCGATGCGGCATTGGCCGAAATGGCTTGACCATTGATGTTGGTTATGGCCACGCTGGCTTGTGTTGTATTCTGTTCCCCCGCGTAGACAGCCTCGATACCCGCGATGCCGCCGGTCTCATTGCCGGTGATCCAGGGTTTTACATTCGCACCCCTATCCTTCCGCAGCTTACGGATATAAGCGGCATGCCTTGCTTCTACAGAATGGATCTGCAAAGCAGCCTTCAGCACATCGTTATTGCTGATGAGGTTGGCTGCCTGGCCTTTGTACGCCCTTACGCCTGTATCTTCAAAGGCTTGGGAAACGGCCAGCAATACATCGTAGTTAGTAAACACATTGGCAAAGGGGCCGGTCTGGCTGCCATTGCCGCCGCTGAAATCGAAGTTGGCTGCCGTGAGTGTAACGGGTGTTTCGCCCAGGGCTGTGATGGTTTGCCGCAGCAGCGCCACATGCGCGACCTCATGGTCACGGATAAGGGTATAGCCAGCCAATGTTTCAGCAGGGATAGGTGCCGATGCGACGGCTTTTTTGTAAAATTCGGCCTCAAGGTATTCAAGCGTAAGAGCGAAATTGAGCACATCGCCCACTACTGATGTCGTTCTGCCATATGCTTTTTTGAACATCGAGCCAAGCATGAATGGCAGCGACACGGCGGCCACCTTACCGGCAAAACCAGAAAATCGTTTCAGGGCTTCGCGTCTTCCGTCGAGCCTGTCGTAAACCTCTGGATCAACCTTCTCAATATCGGTAATTACTTTATAAAGATTCATGGTAATAGGTTTAAGAAGTGGGTAAATTGGAAGCGTTGATTTTTGTTTTTACATAGGTGCCTGCAACAGCCAGCACATCGGCCGGCTTTAAAGCCTGGTCAAGTCCATTGGCCACTACAATATCCGAAGCGGCAAAACTGTTACCGGCAAGCAGTTCCCTGATGAGGGCGGCGTGCCTGGCCTCAACTGATACGATCTTGCCAGCCAGCAAAAGATAATTGCCATCGGCGATCAGATTGCCGGCACCGTTGTAGGCACCTACACCAAGATCCTCAAATGCTTTTGCAGCGCCCAGCACACTGGCGCGGCTGCCAAAATTGATGGAGCTGAAATCAACCTCCAGCGCAGGAATTGCGTTCGTATCCAGGGCCTTTTTGAAGAATTCGCGGTGAGCGATCTCATGGTCCCTTATATCGGTAAGATAAGCGACCTCGGTTTGTGTAATGCCGGAGAATTGCGAATTCAGGACCTGGATGTAAAACGCAGCTTCGAGCTGCTCTAACGCATAGGCATAGTTGAGAATGCCTATGTCGCCGCTGCCCAGGTTAACGCCTTCTTCATCGTCGTCATCCTTATCGCAGGATGTCAGGCCTCCTGCCATCGCCGCTGCCGCACCTAGCAAGCCTGCCGCGCGGATGAATTTTCTCCGGGACAAATGCTGGTCCACAAGGCCGGAAGGGACCTGCTGTTCTTTTGAGTTGATCATTTCCATTGCATGTTGATTGAGGTGAGAAATAGATTTAACCGATGAACCCCTGCTCGCGCGGGGTTTTGTTAATCAAGTACGAAAAAAAGAGTGCCCTGGTTTTTTAATTGTAAAAGATTGTTTTTGCCGAAGAGATCAGCCGTAGTTGGGTTTTTTTGTTAAACAAGCGGAAGGGCTTTCGGTATTTCTGTATACCAACTGCCTCACACCCATGTATACTTGTAGAAGCGTTCGAGGCCGGCAGGCCCTGAAATGAATGGCATTGTTATTTCAGCTTTCCGCAAAAGATCTATGGGATTTAAAGAAATACTGATTATTCTGGTCGTCATCCTGCTCCTTTTTGGGGCGAAAAAGCTACCGGAGCTCATGCGGGGCGCGGGCCGAGGGCTTAAAGAGTTTAAACGGGAAAAAGACGGAGGTGAAGGCGGCCATCCTGGCTGAGATGAGCCGATGGATACTCCTTCGCCTGCTTCAATTTCTTTTGAAAGAAATCCGGATCTCCTACACAGAAATGCGGTCTGCCGCCGTGCCCAGCCTTTTGCAAGGAGTTGGTGTTCCTCCGGCGTGCTTTTCAGCAGCCTGCATAATGTCACTCCGTTCATATAAACAGATGGAATGGTTTTTATGCAGCTAGCTTTTATAAAACCTAAACGATGAAATTCATAAAAACAAAAGACACTTCTACCGGTGAGGATGTCAATCTTTCTTACGACGAGTATGGACAAGGTAAGCCAGTCGTGCTGATCCATGGCTGGCCTTTGAGTAAAGAAATGTGGGAATATCAGCTGGATGCGCTGGTTAACAGCGGGCTCCGCGTGATCAAATACGACCGCAGGGGATTTGGTAAATCCAGCAAGCCCTGGAATGGATATGACTACGATTCGCTGGCCGAAGACCTCAAGGCGCTGATTGAACAGCTCGACCTGCGCGATGTAACCCTGGTTGGCTTTTCCATGGGCGGTGGAGAAGTGGTAAGGTACCTTAGCCGCTTCGGCAGCGAGCGGGTTGAAAGGATAGTGCTTATCAGCTCCGTGCTCCCCTACCTGCTAAAGACCAGCGATAACCCGCACGGCGTTGACGAATCTGTTTTTGCCGATATGATGGAGCAAATGAAAAAAGACAGGATCGGCTTCCTCGATGATTTCGGTAAAAAATTCTTTGGTGTAACGCTTATCAGTCATCCTGTAAGCACGCCTTTGCTTGAGTATTACCGGATGCTTGCCTCACTGGCCTCGGCCAGGTCCACCCAGCAATGTGCGCTCTCTTTCTCGCAAACGGATTTCCGCAATGATCTGTCCGCGGTAACCGTTCCCACCCTGATCATTCACGGAGACGATGACAAGACCGTGCCCATTGAGTCGAGCAGCGACCTCACTGCCGAACTGATAGGTCAAGCCCAGTATATGGTTTACGAGGGTGCGCCTCATGGCTTGTTCTACACGCACAGGGAAAGGCTGAACAGCGACCTCGTGAATTTCATACATGCCGATATCTCAGCTCATGCCGTAAGCCGGGAGCAGGTAAGCCGGCACTGATAGTCAGGCAAGGCTGAATGCAGCCGTTAATTTGCATCCCTTGCCCGGTGCCGATTCAACGGACATGTGACCTGAAAAGACCTGCAGCCTGCTTTGAATGTTCTTGAGACCAATTCCGCTCCTGGCTGCGGAAGGGTCAAAGCCAATGCCATCATCTTCTATTTCTATGAGGGCTTGGCCGTCGCTGCCGGTTTTAACGCTGATGCTGACAAAGCTGGCTGAAGAATATTTGATGATGTTGTTGAGCTGCTCCTGCACTACGCGATAGATCATCAGCTTTTGATCGTCGCTCAGGGCTTTTTCATTCATCTTGCCGAGGTCTGTTTCGAATTTATATTGCTTTACCCGCTTTACATTGGCAATAAGCTCTTCCAGGGCCTGGAACAGGGTGGTGATAGTAAACTCCGGTGGTTTTATATTGGCCGAGAGTTGCCGGATGTCGATAAGCGCTTTTTCGGTCATTTCCTGCGCTTTCAGCACATATGGCGAGCTGTTTTCAAGCGAAAGCTGGCCAAGGTAAAGCTTGACCACCGTAAGCAGCTGGCATACGTTGTCATGCAGCTCCTCGGCCCAGCGGTTGCGCTCTTCCTCCTGCGCATTGATGATGGACTGGCCAAGCATGAGCTTATGCCTGATCTGCTGCTCGTAAAAGACAGTCCGCATGTTCCTGATTTCAGAAACATCCTGGAAGGAAGAAATGATTCTCAGCGGCCTGAGGGATTTTTCCCTGATGATATAACCGCGACTGATCACATCATGATAGCGTCCATCGCCCATTTTAAATCGGTAGTCGGCCTGCCAGTGAGTGGAGGCTGTCTGGAGTGTATTGTTCAAATTTTGGCGAATGCGTTCCCTGTCTTCCGGATGAATGCGCGAAAGATAGAGAGGTAAATAGTTTTTTATGATATGACTGCCGGTAAGAATAAAGCCCTTCATGGGTTCGTTCAGGTAGGCTATGTCATTGATGAGGTCGTGATCGATAATGCCTTCTTTGGTTGCTTCGCCAACGGCATTGTAGCGATGAAGCATCTCCTCCGCCTTTTGCAGCGACTGCTTGAAATTGAGATAGAATTTCCGGGCAACAAGGTAAAGCAGGACGCTGCTCAGCAATACGAACAGCAATCCTTTTATGCTTTGAATGCGATGAAAAAGCGCCATGTTCTCACCGGCCAGCCGATGCACGATATTGTCGCTCCAAAGTATCCACGCAACACTTACAAGCAGGTAGATAAATGCCAGCCTAAGCGCCGGCGACATTTTACGAAACATATCCCTTGTTTTTTACCACGATTTTCCAGGAACACTGAAGCTATCCGGGATTAATGAAGATAGGGCTTCCTGAAGATTTTGCGCAGCTTTAAAGGGGGAAGCTGATCTTCATCTTGCATCCCTTGCCTGGAGCGGCCTCCAGCCTGACGGAGCCTTTAAAGACCTCTGCCCTGTTCTTGATATTGTTGAGGCCGAGTCCTGCTTTTTTCCCTGCAGGGTCAAAACCAACGCCATTGTCCTCGTAGGTAAGCAGCAGGCTTTGCTTTTGCTGTTTTATGGAGACGCTGATAAGCGTGGCCTTTGCATACTTGACGGCATTGCTGAACTGCTCCTGGAGAATACGGTAGATTGTAAGCCTGATGCCTTTGTCTATGCCGCTTTCATCAAAATCGTGTAAATACCTGACCTCGAAAACATTCAGCTCTTTATAGGAGTCGACCAGCTCAAGCAGGGTTTCGCGGAAGCCGATGTCCCGGATGGTCGGTGTTACCAGGGCACGGCTCAGCATCCTGATCTCATTGATCGATCTTTGAAGAAGATCGCGGCTTTTTTCTATGAATTGTGCCTGCTGGTCAGGATAGTAGCCTATATTCTCCACATAAAGCTTGGCGGTGGTAAGTATCTGGTTCACATTATCGTGAAGCTTCTTTCCTATCTCGCTTCGCTCTTTTTCCTGGGTTTGTATAATAGCTTTTGATACCTCCTGCTGTGCAGAAAGTTTTTCTTCGGTCATTACCTGGTTCAGCTTTTTTTGCAGCTCATGCTTTTCATTCATGTCATTGATGATCTGGCGCTGCATTTCCAGCTTTTCAGTCATGTCGTTACCCACCACCATGATGTGAAGTCCGTCTTCCAGCATGATGCCATGAGTGAAGATTTCGATGCTGAATACCTCTCCGTTCTTCTTTTTATGCTTTACGATCCGGTTGCTCCTGAGGCCCTCCGCGCGGTTGTTCATGAGGCTTTCAAAATGACCGATGTCCTCTGGCAGCTTGAGGTCCGGGATGGTGAGTGTAAGAAATTCTTCGCGGCTGTAGCCGTAAAGCTCGCATGCGGCACAGTTGACCTCTACCAGCCGGTAGCTGGCTGCATGGAATATCCATTTGGGACTGGGGCTTTGGTCGAAAAGAAGCTTGTACCGTTCACCGGACATCCTTACCTTCTTTTCCGCTTCCTTCCGTTGCGTAACATCTGTCATGGTTGCAAAGAACTGTCCCGGTTTACCTATATCGTCGGCCAGGGGCTGGCCGCTCAGCTCAATCCAGCAAGGATCACCATTCTTTTTATAATTCAGTATTTCGCACCGGAAAGCTTCTTTCTGTTCGATACAGCTGCGCAGGTAAGCGATCGTGTTGGCATTGGTGCCATCTCCCTGCAGCAGCTGGCCGGGGTGCTTGCCTATGGCCTCTTCAAAGCTAAAACCTGTGATCTGCGTAAAGGCGGCATTCACCCAGGTGATTCTTTGCTGTTCGTCTGTGAGCATGACACCGCTTGCGGTTTTTTTGGCTATGAGAGAAAGCTTTTTTACTTCATCGGCTGCCTGCTTCTCCGAAGTAACATCGATGGTGTTGGCTATAATGGCCTGAATGTCCTCGTCGTCAAGATGGTTTGACAGCGTTGTTTCGAGCCAGCGGTATTCGCCCTGCGCGTCGATGCACCGGTAATGCGGGAGTGCAATGGTTTTGTATGCGCTTATGCGCGCCGCCGCTGCAACCAGCATGTCCCTGTCTTCGGGGTGAATGAGCTCAGGCGCAAAAACAAGACTGTCTGGTTCGGGTGTAAAACCCATCAGGGCCTGGTGGTTAGGGCTGCTGTATTCAACACGAAAGCCGGCATTTGCGACAATGATCATTTCTTTGCCCGACTGTACCATTGCCCTGAATCTTTTCTCCCTTTTTTCAAGCAGGAGCTCTCCTTCTTTTTCTCTCGTCACATCCAGCAGGGCACCGGTCATGCGCAAAGCCCTTCCCTCGCTGTTGCGCGTTATATAAGCACGGTTGTTTACAAATGTGATGCTCCCATCGGCACGCATGAAACGATAGCTGGCAGACCAAAACTGCTGGCCCGGGGCATGAAGCGCACACCGATTGCTCTCGAGTGCTTCCTGCCTGTCGTCGGGGTGTATCTTGTCAAACAAGAGCTGTCCTTCAATCGCATGGCCAAAAACAGCCTGGAATGAATCGCTGAGGTAAACAGCCCCATTTTCCAGGTTCCAGTCCCAAACGACATCCCGGGTGGCTTTTGCCACAAACTCAAAACGTTCATTACAGATGCGGAGTGCTTCGTCTTTTTCGCGGCGTTCACTAACATTCCTGAAATAGATGGATAGGCCTTTCTCCGATGGGTAGGCGCTTACTTCGAGCCAGCAGCTCGTAGGGGGGTAATATTCTTCGAAATGTACCGGCTGCTTTTTTTCAACGGCCTCGCGGTAAGCCTCGTAGAACCGCAGGTGCATTACTTCCTTGAACTCATCCCAGAGCTTTCTTCCGAGGATGTATTCTTTTTTGCGGTTCAGCAGCTCTTCGGCCTTTTTGTTCCAGAAGGTTACAATATCGTTTTCATCCACTGTAAAAAAGCCGTCTCCGAAACAGTCAAGGATGCCGGCCAGGTGCTCCAGGTGTTCTGCCAGCTTTTGCTCGGGTACCCCGTATGGATGTTCTGTTTTAAGCTGGCTGATATCACTGATCCTTCCGCGGATGTACACGGGCTGGCCTTTTTCATTCTTTCTTATTTCCCCATCATGCCGCAGGTATACAAGTTCGCCGGAAGGCTTGATCGCACGGTGCTCATACCGGAAATGGTCTGCCTTTTCAAGCTTTTCCATCTCCAGTCGCAGCTGATCGAGGTCCTGGGGATGGACAATTGAAAAAAGAAGATCCAGGTTAATAGCGGGATTGGAGGATGGGTCGAGGCCGCAGACCCGGTAGAGCTCATCGGATGCATGACTGGTGTGCGCAACCAGGTCAACCTCCCACCAGCAGGACCGGTCGCCATGATCAGGCGGGGAAGCTGTTTTGTCGACTGTACCGGAAGCTTTCAGGGAGGGGTCGGCGGAGAGGTCTTTTCCTGTAATGTACAGCAGCTGTTCTTCGCTGCTCCAGTGACAGGACCACTGCATATGAACTATGCTGCCATCCTTTTTCCGGCAGCGGTTTTCAAAAGAGGCGGGTGAGCGGGAGTACCTTGCAAGGGCAAGCATGTGAAGGGAATGGGCTTCATCCTCTTCAAGAACCAGGCTTGTAAATACAGTTCCGGGCAGCTCTTCGGGCAAACAATTCCAAAGCCTGGCTGCCGCTGAATTGGCGAATACAAAACGTCCCTGGCCGTCGACGACGCAGATGGCTTCACCAGATGCATTGAGCATGTTGCGCAGCATCCTGTTTTCTTCAAAAGGGTGGCTGAACAGGAGTTGTTCCGGTTCAGAAAGCTTTATCATATTCCATTTGCTTTACAAAGCCTGGGCTTTGGTCGTGAACAGATATGGTTTTGCAGGTGGCAATGGGCCTGGCGGACCATCAGGATCATAAAAATATAGTGGTGTCTACCGGCTGGCAAAGCTCTGTTGTCAAAATACAGGCAATTATGTGATAACCCCTACCATCCTTACGCAGAGAGGCTTAGGCAATAAGCAGCAAACGGCTGCAAGCGAAAAAACAAGTCCCCCCGGGACAACGGGAGGACCAATGGCGTTTGAAGATCAAGATCTTGTTTCATCGGACGGAATAACGCCTCGCTTTTCATGGATGAGTGGATTTTTTTCAAAGGATGGATGGATTTAAAAACGGGTCTTTCGGAGAGGCTACCTGCTTATGTCTTCAACTGCTTAAAGAAAACAGATATGCCCGGCCCTGTTCTTTTACAAATCTAAATGGCTAGGCAAAATTTGTCAATCTTTGAAATGCCCTATTTTTTTGAAAGGTTTTTACTTAGAAGAAGGTAACAGGATATAAACGGAGGACAGGGAAACGAGGCTGGAGCTAATGGCTGGAAGGTCTTGGCGCTTTTACAATGCGGCAGCACTTGCGGTAGGGGCAAAAAAAAAGGGCCAGAATAGAAATTCAGCCCCGTGTAAAATCCAATATCCTATGAAAAACCGACGCGAAGGTAATGGAGTTTTTGGCAACTACAAGCAGATTGCCTGTTTTTATCTTATTTATTTCGAAGTTTCAATACTGCAGGTAATAAAGCCAGCGGCCATACCGGTCCAGATCCAAGCCAGCTGATATTCTTTCGTTGGCTTCCTTGCTATCTGTCTGCGCAGCCTGCATACATAATTACACAGGAATGGCCGCCTGTCGCTGATAAAATTGTTGAGGCCGGTTCCTGCCGCTCATTCAAAACCCGGTTTGCGAATATCATATGGTCAATGCAGTGCCGGCAGCACTTTTTCGCCAAAATCGCCGATGAACTGCTCCTGCTCGCGGTTTACATTGTGAAGAATAATCTTTTCAAAACCCAAATCCGCATAGGCGCTGATCGTATCTATATACTCGTTGTGATCTGTCGAAATAAGCACCATTTGCCTCATATCCTCTTCCCTTACGAAGCGGGCCGCGGCGTCAAACTGGGAGACCTGCCAAAGATCATCGAGGATATCGGCCGGCAGCACATTACAGCGCCACTGCTCATGTGCGCCTTTCAGGGCTTTTTCCAAAGAGCGGTCGTAAGAGAGCTGCACCTTCAGGTAAAGCGGCTTGCCTTCACCGCCCCCCTCTCTAAAGGCCCGTACTACCTGCTTAAGCTCGGGCAGCGGACGGCTCACGGTGATCAATCCCTCAGCCCAGCTGCCCATCCATCCCGCCGTTTTTTTGCTTACGGCAGCGCCGAGCAGGAGCGGTTGTACCGAAGGCCGTGTATACAGCTTCGCCTCCTGTGTACGGGTATAGCCAAAATGGGTTACCTGCTCGCCTTGCAGCAATCTTTTGATGACGGTGCCGCACTCCTTAAGGCGGGCATTCCGTTCTTCTTTTGTGATCCACCGTTCACCGGTAATATTTTCGTTGAGAGCCTCACCGCTGCCCAGTGATATCCAGAACCTGCCGGGAAACATTTGGGACAGCGTGGCCGTAGCCTGGGCCACAATAGCGGGGTGATAGCGTTGCCCAGGCGCACATACTACACCAAATGGAAGCTTCGTAGCCTGCATGGCAGCGCCCAGCCAGGCAAAGGAAAATCCGCTTTGCCCCTGGCTTTCGCTCCAGGGATGAAAATGATCCGAACTGTTGATGGCCCTAAATCCGGCCTGTTCTGCCCTTACTACCCAGCCCAGAAGGTCGGATGGTGTGAATTGCTCGTGCGAAGCATGGTATCCTATCGTTGCCATATCAGAATAATTGATGCGTTTACCCTGTTGCGGGTGATGCAAAACCTACGCCTGATCGTTTAGGAGAAGAACCGGCTGAGAAATGATCTGGCCTGTGCCTGTGTCATTTTATACTTCATTTACCGGTCCCTGCAGTTCATCGGCGATTTTGTGCTTTGGAAAATGAAGCCTTTCAGATTCGAGGATCAACGAACTTAGGTTGGTCATACAGCTATGCTGATTAATTCTTCGTGTGATCCTTATTACCTCCGCATTTCCTTCTATTATCCAAGGGAAATGAGCAGAGAGGAGTCTGAGCAAGCCGTATCGGTCCCTGTAAATTTTTGAAGGTGAGACAAAAAAAATTACCGGGTGCGCCGGTAATTTATCTTATCTCTTATCAGGATTTTGTCGTTTTCTTGTGGATCTCCACTTCTTTCATGAAATCGCCGGTATCGTCATCGGAATAACGGCCGTAGCCATCTGCCAGCGTGCCTTTGCGGCCATCGGCTGTTTCAATGGCGTAGAGGATAGACATATCGTCGGGATCTGTAATTCCCTCGAAACGGTAGAAATTAACCGCCTTCACATCCTTTGCCTTGTATTTCTTATCATTGGTCAGGTCATGAAGCTTGCCTTTCTCTACCCTGTACTGGTCTGTGTAGCCCTGAGATTCGAGCTTGTTCATGCATTTCTCCATATCTGTCATGAATGTGATCCGGTCATTGGCTTCATTGTAATCAAAATTCCTGTTGTCCCTTCCGGGTGTATGCTGATCTAAACGTTCCATAATTCAAAGTTTAGATATATAGTTGCATACATTGTGCCTGACACGGTTTTATTGGTCAGATCATCGCACTGACCCAAATCTTCTCCCCACAATTTTCACATTTTTCGTTATTACGTGCTTGTTGGGTTCGCTTCCTGCCGCAACGAGCGCAGAGCTGTTCTTCATCTTTAAACTCTTGTTCCGAAATCAGGTCTTTGTCAAACTCCGGCAGTATGCTCAGGCCGGGCTTACATGGCTCCATCAGCCGAACGGTAAAGTCCCCTCCTGCTTCGAAATATAATCTTTCCACCTGTCCGAGATGTCTCAAGCCTTCCGCCCTTAACTGCGAAAAGAGCTTTTCCCTGCTGATCCGGGTCTTTTTCATCCTGTCGATATTGATGATTCCATTGCTCACCAAAGACGCCGCTTCATCCTGCAGGGCTGCTTCCGCTTTGGGGCTTTTATAAGCCCAGGCTGCCACCACCCTGCCCACAACCACAACAACCAGGGCTATTACCATCGCCGGCAGCAGGCCCCTGTCCGGTGCCTGCAGGGGAACGCCAATGGCCGCTGCCAGCGAAAAAAGCGCTATCTTTTCTAGACGGCTGATCTGACCGGCCATACGAGGACCTAAAAGCCGCATGGATAACAGCAGCAGTACGAAGAGGAATACGGTCCTGATGATGAGCTCTACGAAAAATGCAGGCGGACTTTCACCAAAAAGTACGCGCATCCAATCTCCCAATCTTATTTCTTCCGGTTTCATTTCCTTTGTTTTAAGCCAGCACTGCCGATGTCCATTGATCGCCGCGGCAATTCTCACATTTGTTCCTACTGTTGTCTTGTTCCGTCACATAACCGCAGTTGCAGCATGCCATCAGTTTATCCGGCAGGTACTGCAGGGTTTCAAGAATTTCATGATCCTTGATGGGGAAAACAGGCAGTCCGGGCCTGCCCTCTTTTTCGGTATAGAGACTGAACGTTCCGCAGCCTTCTATATAAAGACGCTTTACCTGTCCAAGGTTGAATATTTTTTTGGCACGGAGCGAAGCAAAGACCTGCTGCCTGGTGATCTTTATTTTTTCGAGTGACCGCAGGTCAAGCACTCCATCCTTTATCAGCATGATTACCCTGCCTTGAACAAGCTTTTCAAAATTCAGGTTAACAAAGCTGATCCAATTGACGCCTCTCAGCAAGGCCAGGGCCAGCAGCAATACAAAGAAACCCTGCAAAAGCCCTCTGTCCGGCACCTGCATAGGCACGGAGAGGATAGCACCCATCATTACCACAACAGCCTGCTCGATATTGGATGTTTGCCCGCTGATTCTTTTGCCCATCCAACGGATGGCGATCATGCCTGCTATATATATGATTAATGACCTTAACAGCACTTCGACCAGGAACTCAGGCGGCGCTTGTCCAAAAAGGATGCGTTCGATATCCCAGAGATGAATCTCTTCTTTTTTCATATGATCAATTAGACCGCTGCTATATCAAACTTTAGACCTTCCCTGTGCCTCATCAATCAAATCCGCCAGGCAGGTGCAGTTGATTCTTCATTTGTTAAAACCCCGATCCCGCCGCTGTGGCTGCCCTCAAACCATTACCAGCGCCAGGTCGTTCCGGCAGAGCATGGCATGAGATTTAAATACTTGTTAAAGCCCGCAAATATTTTTATATGAAGAAATTTATCCGGAATAATAGCCTTTCACTGGTATTCCTGTTGCTCTTTATAGTTGCCATTGTTGCCCAGGCCTTTACGGGCATGCAGGTTTATAACGAGGAAATGGCCGAAGAAGGAGGAGTACAGGTAAATTTTCTTCAGTACATCTTTACCGGGAACTTTATTGAAGCAACATTCGAGAATTGGGAGAGTGAATTTTTGCAGATGGGGCTTTTTGTATGGCTCAGCATGTTCCTGTACCAAAAAGGCTCTTCGGAATCAAAAGACCCTGATGAAAGCGAAGAGGTGGAAAGGGAACCGGATCCCAATCGGGAGGGTGTACCTGCACCGGTAAAGCATGGTGGCTGGCAGCTTGCGATCTATAAACATTCTCTTTCCTATGCCCTCTTCTTCTTTTTCCTGCTTTCTTTTCTTGCACACTGGTATGGAAGCCTGAAAGACTATAACCAGGAGCAGGTAATCAAGGGCAAGCCTGTTGAATCGGCCATGCAATATCTTTCCAATCCAAAGCTATGGTCCGAATCTTTTGAAAACTGGCAAAGCGAATTTCTTTCAGTATTTGCCATCGTGGTGCTCTCCATTTTCCTGCGCCAGAAAAACTCCCCGCAATCCAAACCCGTTGATGCGCCTAATAGTGAAACCGGCAGCTGAGGCATATGGCTGCGCTCATCTTTTTTATGGTCAGGTCTTTTCGAAATAAGGATGCGGATAGGAAAGCAGTTCAATGCACTATTCCCCATCCGCATCTTTAGATATATACCTATCCTTCTTCTATAGTACCCAGGCCCTCCTGCGGTTGCGTTGGTGTTCACGCACACAGTCGGTTACTGCCTTGATATTATCGGTAAGAATCACGATCAGTGCTTCTGGCCGGGCGTGCTCGATGGCATAGTGAACCGATTCGCATTCGGGCAGGCTGTACGTGATCGGAATATCGGGATTGACCCTGACGATCCCTTTTGTGATCAAGGTTTCTACCTCTTCCACAGTACGACCGCGCAAGTCCTCGTCGTGACGGATGATGATCTCGTCGAAAACCCTTGCAGCCTCTTCTCCTATGGCCATGATGTCCTGGTCTCTACGGTCGCCTACTCCTGTGATAACGCCGATCCTGGTGCTGGCATCAAAAGTTTTGATGAATTTGCCAAGCGCCCTCAGGCCATGGGCATTGTGGGCATAATCGAGCATGACGGTGAAGTCTTCGAAGCTGAACATATTGATCCTTCCCGGGGTGGTCTCTGAGGAGGGCACAAAGCTCCGGATAGACTGGCGGATGGTACTGAGCTTGATGCCGCTGGTATAGGCCGCCAGGCAGGCGGAAAGCACATTGGCTATATTGAACTCACACTTGCCGCCAAAAGTGATGGGAACATGCTGCGCTTCTTCGATCGGCATCAGCTGCTGACCAATCCTAAGGAGAAGGTAGCCGTTCTCGTATACGGCCGCCAGGCCTCCTTTCTGGCAATGATCTTCAATGCGCACATTATCGCTGTAAAGCGAAAAAAGGGCGATGTTGCAGTTGAGCCTTTCACGCATTCCATATACCAGGTCATCGTCGGCATTTAAAACTGCAAATCCCGAAGGCTTGACCACTTCGGCGATAATGGATTTTACCTTCGCCAACTTTTCTATATTGTCGATGCCATCCCTTCCCAGATGATCTTCAGCCACATTGGTGATCACTGCCACATCGCATTGATCAAAACCCAAACCTGACCGGAGCAGTCCACCCCTTGCGGTTTCAAGCACTGCAAATTCCACCGAAGGCTCACGCAATACCAATTGTGCCGATTGGGGCCCGGAGCAATCGCCGGTAACGATCAGCTCTTCATTCAGATAGATGCCGTCTGTTGTAGTATAGCCGGTGAATACACCTGACTGCTGCACGATGTGTGCAATAAGCCTGGTGGTTGTGGTCTTGCCATTGGTACCGGTAACCGCTATAATTGGGATGCGGCCGTCGCTGTTGAAAAGCATATCGACGATGGGTGCTGCCACATTGCGTGGCGATCCTGATGTGGGTTCGAGGTGCATGCGCAGCCCGGGTGCGGCGTTGACCTCGATGATGGCGCCACCGCTCTGGGCCAGCGGCTCGGACAGGCTATGGGCCATTACGTCGATGCCGCAGATGTCAAGTCCGATAAGCTTCGCAACGCGCTCAAAAAGCAACCTGTTGGAAGGGTGGATATCATCGGTTATATCCGTTGCCGTACCGCCGGTACTGATATTTGCCGTGGGCTTGAGCACGCAATGCAGGCCCTTGGGCAGGACCGAATCAGGCGTGTAGCCATGCTTTGAAAGCGTTTCCAACGTGATCTCGTCTATCGTAACCGCGGTGAGCATGTTTTCATGCGAAAGGCCTCTCCGCGGATCCTGGTTCAGCATGTGCACCAACTCGGTTATGGTATGCTGTCCATCACCGGTGATGCAAGCCGGCGTACGAAGGGCGGCCGCTTCGATCTTGTAATTGACGAGAAGGATACGGTAATCATTGCCTTCAATGAACTTTTCAATAACAATTTCTTTGGAAATTTTTTTTGCCCTTTCGAAGGCAATATGGGCTTCTTCCCATGCAGTAATGTTAATTGTAGCACCTTTTCCATGATTTCCGTCGAGCGGCTTTATCACAACCGGGAAACCTACCTCCCCGATGGCATTTCGCAGGTTTTCCACATCGCTGATAACGCAGCCCCGGGGCACAGGTATATTGGCCGCGGTCAGTAATTCTTTCGTTCTTTGCTTATCGCCTGCCAGGTCCGATGCAATCGTGCCTGTTCTGCAACTGAGGGTAGCCTCTATGCGCTTCTGCTGTGCCCCATAGCCCAGCTGCACCAGCGAGCCATTGTCGAGCCGTATGCAGGGTATGTTTCTTTTTGCTGCCTCGCTTAGGATGGAAGCGGTGCTGGGACCTGGCTTTTGCGCAAACCATAGGTCTTTTATACGATTGACGGCAGCTTTCACGTCATAACTTTCTCCCCTCACCAGCGCTTCTGCCAGCTCCACCGCTGCCCGGCCGGCATATTCACCCTCGGCCTCCTCTGCATAGGCAAATACCACGTGGTATTCCCCTTCTGTGCCGGTGCTGCGCGTTCTTCCAAAGCCAACCTCAATACCGGCGAGGCTCTGCAGTTCCAAGGCTATATGCTCAACCACATGTCCCATCCATGTACCATCCTGCACGCGGCTGAAAAATCCGCCGGGATGGCCCTCGCTGCACTCGTGCGTATAAAGGGAAGGAAGAAGGGTCTGCAAGCGATCGTAAAATCCGGGTATCTGGTTCGTTGGGCGGAATTCCAGCTCACCAAGGTCTAACAGGAACTGCATTAACTTATGATGTCGCACAGACCAGAAATTTGGTCCTCTGAGCACTTTAATCTCTTTGATTATCATATAGCTTGTTTGTACTTATTACATAAGAAATTTTATACCAACTCCTGAGCTCCTTTGCTGAGCTGACCCCTGATGGCATACTTTTTTGGAATATCCGGCATGCAGTATCCAAAAGGTTACCTTATAGCCATCGGCGGTGCTGAAGACAAGGGCGAGGAAGAAAAGGTCAAAAAGAATAGGCTGGATTTTTTCGAGGAGGGTATCCTGCGCCAGATCGTAGAGTTAGCTGGGGGCAAAAGATCGGAACCGAGGATAGAGCTGATCACGACGGCCTCTTCCATTCCCGATGAAATTGCCCAGAGCTATAAAAAAGCGTTCAGGAGGCTCGACTGTGAGCTGGGTCATTTGAAGCTGAGGAGCCGGGATGAGTCCGACAATAAAAAGACCCTGGAGCGGTTGGAAAAATGCAATTGCGTACTTTTTTCCGGTGGCGATCAGCTCAGGCTTTGTTCAGCCCTTGGCGGCACACAGTTTCTTTCCATCATCCGTGAGCGCTACGAGACCGAAGCTTTTGTGATTGCAGGAACCAGCGCAGGCGCTGCGGCCATGAGCAATACCATGATCTGTGGGGGGAACGAGAACAAGGCCTTTATGAAAGGCGAAGTGGAGTTCAATATTGGTTTCGGATTCTTGCAGCAGGTGATCATAGACACCCATTTCGATGCAAGAGGAAGGTTTGGGCGGCTGGTACAGGCTATTGCGGCTCAGCCGGGCTCTATCGGCATAGGACTGGATGAGGATACAGGAATCATTGTTGAAAAAGGAAGCCGTATAAAGGCCATCGGTTCGAGCAGCGTCGTGATCGTGGATGGCAGCCATGTGAGCTTCAATAATATAGCGGCCATAAAAACCGGCATGCCTTTATCTCTATCCAATATACATGTGCATGTGCTGTCACGGCCCGATCTTTTCGATATCGGCACGCGGGAGTTCACGCCGGCCAAGGCCCTGCTGAACGAAAACTGAAAAACATGGCATTACAAATACAGGTTCAATACCACGGTCTGCCCCTTGTGTATTCCGTCTACCGGCAGGAAGAGGATGTTTACCATCTTCACCTTAAGGAAAGCACCAATTATACAGGCAAGGAATACATTCCCCAAAAGATCGTCATTCGCAAAAAAGGAATGATCTGGATCAGTGACCAGGATAATTACGATGAGCTGGTAAATAAGCTGACCAGCGAGCTGACAGGATTTAATACTCAAACACCCTTATCGCATGAATAAGATTGCCATTGCCGTGCATGGCGGCGCCGGACCGGATTCTGAGTATATCAGG
>DASTPZ010000138.1:0-5221 GCA_035761965.1 Flavisolibacter sp. | reverse complement strand
CCGCAGCTGGACTTAAAGTGGCCAATGAGGTATTCGCAGACCGCGCTTATGCCGAAGACGGCAGCCTTGTGCCAAGATCGATGGAAGGAGCGATGATCGAAGATGTGAACCAGGCGCTGCACCAGGTAAAGCAAATGGTGAACGAGGGATCTGTTACAAGCTTTTCCGGTAAGATAATTCCTATTGTTGCTGATACTGTCTGCATCCACGGCGATCAGCGCAATGCCGTGCTTTTTGCCAGAAAAATCAAAGAAGTGCTGGCAGGAAGTGGAAAAGCATTGATGGAAAGAAATTAAAGCTGTACAAAAAACCAGAAACGGTACACCTGACCCGGCCCAGCCCATGAAGAAAAATCGAGCAATACTTGGCGCGGCCTTTCTCATGGCTACTTCCGCCATCGGCCCGGGCTTTTTAACACAAACCGCAAAATTTACGCAGGAGCTGCTTGCCTCTTTTGGATTTGTTATTCTCATCTCTCTGCTGCTCGATATTGGAGCACAGCTCAACATCTGGCGGGTGGTTACCGTTAGCGGCAAAAGGGCGCAGGATATAGCCAATAACGTATTGCCCGGACTTGGGCTGGTCCTGGCCCTGCTGATCGGCTTTGGCGGTCTTGTATTCAACATTGGGAATATAGCAGGCTGCGGACTGGGACTGAATGCCCTTACCGGAATCGACAGTACAGCAGGTGCCATGCTTAGCCTTATACCTGTGCTGGTTATTTTCTGGTATAAGGAAGCGGGCAGGCTCATGGACCGGGCAGCGGGTTTTCTCGGCCTGCTGATGATCTGTCTTACGCTTTACATAGCAGTAGTATCCTCCCCACCACTTGGAAAAGCATTGTATCGCACCTTATGGCCCGATAAGATCGACATGTTCAAGATCATCACCCTTGTAGGCGGCACCGTGGGTGGCTATATTTCCTTTGCAGGCGCACACCGCCTGATCGATGCAGGCTTTACAGGTACCGCTGCGTTACCGAAGGTCAACAGGAGCGCAGTATCAGGCATAGCCATTACATCGCTTATGCGGTTTGTGCTGTTCCTTGCCGCGCTGGGAGTGGTATGGCAGGGTGTAAAGCTATCGGATACAAATCCTGCTGCTTCTGTATTTGAGCAGGCGGGTGGTAAGGCAGGGCTGCGCTTTTTTGGACTCGTCATGTGGTGCGCGGCCATCACATCGGTGGTGGGTGCCTCCTATACATCTGTATCTTTCTTCAAGACCTTTCACCCGGCCATTGAAAAACATCAGCGGCTGCTGACCTCTGTATTCATCATGGCTTCGGCGCTTATATTCCTGGTCCTGGGCAATCCCGCCAGGCTGCTTATACTGGCGGGAGCGGTAAACGGCCTTATACTGCCGGTGGCGCTCGGGGTTATTTTGCTCGCCGCTTACCGGCAAAAGCTGGTTGGCAATTACCGTCACCCGCTTTGGATGACCATTACGGGCTGGTTGGTGGTAGCACTGATGGGCTGGATGGGCTTTATTGTGATAAGACAGGTCTTTGGATAAAAACGGGCAGGAAGGATCATTGCTGTTTATCGCGACTTAAAAAATCCACCACTTCTTTAGCGAAAACCGGAAGCGACTGTATATGTGGTATGTGCCCCACACCTTTGAGCTCAACGAGCTTTGAGCCTTTAATCTGCTGCTGAAGCTGCTTTCCAAGGGCAGGATATTGTCCATGCTTTGCCGCGGTTTCTTTTGTAAGCAGGTTTTTTCCAACGACCGTTCTGTCTTCCTGTCCAATTACGATCAGGGCAGGCTGTGTAATAAGCTTAAACTCGTAGAGCACCGGCTGTTCATAGATCATCAGGTAACTGAGCGCAGCCGCCCAGCTTGCCTGCCGGAAATCAGGGATTTGCAAGGCTGTGTGTTGTGCTCTCACATATTGTTCATATTCCGGCTTCCATTCGGGGTAATAGCTCTGCTGGTATTTTTTCAACAATTCATAATCGGTCTTAAGTTCGGCGGTAAACTGCTCATCGGCAGAACGGTAAGGTACAAAGGTCCGGTAGTCTTCAAGCCCGATGGGATTTTCAAGAATGAGCCTGCCCACCATTGCCGGATAGGAAAGAGCAAAACGGGCGGCCAGCATGCCTCCCATGGAATGTCCTATGAGGTGTACCTTGCTGATCCCCAGGGTATCAAGCAGGTTTTTGGTATTGGCAGCCAGCAGGTGAAAGCTGTAATGCATGGAGGGTTTATCGGAAAGACCCCAGCCTACCTGGTCGGGAACGACCACCCGGTAGCCGCTTTTCAGCAGAATGGGTATGAGGTCTTTCCAATAATAGCCGTTGAAATTCTTGCCATGAAAGAGCAGGATGGTTTCCCCATTGGGCTTTTCGGCACCTGCGTCCATATAAGCCATTTTTACCGCCTGCTGTCCGATGTTGAGCTGCAGGTAACTGACCGGGTAAGGATAGCTGATTGGCTGGGACCTCGAAAAAAAGCAAGCAAAAGTGGCCAGCAAAATAAAGAAGCATCTCATACAGGGCAACGCTCAATTATTGAGCCGAAGGAAATCAGGCAGGCAAAGCCTGGCCCTTATTTTTCTGTATTACCGGTAAATGATTTTATGAACAAGGAAAAAGAGAATATAAGGGAAAACGAGGGCGAAAAAGACCAGTCCGGCCAACAGGGCCAGAAACAGAAAACAAGCGCTTTTGGTGAGCCTGAGCAGGGAAACGAGAAGAGCACCTTTAACCAGGAGGAGGCCGATCTTGAGCAGGCCAGGAAAGAAGTCATGACGGAAAGGGATTAAGGCCTGAAAAGCACACCGCAGCCGGTATACACCTGCTTGTTGTACTCTATCCTGATCTTATTGGGATAGACCTGGTCACTCATGCCATCGCTGCAGAAATAAGGCAGAATGGTAAGCCTGAGCTGCTGGCTATCGGCCGCGGCGAGGAAGATAAGACTGTCGCCGGAACTGGTCCTGCCCGTGAGCCTGAGGTTGAGAGGCTGGCTCCAATCGGCGAGGTTAAACTGCAGGCTATCGCGAACGGAGATGGAGATGCTCCAGAAGGGCTCATTGCCAATGCCAAAGAAGGAAAAACCCTGGTTCTTCCTGTTGACCCAGGTTTTGTTCTCAAGTATGTCTTTGGCTCCTTGCATGGGGATCTGTTTTTGGAGCAGGGGGCTTACATAATGAAGAACATCGTCTTTCCAGGCATAGCGCCCGCGGACGAGCTGGTCTTTATAGAGCCAGATGTAACCATCGGAAGGAAGCCAGGTGCCTTCTGTAACCACGACGCTGTCCTTCTTGCCCGCAAAATATGTTTCCTGGAGTTTGAAGGTGAGGTCTCTGTTGAATACCACCATTTGCTCCATGCGGGTTTTGAAGGGGATGTAGGCATGGTAGATTCCCTGCGGGCGGCGGATGGGTGTTGGAGCGGGAAGCGGTGCCGCCAGGCTATCCATAACAGCGGCATTGCTGTCTGCAGCCTGGATAAAGGTGGCGGTATCGGGTGCTGCGGCAGGCAGGGGTTTGCGCTCCTCCGGCATTTGACAGGCGGCAATGATGCAGAACAAGCTATAAGCAAGGATTTTCACGAAGGCAGGTATAAAAAACGCATGCCATCAGGGCAAAAAAAAGTCCCTGCCTGGCAGGGACCTAATACAGTAATAGAAATGAGATCAATCCAGGACCTTAACGCCCTTGGCGGCGAACTGGACATCTTTTTCGGAACCTTTGATCTTGGCGATCTCTTCCTTTGATTTACCGGCGTCTTCGGCATAATGCCTGCGCATATCTTCTGTTACTTCCTTAACCGTTGCATTGCCTTCGATAAGTACTGTTTTGCCAAGGATATTTTCAGGCATAAGGAAGGCATGGTCCTTGGCCCTGACCATCATGGAGGTGCCATCGGCTTTCTGAAGACGGATCCAGCAGCCTTCGGCCCTGCAAACTTCAACTACTTTGCCTTTCACCTGGCCTTCGAACTTATCATTCACCAATTTGGTCTTGAGCTCATCGGGAGACAGGGGGGCTTTTTCTTCGGAAACAACGCCATAGACCACACCTTTTTCAGCCGGTGTTTTTTCTTTATCCTGTGCATTAGCGGAAAGGGCCAGGGCTATTGTGGCGGAGAGAAGGATTTTTTTCATTTTGTTTGATTTACTGGAGAACAAATATAATAATGGTTTTAAGGAAATTCCGTTAAATATCCCGGAGCGTGATAAAACCGGTCTGGGAAGGTCCGGCATCTGCCGGAAAGCAATATGCGAGAACAGTTCCAAACAGCCTCTGCACGGGGCGCAAACCGGCACCGGATGCGGGATCCCGACAGCCCGAAAAAAGAGCTCAAAAAAAATGAGTTTTTTTCTTTTGATTTCACATGAATTTAATCAAAATAGTGATCAAATTTCTTCGTACCTTTTGCTAAAATCATTAGCTTTGTAAGCAAATAAAAAATTCAAGAATCGATGCGCGGACAGAGCTGAAAAGAGCCATCATTCTTCTCACTTTTTCAACTAAACAACATGTCAAATTCTGAAAAATTAAAAGCGCTGAAACTTACCATGGACAAGATCGATAAGGATTTTGGCAAGGGAAGTGTAATGATGATGAATGAGCGTGGAGAACAGCAGATCGAGGTTGTATCCACTGGTTCTATTGGCCTGGATGCCGCACTTGGCATCGGTGGCTTGCCTAAAGGCCGCGTCGTAGAGATTTACGGTCCTGAAAGCTCCGGTAAAACAACGATTGCCACGCATGTTATTGCCGAAGCTCAGAAAAAGGGCGGCATGTGCGCCATCATCGATGCAGAACATGCTTTCGACAGCTCTTATGCGCAAAAGCTGGGTGTCGACATCGATAATCTTCTCATTTCGCAGCCTGATTATGGCGAGCAGGCCCTTGAGATCGCTGATCGCCTCATCCTGTCCGGCGCCCTCGACGTAGTTGTGATCGATTCGGTAGCTGCCCTGGTTCCCAAGGGTGAGCTCGAAGGCGAGATGGGTGACTCTAAAATGGGTCTGCAGGCCCGCCTTATGTCGCAGGCATTGCGTAAGCTTACAGCAACCATTTCAAAAACGAATACGATCTGCATCTTCATTAACCAGCTTCGTGAAAAGATCGGGGTCATGTTCGGCAACCCTGAAACAACCACGGGCGGTAACGCGCTTAAATTCTATGCTTCGGTAAGGCTGGACATCCGCAGGATGACCCAGATCAAAGACGGCGAGGAAGCCATTGGTAACCGCGTGAAGGTGAAGG
>DASTPZ010000137.1:0-23333 GCA_035761965.1 Flavisolibacter sp. | reverse complement strand
TTTCGTTCAGCAGGTAATGATGGGCAGCCAGGGCAGCTTCTCTTAGATCCGGATCTTTTTTGGAAGATGTGACGCCGGTTTCCGAAACAACCAGCAGATGGAGGCCACTGCTGTCTTTCCAGCGAAGGGCGCTCTTGAATTTGCCGGTATAGCTTATACCCGATGGCAGACCGGACCGGCCCACGGCATCGGTACGCACCTGGGCAAAAAGAAACTGGAACGGCAGTAAGAGCATAAGCGTTGCAAGCTGTTTCATAAGGGGTGAGCATTGGTGAGCTGCCGGCAAAGTTCGGCTATTTAACATTAGGCAGGGCACCGATGGTTCATCCGGATGCGCCATCGGGCAAGTGACCGTTCAAAATCCGTAAAGCCTTCCGATTGGCTTACCTTCGGAAAGCAAATAGCATCATATGAGGATCTTGATATTCTATTTCCTGGCTCTTCTAGCGAGCTGTGACTTGCAGGCTCAGTCAAAAGCCGATTCCCTGCTCGAGGCAAGAAATTTCTTTGCCCTGCGGGAGCACCTGGCAGAAGGCAAAGTAGCTTATGAGCCTTCAAGGCAGCTTTACTACCAGTGTTTCCTCAGCAATTTTTTCAACCAGGCAGAAAGGTCGAACACGCTGCTCGATTCCGTTGCGTTTGCCGGCAGACTTTCTGAAAAAGAGGAGGCCGCGCTGCTCAAGCTCAGGATGGATAATTATGCCAAGCAATACCAGTACCGGCTTGCCTACCAGGCTTCAAAGACCCTGCTTTCGCGCTACAATGCCGGTTTCTCAGGCAGGGAGCTGGGCGAGCTGCGGAATGCGTCTCTCATCTGGAAAAACCTCAGCGACGCTGAACCCCAGCGGATAGCCATCGGCACAGGGGCCGTACTGCCTTATAAGACCGATGCTGCGGGGCTGATCAGGCTTAAAGTAAATATGAACGACTCTATCGCCGATTTTGTTTTTGACACAGGGGCTGGGCTCTCTGTGGTCAGCAGGTCGGTAGCACGCAAGTTCGGGTTAAAGCAGCTGCGCCACCAGGTAAAGGTTCAGAGCTTTACAGGCAAGGTGGTAAAAGCACGGCTGGCCATTGCGCCGGTGCTGGATCTTGGCGGTATCGTCGTCAATAATGTAGTATTTATTGTTTTCCCGGATGAGGCTTTAAGCTTTTCAGGCGGTTACACAATCGATGGCATCATAGGCTTCCCGGTAATAGAGCAGATGGGCCAGGTAAGTATTGAACACAAGGCGCAGCAGATCGTGGTACCGGCGACTCCGCAACCGGATACGCTTAACAATTTCGGGCTTGATGAGCTGCTGCCCGTTATCAATATCAAATACGGATCGGACGCACTTCCGTTCAGCTTTGACACGGGTGCGCAGTCCACCCTCCTTGGCCACCTGTTCTACAAACGCTACCGGGAAATGATCGAGAGAACATCCGAACCTTATTTGATGCAGTTCGGCGGTGTGGGCGGATCAAGGGAGGTCAGGGCCTACAAGGTCCCTAATCTTGTGCTGGAAAGCGGTGGCAGGAAGATCGTTTTTGACAGCGTGAATGTTAAGACAATCGCCCTGATCCCCAAGGACAAGCTGTATTTCGGTAACCTGGGGCAGGATGCTTTCCGCCAGTTCGACCGGATGGTGATCAACTTCAGGCATATGTACATCCGGTTCGAATAGGCTATGAAAAATATCCTGAACCCACTGAAGCATTCATCTTCAACCACCTCCAGGCTGCTCATTCCTTATCTTCACTCAAGGCAATTTCAATAGCATTGAAAATATGAGTCTATTAAGGGTTGAGGGTATTGGCAAGAGCAACACGACGGGTGCTGTTTTGCACGAGATAAGCTTTGCGCAGGAAAGGGGGCATAAGCTGGCCATCATCGGCGAAACAGGGTCAGGAAAAAGCAGCCTGCTGAAGATTATTGCCGGCTTGATGCAAGCAGACCGGGGGAATGTTTTTTTTGAGGGACAGCGCGTGCCGGGTCCGGAAGAAAAGCTTCTGCCTGGTCATGCCGGCATTGTCTACCTCTCGCAGCATTTCGAGCTGCGCAACCATTACCGTGTGGAAGAAGAGCTATCCTATGCCGACAAGTCAGAAGAAGGCAGGCTGGAAACACTTTGCAAATTATGCCGCATCGATCACCTGCTCAAGCGCTGGACCCACCAGCTATCGGGCGGGGAAAGACAACGCATCGCCCTGGCCCGGCTCTTGTTGTCGTCGCCAAGACTCCTGCTGCTGGACGAGCCTTTCTCCAATCTCGACCGTATACATAAGCAGGTGCTTCAGTCGGTGATTGCAGATATTGGCGACGAGCTCGGTGTAAGCTGCATATTGGTATCGCACGACCCACTGGATATCCTCTCCTGGGCCGGTGAGCTGCTGCTGATGAAGAGCGGCCACGTTATACAGCAGGGCACCCCCGAGCAGCTTTACCACGAGCCGGTGAATGAATATGCCGCGGCCATGCTGGGAAGCTGCAGCCTGCTGCCGCCCCACGTTGCAAGACTATTTTTACCAGTGCCTGAAAATATGCCTCAGAGCAAACACCTGGTGGCAAGGCCTGAGGCATTCCGGCTGGCGGAGAAGGGCATTCAAGGTGTCGTGACGGGGCGCGCTTTTTACGGCAGTTATTATCTTCTCGAATTGCTGATAGACGACACGAGGCTCTTGGTGCAGGACGTAGATGGAAGAGCAATTCCGGGAGATAAAGTATTTGTGCAAAGGCTGCCCCGACAGGCCTGGTTCCTTGATACGATTCTTCGATAGATGATCGTGATGGCCCGGCTGCAGGAAAATCTATAAATTGGGCTGTTAACAGGGATATACGAAACGGTCCGTTAAAGAAACTACGATGAACGATCAGAAACTTGAGCTTAGAACCGTGGAGGTTGTGCGTTATGTGACGCCGCTTAGGGAAGGTGGCTCCCTGCCCGCGATCGTAGAAGCGGATGATGGCTTTTTATATGTGCAGAAGTTCAGGGGTGCCGGGCAGGGCGTAAAGGCCCTGATCGCTGAGCTTGTTGGAGGTGAGCTTGCCCGCGCGCTGGGATTGAAGATCCCGGAGATCGTATTCACGCAGCTCGATCCTGCTTTTGCACGCTCTGAACCCGATGAGGAGATACAGGATCTCATCAAGGCCAGCGTAGGCCTCAACCTGGCCTTGCATTATCTCTCGGGCTCCGTGAGCTTTGATCCTGCAATAGCCTCGGCCATCACGCCGGAGCTTGCCTCGCAGATCGTTTGGCTGGACAGCCTCATCACCAATGTTGACCGTACGGCACGTAATACCAATATGCTTATCTGGCAAAAAGAGCTTTGGCTGATCGATCATGGTGCCTCTTTCTATTTTCATCATGCCTGGTCCGACCCCGAGGAGCAAGGAAGGCGATCCTTCCCGCAAATAAAGGACCATGTGCTGCTTCCCTGGGCCACGGCTTTAGAAGAAGCCGGAGAGAAAGGGCAATCACTGCTCACCCCGGGGCGCATCCGGTCTATTGTTTCCATTATTCCCGACGAATGGCTGGCCGACGAATCCTCGGAACAAACACCACAGGAGCGCCGCGAGGTATATATCCGTTTTCTTCATACAAGACTTTCCATTTCACCAACCTTAGTTAAAGAGGCCAACCATGCAAGAGAAGCAGCTATTTGAATATGCGGTCATACGCGTTGTGCCACGGGTGGAAAGGGAGGAGTTTCTCAATATCGGTGTAATACTTTATTGTCCCGGTGAGCGCTTTCTTGGATCGCTTTTTTCTCTCAACAGGGAAAAGCTGCTTTCATTCAGCCATACCATCGAACTCGAGGAGCTTGAAGCAAGAGTATGTGCTTTTGAGAATATCTGTGCGGGAAAGCAGGAGGGAGGGCCTATCGGCAGGCTTCCGATCGCCTCTCGCTTTCGCTGGCTGACGGCGGCAAGAAGCACCATCCTGCAAACCTCCCCGGTTCATCCCGGTTTATGCGGCAGTGCGTCTCAAACCCTGCAGAAGCTCTACGAACAGCTGGTGCTATAAGCCAGTGCTGCCGTCAGTTGTGCCAGTTATACTAGGTGGAATAATGCTGGTGATAGTCCCTGATCTCAACAGGGATGTGTACTGTTTCGAAGCCTTCGTAATTTCTTTCCACTTCGTCGAGCATTGCCATCAAGGTACCGGTCTCCTGCAGCCGCACGAGCTTTTGAATATAATCCCTTATGCCCGGCAGGCCCTTGAGATAGGCGGTATAGCGGCCCCTCATTTCAAATACGGCTCTTTCCATGCCTTCGTAAGCTATGGCTTGCAGCAGGTGGGCACGGCATACCGCAACCCGCTCTGCAACCGATGGTGGCGCATGCTGTTCGCCGGTGGCAAGGTAGTGCCTGATCTCCCTGAATATCCAGGGATAGCCGATGGACGCACGACCGATCATCATGCCGTCGACACCGTACCTTTTTTTGTATTCGAGAGCTTTTTGCGGACTGTTGATATCGCCATTGCCAAAAACAGGAATATGCATGCGCGGGTTCTCCTTAACCCTGGCGATCAGCCGCCAGTCGGCCTCACCCTTGTAAAGCTGGCTGCGTGTACGGCCATGGATGGTAAGGGCTTTTATACCCACGTCCTGGAGCCGCTCGGCAGCCTCCTCTATATGAATGCTGTTCTCGTCCCAACCAAGGCGGGTCTTAACGGTTACCGGCAGACTGGTCGATCTTACACAGGCCTCGGCAAGCCGAACCATCAGCTTGAGGTCTTTGAGTACCCCGGCTCCGGCGCCCTTGCAGACTATGCCTTTGACCGGGCAGCCAAAATTGATGTCTAGCAGTTCGGGCCGGTGCTGCTCCACGATGGCAGATGCTTTCGACAGGCTGTCTTCATCGCCTCCAAAGATCTGTATGCCAACCGGCCGCTCCGTTTCGATGATATGAAGCTTCTTGCGGCATTTTTGCCGGTTGTGTACCAGCCCTTCACTGGAGATGAACTCGGAATAGGTGAGGTCGGCCCCATTTTCGCGGCAAATGGAACGGAACGGCGGATCGCTCACGTCTTCCATGGGAGCGAGCAGCAAGGGGAAATCGGGTAGTATGATATCGCCTATACGCATGAGGGACCGGCAAAGCTAGGATATCTGCCCCGCTTAGCGATCTCCCGCCAGCAGGATTGTTTTGCCTTCTTTTGCCGACTGCCTTGCAGCCTCAAGGATCTCCATGACCGTCATATTGAGCGGAAGTGAGGAAAGGTCGTTGTCCCCCGGCTTTACTGTTCCTCTCACCACTGCCTTAAAATAAGAGAAGGGGTCGTGAAAGGGCGGCTTTCTGGCAGGCAGCATAACCAATGACTCCCGTTGGCTCTCATTGAAGCGATAAAACAACTGACTGCCATTCTTCGCCACTACGGATCCGGCCTGCAGGTAGACCTCCATATCCTTACGCGGGAAAGGCCAGTTCCACGATGCCTGTATGATGGTTTGGGCGGCCGGATAGGTAAGGATGATGGTGGCTTCATCGTCGACCTGCGGATACACATCAGGCTTTATTTGCTGGGTGATGGCCGTTACAGAAATTGGCTTCTGGCCTTTCATCAGCCAGGTAGACAGATCAGCTCCATAACAGCCGAAGTCTGTAAGTGCGCCGGCACCATTCTTCTTAGGATCGGTAAGCCAGTCCAGGAATTCTTTGTTGACCCCGATCTCGCGGGGACCTTTGTGCCCGTCGTGCACAACGATCTTTCGTATGGGGCCTGCAGCCGCGGAATCGTTCACCATGCGGTAGGCTTCGTGCACACTGCTGTACCAGGTGGTTTCATAATTGGTGAGCAGCAATATTTTATGCTGCCTTGCGAGTGCCTCCATCTGCCTGGCCTGGTCAAGGCTTACTGCCAGCGGCTTTTCAACCATTACATGAATGCCTTTTGGGGCACAGCGCTGTACCACTTCGAGGTGTTCGGATATTGCGTTGAAGGCAACAACGGCCTCGGGCTTTTCCGCATCCAGCAGGGCATCCAGGTGAGGGTAGATCTTGTTGGCCGCGATGCCGTACTGCCTCGCATACCTTCCTGCCAGCGAGGTATCTGCTTCGGCAATGCCTGCGATTTCGATATCGCCTTCTTTTGCGCTGTTGAACAACCAGTGCACATGTGTATGTGTAAGTCCTGCCACGCCTACCCGAAGCGGCCTGCCGGCTTGCGAATATGCAGGGATGGTGTAAGCCAGGCCAAGAAGCAAGGGAGCAAGAAAGCATATGGCAAGTCTGATCATGGCAATGATTTTAGTTAAGGGAAGTTAATCTGTTTTCTTCTTTGAATTCGGTATAAAACTGCGCGTGCTGTATCTTCTTCCGCCATAAGGCTGGCCTCGCCGGCTAGGCGTTCCTTCACGAGTGTTCAAACTTCGCTTCTAGATCAGTTGGGATGTCTGATGCTAAGACAAATGCTATCCTTAAAAAACGGTAACACAAAGCAACTTGCCCGGCACCAGCAAGTATAAACAGCCTGTCCGCTCCCGTGTACGCAGCGGTATGGGAGCCCGGCTCAGGAAGGCTGCTCAGGTATATAGCTTTTAAGCTTCTGTACCACACTAACGGCCATTTCGCCATTATGCGGTTTGGTGATCACATCTACTTTATAAAGACTGGCATTGCGCTGTTCGTTCTGCGCAGCGGTGGTCGAAAACATGAGCAGGGGGATTTCCCTGTATCGCTCATCATTTCTAAGATAGGCCACTGTTTCCCATCCCGACATAACGGGCATATTGATATCAAGGATAATGATCAGCGGAAACCTGCCAGGCGGCACGGTGGTTAAAAAAGAGATCAGCTCCCGGCCATTCTCAAAACTGAGGATGGGCAGGTCGGAGACCCCCGAAAAATATTCGTGAAAAAACTGTATGTCGTCGGCATCATCGTCTGCGTAGACGATATAATGGCTGTCCGGTATAGGCATTGTGAAAAGTTGAGGTTGTAACCGGGTTTTTGCATGGTCATTGGATCGTGGCTATCCGGGCGAGGTCCTTCTGGACCTTCATACCGGGTGGCTTGTCATGGATCGTTTTGTTTTTCAGGCGACCGAAATTACGGTTTGCAGGTGATGTTTTGCCTGCCAAACAAAAAAATGACGTTGACGACACAAAGAAATAATGGTGCGACCTTACCGGACCATTCTTCTGTCTCTTCATCCCTGTAAAGGCCCCTGCCGTTTTGCAGCCTGTCACAGAATGATGCTGCTCATCAATGCGATTTAGCTTAACTTTCCGGCTTTATTTTTCCCTTAACCTTTTTAACAACTATCCCTGCTATGCAGCAAACGTTCAGTTGTTTTCTCGTAGACAACGATGAAGAAGACCAGGAAATATTCCAGATGGCTTTGCAGGAAGTAGATCCTGCTGTTAACTGCACAGTGGCTTGTAATGGAGTGGAAGCATTGCAAATGCTGGACGCCATGGCCGAACCGCCTTCTTTTATTTTCATCGATATGAATATGCCCCTGATGAATGGCAAGCAATGCCTGGTCGAGATCCGCTCAAGGCAGCGCTTCTCTGAGGTTCCTGTTTATATGTATTCCACCTCGGCCGATCCGCGCTCTATCGCGGAGGTCAGGACCATGGGTGCTACCGATTTTATTGTAAAGCCTTCCAGTTTCAATGAACTGACCGTTCTTCTTCAGGGATTGCTCAAAGCCCAAAACCCAGCCTATGGATCTTGATAAATATATCCCGTTCCGCCGCTTTTGGCCTGTCTTCTTCTGTTGCCTTGCCGCTCTTGGCGCGGGTGCGCAGCCGGGGCTTTCGCCAAGGGAGATCAAGAAGCTTTCGGTTGAAGAGCTGATGAACCTCGAGGTGACCCTGGTTTCAAGGATACCTGAAAGGCTGAACGAGGCTGCATCGGCCATCCAGGTCATCACCAATGAGGACATCCGCCGTTCCGGTGCCACCAATGTGGCAGAAGCCCTGCGCCTTGCTCCGAACCTGCAGGTGGCACAGTATTCCGCCAGCGTTTGGATCATCAGCGCGAGGGGATTCAACAATATTTTTTCGAACAAGCTGCTGGTGATGATAGACGGCCGCACCGTCTACACGCCCCTGTATGCGGGCGTGCTTTGGGAGCAGCAGAACGTGCTGCTGGAGGATATTGACAGGATCGAAGTGATCAGCGGTCCCGGCGGTACGCTTTGGGGAGCCAATGCGGTGAATGGCGTGATCAATATCGTTACCAGGCATAGCGCGCAAACACAGGGACTTTATGCCTCGATCGGTGCCGGCGACTTTCTCCGCGAAACAGCCGCCCTGCGTTATGGAGGCAAAGCAGGCGATAAGCTTACCTACAAGGTATACGGCCAGTACTTCAACCGCGACAATACAACCGCCTTTGACACGGTGAGGAACAACGACCAGTGGCGGATGACACAGGCGGGCTTCCGGCTTGACTGGAATACCTCGGAAAAGAATACCCTCACCGTGCAGGGAGATTATTATGGAGGCAGAAAAAAGACCCTTCCCTTTGCCTCGCCGCTCAACGGGCAAAACCTGCTGGCCCGCTGGCGAAGGATTATCTCTGACCGTTCCGACCTCTCTCTGCAGTTGTACTACGATCGATACTTCCGCGAAGATGCACCCACCAATTCCTACGACGAAATGAATACCGCGGATATCGACTTCCAGCATCGGTTTCCTGTAAAGACCAGCCATAACATCGTATGGGGGCTGGGTTACCGTTTCGTACACGACGATTCAAGGTTCAGGAACATCAACAGCGCAGGGATCGTGCCGAGGCGTAAAAGGCTCGATCTGATCACCGGCTTTATCCAGGATGAGATAAGCCTAGCAAAAAACCTAAGGCTGGCGGTTGGCACCAAGATCCTGCACAATGTATATACAGGTTTGGAATGGCAGCCCAACGCAAGACTGGCCTGGGCGGGCAAGCAGTATACCCTTTGGGGTGCAGTATCGAGGGCGGTGCGTACACCGAGCCGGTTTGATGTGGATTATTACCTGCCTATAACACCGCAGCCGCCCAATGTACCCAGTGTAGCGGGCGGGCCCAATTTTGTTTCTGAAAAGCTGACCGCCTACGAGCTGGGATATCGCCTGCAGCCAAATGCCTTCTCGGCTTTTTCTTTATCTGCATTTTATAATATCTACCGGGACCTTTACAGCGTGGAAAACCTGCCGGGCACATTTACCTACCAGATCATGAATGGCTCGGAGGCCGAGTCGTGGGGTCTTGAGTTGTCGGCCCAGTATCAGCTTCACAAAAACTGGCGTGTAAGGGGGGGCTATACTTATTTCAATAAAGACATACGCCCTAAAAAAGATCGCAATTTCAATCCAGACTACCTGGGCAATGATGTGCGCAGCCAGGCGCTGGTTCAATCGATTCTCGATCTGCCTTTGCATCTGCAGTTCGATCTCACCGCGCGTTACCTCGACCCGCTGTCGGCTACCTTCGCTACGGCGGCTGTACCCAACTACCTGACCTTTGACCTGAGATTGGCCTGGGTATTCAGGGGGCTTGAGCTATCGGTGGTAGGACAGAATCTTGCCCAGGACTCGCATACTGAGTTTGGCACGGCTTCCATTCCCAGAAACGTGTACGCAAAAATTTCCGCGCGGTTTTGAAAGCAAGCGTTTCACATACTGGCACTTTGAAAAAAAGCATAGGCGGTTGGATGGCCCTCCTGGCAATGTCTTGCTTTTTCCTGCCTGCCGCCGCGCAGACTGCTCCATCCTACCAGGTAAAAGCAGCCTTCCTGTATAATTTCAGCCAGTTCGTGGAATGGCCGTCCAACGCATTTTACAATGCGCAGGCGCCTTTTGTTATCGGCATCCTTGGTGCAGACCCCTTTGGGTCTTACCTTACAGAGCTGGTAAAAGGAGAGAAAGCTGGCAACAGGCCGATCGTGATAAAAAGGTTTGGCACGGCTGCAGAAGCAAAAGGCGCTCATATTGTTTTTATCAACCTGCCCGATGCCGCTGCTGCCATTAAAAGTTTTGCCGGGCAAAACACGCTTACAGTAGGTGATGGGGAGAATTTTGTAAAGGCCGGCGGCATGATCCGGTTCTTTACCGAAAAAAACAAGATAAGGTTCCAGATAAATGTAACAGCGGCCAGGGCCGCCAACCTGGTGATCAGCGCAAAGCTGCTGCGTGTAGCAGAAATCTTTAACGAATAGGATGAAAAAACAGCAAGGTATTCCCATCCGGAGCAAGATCATGCGGGTCATACTGGTGACCTGCGGAGCTGTACTGCTGCTTACCTGCACTGCTTTTTTTACATATGAATTCATTACCTACCGCGACTTTACGAAAAACGAACTATCTACCATCGGAAAGATCGTAGCCTCCAACAGCACGGCCGCCCTGGCTTTCGACAGTAAAGAAGATGCGGATGAGATACTGGGTGCCCTGAGAGCTCAAAAGCATATTGCTGCCGCTGTGTTGTACGACAGCGGCGGAAGGGTCTTTGCTTTTTATCCGCATACACTGTCGCCAGAAGACATACCTGAAAAAGTACCGGTAAAGGAATACAGGTTCAAAGGAGGTTTCCTGGAAGGGGTTCAGCCTGTGATACAGGAAAAAAACCAGCTGGGAAACCTGTACCTGAAAGCCGATATGAAGGCGGTATACAGCCGATTTCTTTTATATGGCGTGATCGCCGTACTTTTTACCATTCTTTCCTTTGTCTTTGCCTACCTCATTTCTAAGCGGCTGCAAAGGTCTATTTCAGACCCTATACTTGACCTTGCGGAAATTGCCAGGCAGGTATCTGATAAGAGCGACTATTCTGTAAGGGCTGTCAAGCGGTCGGGCGATGAAGTTGGCGTTCTTACCGATGCTTTCAACCATATGCTGCAAAGGATACAGCTGCAAAGCGAGGAGATCAGCCTGCTCAACATCAACCTGGAAGAGAAAGTGGCCGTTCGTACACGCGAGCTCCAGCATGCCAACCTCGTGCTGGCGCAGCAGAATGAGTTCACGCAAACCATCATCGATTCATCCGTTGACCTGATCGCCGTTTTCGACAGGGATATGCGTTTCCTCATTCTTAATAAAAGGGCGGATGAAGTATATTATCCACTGACAAGGGATGAGATGATCGGCAAAGGTATTTTGGAGGTATTTCCCTCATTGAAGAATTCAGCGATGACAGATAGTCTTGGCAAAGCCCTGAAGGGAGAATTTATTCACCATGATACATATAAGTCGATCGTATCGGGCCGGTACTTCGAGAATTTTTTCATACCGCTGCAAAACGATGAGGGACAAACAGACAGGGTGCTCGTGATCGGGCATGATATTACCAATATCATGCAGGCGAATGAGCAGCTCAGGAAAGTGAATAGCGACCTTGAAAAATCCAACCGGGACCTCGAGCAGTTTGCCTACGTAGCCTCGCATGACCTTCAGGAGCCATTGCGAAAGATCCAGACCTTTTCGGAGCTCAGCGAACGGAACATGCAGTATCCCGAAATCCTGGGGCGCTACCTGCAGAAGATCAATTCCTCTGCAGCAAGAATGACGGAGCTGATAAAAGCGGTGCTTAACTACAGCCGGCTTACAAGAAAAGAAAAGGATTTTGCATTGATCGATCTAAATGCCATTGTCGAGCAGATCAAAGTGGACCTGGAGCTGGTCATCGAAGAAAGGGCTGCCATCATCACTGCTGCGCCATTGCCTTCAATCGAAGGTCATCCTCTTCAGATCCACCAGCTGTTTCTTAACCTCATCACCAATTCACTGAAATTCTCCGAAAAGCCACCGAGGATCAGCATCAGCGCCCGGAAGGTAACAGGAGGTGAGCGAAAGGATACAAAGCCGGATGCCGATTACCTGGAGCTCGTCTTTAAGGACAATGGAATTGGCTTTGAACAGCAATATGCCGATCAGATATTCGCTATTTTCCAGCGCCTGCATTCCGGCTCTCAATATGCGGGAACCGGGATCGGGCTTGCCGTCTGCAAAAAAATTGTAGAGAACCATCAGGGTGCGATCTATGTTGAAAGCCAGGCTGGGGAGGGTACAAGCTTCTATGTTCTTCTTCCCGTGCCGGCCGGCGAAGGGCAGGCTGCAACCTCTGCACCAGGGAAGGAGGAAAGCGGAGTACGAGCCCTCTAGCGATTGAATCACCCCGCCAGTAAAAGCGGGTTCTATTAACCTCATATTTGCATAATAGATACTTAGTTCCCACCAGTTTTGCAGTACATTCAGCCAGGGGCAGGCGTACCAAACCGGCTGACAGGCGATATATGGGAAGATTGACTGGATCAAAACGATGCTGGGTGCCGGCTGTTCTCTGTTTTTTGTCCCTTGGGTCTTTGGCCCAGGACGGCGAGCCCGGCTCCCGTGCGATCAGCAAAGAACTTAGCTTGCTCACAGGTATAGGAGGAAGCGCCGGATTTTTTTTCGACCTGGGCCTGTCGGTAAACAAATTGGATACAGTACCGTATCATTCCATTTCCTCTGCCTGTTTCGCATCGGTGGAGATGCATGTAAGAGACAAGACGGTTTTTGGTCCGAAGATCGGTGTCTGGGCCTGGGGAGGCCCTTCCCCTCTGCTAATGGGGATCAACCTCATTTATTATACCGATCTAAAAGAGAATTGCCTCGTACTGCGTCCGGAGATCGGGGTGGGGATCGGCGCCGGTCATGCAAGGCTAAAGCTGACCTATGGCTATAACGCGAGGCTCGTCAATACTTCGTTCGACAGGGTCTCCAGAAATATGTTTTCGGCCACTTATTATTTGAAGTTAAGGAGCTTATTGTGAAAGTTGCAGATGATGGACGGGTTCTTTTCTTCCTACGGCAGAGAACCGCGGGAATGCTCCGGGTGTACGGGACTGTTGCCGGACTCTGAATGCATGTTAATTGGCCTTTTACTTGCTCTAAATGGTATATATAACCTTCAACCTCATGTCTTCTGAAAAGGAACAAAACAGCAGGATACCAATGGCGCACGTTGTAGAGCGGAATATCGAAGCGCTGCTGCAACGCCGTAAGGCTGAAGAAAAAATAAAATCGGCCGAAGACCGCATAGCAGATTCCGTCACACGTTTTACCGGTTCGATGGTTTTTGTCTATATCCACCTTTTTCTCTTTGGGACCTGGATTGCCTGGAACCTCGGCTGGATCGGACTCACGCCCTTTGATCCTTCCTTTGTTGTACTGGCCATGTTTGCTTCTGTCGAGGCGATCTTTCTTTCCACTTTTGTGCTCATCAGCCAGAACCGGATGAATGAGCAATCGGATAAAAGAGCTGACCTCGATCTGCAGGTAAGCCTTCTTACCGAACACGAGGTAACGAAGCTGATCACAGTGGTCAGCGCCATTGCCCGCAGGATGAACATACCAGAGCACCCTGAGCTGGGGGAGCTGTCCTAGGACGTTCATCCGGAAAAAGTGCTTGACTCCATGGAGCAGCACCGCTCAGATGCGGAAAATGCAGGCAAGCGGGGAGCGCATTAGGACGGCTGTCCCGGCACTGCTGGCATACATTTAAACCCGGCGATATGCCTGCAATCCTAATGAGAGCTTTCCGGTTCCTACACCGGAGATATAGGAGTCTTTTATTATCGGTTGGCCGAAAACAGGTGCTTTTACTTAGCAATCCTAAGCATATACCTTTCGGCTGATGCTGGAATACCATTAATTCGATGGAATAAGAAAAAAATTATCTGTAATAAATTCCAAATGTATCTAGCTTGGCTATAGAATTTCAGAATGGCATTATGCCATTAACCCTCCCAGATCATCGTGCCGAGAAAGTGTCCCTCAGTTGAGCAGGCATTTATCCAATAACTATTTAAACCAAAACTATGAAAAGCATCTTCTTGCTTACTGCAATGCTTGTGAGCATTTTTTCCCACGCACAGGTAAAGATCGGAGACAATCCCGGAGTCATCAATCCAAATTCGCTGCTCGAGCTGGAGAGCTCCACCAAAGGCCTGCTGGCCCCAAGGGTGGCGCTGAACGATCTTAATGCGGCAAGTCCCTTAACAGCACCGGTTCCGTCGGGTATGATCGTTTACAGCAGCGGTGGTTCTGTGACCGATGGCTTTTATTTCTGGAATGGCGCTAAATGGCTGGCTGTTCAATCTTCTGCCAACACCAGGACCAACCATGTAATTGTAAAGTCGGTGGCTGACCTTCCTGCGCCTGTTGGAGGCGTCATCAATCTCGTGGCCGGCACCTCGTACGAGATCAATGGCACCATCAGCCTTTCCAGCAAGATCAATCTTAACGGCTGCTACCTGGTGGGCCTCGATGCCAATAACGACAAGCTCGTTTACACACCCTCCAGCGGAGAATTGTTTACAGGCACCAAAGGCGGTACCATTAAAACAGTTACGCTGGTAGCTGCGGGCACTGGCGCCAAGCTTTTTAACCTGGATATGGGAGTGGCCGAAAACCTGCTCGTGAGAGACGCGATCGTTGCCGGTTGCAAGGATGTAGGCGTTGTAAAAGGCGGCAATATCTGTTTTTTCAGCGTGGTGAACTTTTCAGGTAATTCCAATGGTATCATCTTCCAGGATATCGTGACGCTTCTGCTCGACAATACGGCATGGTTCAGCAATAATGGCGGCACCTTCGAAAAGCTGGCAGGTACTTTCACGGTCATCGAAAAGCTGGGTGGGTTCAGTCATGCCATGGCTGCCACTTCCGGCGTAGCCCTGGATATCACAGGCATCACCACTATCAACGAAGCCGGTAACCTCAAGAACACCGCTTTCCTCGGCACCGGTACAAGGCTGAATGGAACCTTTTCCAAGAAATGGGAGGTAGAGGCAGCAGGCATCAATACGGAGAAGGACGCCGTTGCAACGGGAAGCCTTTACATATCAACTTCGGCTCTTACGGATATCACGGCCGTCAACACTCCAAAAAAAGTAGCAGGCACCACCACTTCCACGGAGCTCATCCGGTTCTCGGCGCCGGTAAGCAACCGGCTGCAGTATGATGGCACCAAAACACGGACCTTCAGTGTTATGGCTGCCATGTCGGCAACCGGCGCGAGCGGCACCAACCTCTATTCTTTTTACGTCTACAAAAATGGTGTGCAGATACCTGCCTCCAGGCAGCGCACAAAGGTTTACTCCGCCTCGGGCGATATACAGGTGATCACCATCGTATGTACGGTAACGCTTGCTCCGGGCGATTATGTGGAGGTATGGACGGAGAACAACGATGCCAACGTTGACCTTACCATGCAGAACATGACCATGACCGTTAAATAGATCCATTACCCATCTTCAATCTTAATACGATGATGAAAGCTATTCTGCCCTTGCTGATTTGTCTTGGCACGACAGCAGGGGCCCAGCAGACTGTTACCAACAGGGGGCAGCTGCAGGTTCACACAGGAGGTGCCATCTGTTTCTTCGGTGACCTTGCCAATGCTGCGGGTGCTACCCTCGCCAATAACGGCAACCTGTATATAAGGGGAAACATCAGCTCCAATGGAACATCTTCCGGTTCAGGCACAGTGCACCTGAATGGCAGCTCAATGCAGACCCTAAGCGGTTCGCAGGCCTTCCGCACCTTCAATCTCACAACCAATAATTCTGCCGGCATCCAGCTGGACAACGACCTCAATATAAGCGGCACGCACAATTTCGCCGCAGGTATCATTTTTACTTCCTCAACGCCTAATTACCTGGTATACGAGGCAGGCGCCTCTCATACCGGAAGCTCAGACAACCGCCATATTGCCGGCTGGACGAAAAAAAGCGGCACGACCGATTTTGAATTCCCGGTCGGCAATGGCACTTACCTTAGAACGGTCGGTATCAGGTCGTTATCCGCAGCATCTGTATTTACGGCCCGGTATGGCTCGCCTACCCCCGGAACCGGTCAGCTGCAGGCGCCGCTTGCGAGCATTGATCCTTACGAATACTGGACCGTGAACAGGGAGTCCGGGGGAAATGCCTCCGTCGCCTTGAACTGGCATCACAGCAAGGTGAACTTTGTAAACTGGAGCATCCCGGAAATAAGGATTGCCCGTTACAACGGAAGCAGCTGGGTGTCCGAAGGAGGTTCCGCCACCGGTAATGCTACTTCTACCGGCGCCATTACCTCGGGCAGCCTTTCAGATTTCGGTATGTTCACTTTCGCCAGCAGCGCTTACCCGCTTCCTCTTACCTTGCTGCGCTTCGACGCGCGCCTGATGGACGGATATACGCAGCTATACTGGAAAACAGAAAGCGAGCTGAATGTCGATCATTTCGTAGTGCAGCGCAGCGATGATGGAACAGCCTTTTACCCGGTTGGGCAAGCATCTGCACGCAACACAGGCAGCATTGAAAGCTACATGATGCGTGACCTGCAGCCTGTTAATGGCGTGGCTTATTACCGGCTGCTGAGTGTTGACATGGATGGCAGCAAAAAGCTGTCACAAATAGTGAAGGTGATGACTGAAGCCGGCAAGGGTATGGTGCTTGCCTTTAATCCGGTGAGAGATAAGCTGACGTTGGTGGCACTCGACAGAACCTCCGGACTGTTTGGTTTTGCCGTGTACAACTCAGGCGGACAGCTACTTTCTCAGGGCAGCATCAATGCAGTTAGCAACCGCAGGACCGAGATTGCTCTCCCGCCTTCGGTCAGGCCAGGCATTTATACGATAAGACTGAGCAACGGCAAACAGGATCATGTGCTGCGCTTCCTGGTTGAATAGGACGCCGGCTATCATAGAGCTATTATGATGGTATAAAACCCGCGAAGCATAAGAAGTTTTGGTCTTATAAAGAACTCTGTCTGGGATATGCCCTTGGTTGCAGTCTTGTTGTATCGAGACATAAAGAGTTACCCGGATGGAAGTCTTAAATAGAACAGGCCGGATGAAGATATTTCATCCGGCCTGTTTTTTATACCGCGTTAAACGCTTTTAAGGTCAAGCTCCTCGGTATAGGTATTTCCAAACCGGTCGGTGGCTTTTACTGTTATTTTTTTTGCCTCTTTGGATGGAGTGGCATAGAATAGGTGATCGGCCAGGGTTGGCTCAACAAATTTATGCTTCTTAGGAAGGGCAGGACCTGCGTACAGTTCTACGGCCCAGGGGTCGAGTCCAACCTTCTGCTCCATTGCACCCTTCGGCTGTCCGTCTTCCATCCATTCCACTTTCCATCCCTTGTCCCAGTTCCATACATTGGCAATGATCTCCTCCGGCTTCTCTTTGGTTCTTCCGCGGTCGTATATCCTCAACTGGTGTTCTTTGGGCATGCCTGTGGATTTATAATACCAACGAAGCTCGCTTCCGTCCACTTCGTATACGCCATAGCCACCCGGTGTGCCATCGCCGCAAATGGGACCTGTCCACCAGGCACCGCAGACCGTTCCATGGTTATGCTCCATGATATTGTTTTCTTCCCAGCTTTCGTTGAAATGCGTATGACCCGACATAATATGCACTTTGTATGGCGCCAGTATCTTGTAGAGCTGTTTGCGGTTGGAAACGCTTCCGCCGAATTCTTCCTTTTCATTCCTGCGGCGTGATGCACCGGTGTTGGTCGGAATATGCACGCTCACAACCACCGTGCTTCCGGGCTTTACAAGCGCAAGATCTTTTTCCAGCCATTTCAATTGGTTCTCGGTAAGGTAGCCGATGTATTTTTTTGCGGTACCAATAAAGAATACATCGTCGAGCACAACATAATGCACCTGCCCCCTGTTGAAGGAATAGTAAGTAGGGCCGAATTGCTGCTTGAAGGTTTGGGCTGAATAATCATCGGTGCGGGAATCGATGTCCATATCGTGGTTGCCTATCACATTAAAAAAGGGAACACCGGTCATTTCAATGGCTTCCTTATAATCGGCATAAAGGTCAAATTTGTCCCACACCAGGTCGCCGCAACCAATGCCATGAAAAAGCGTATCGCTGCCATAGCTTTCTACCAGCGCTTTCAGGTCGGGTACCGATTCCTTTTTCAATTGCTCGCAATCTGCTTTGGAGATCATTTGGGTATCAGCCCATACCACGAAATTGTGCTTGGTGTCGTCTTTCTTTAATTTTTGCAGGGTGAAGTCATTACTTACCACGCCTTCTTTTTTGGTTAGAGGCATATAAAAAGCCGCGATCCCCTTGTTCACCGGGATCTCGTAGCCGGAAGGTACCGTGATATACACAAATTCCGCTTCGGCATGGCTCCTTATTTCGTACTGGCCATTCTTGTCTGTGGTTACGACGGTTCTGCCATCGGTAACGGCCACGCCTGCCAGGCCCCTGCCGCCAGCTTGCACCTTGCCTTTCAATATAAATTCACCTTCAGCCAGCTTGCGGTCTTCTGCTGCCTTTGCCGGCAGGAAAGGTATGCCCAGACCGGCTCCGGCTAGACCAAGGCTTTTCAGAAAATTTCTTCTTTGCATAAAAAAATTGATGGTTTATGGTTGGTTTCCTGTGTTTGCAGTTGATGTTTGTTAGTTGAGCTTTGTAGAGCCTTCTCCTTCTATCATGCTGACCGGTGATGTTTTGGTCAGCAGGAGGTTGTTCTTCGCCCTTGCTTTTGTCCACCTTCCCAGTGTTGTGCTGTATTCGCCCCCCAGCATATTGAAGTAGCCAAGATCAGCTGTACTGTAAGTAAGTGAAAGGGTGTTGGAGCCGCTCCTGTAGAACGGCTGGTCTTCGAGGGTGATAGGATTTTTTATATCATAAAAATCCGTGTTGGCTATCCTGTAGCCCATGGCCGGAGGCCCGGGCGTGAAGAGGCTGCCGCCCGTTGCGACAAAGATTACATCCACGGGTCTTGAGCCTGCATTTAGGTTAGTGCCTGCAAAAACGGCTATGCCCGAAGCATTTCCGCTGTTCGCCAGCAGTCCGGAGGTTCTGGTACCAAAGCCATCGCCATCGGTGGTTGTGTAGTTGAAGGACCTGATCCAGTTGGACGTGCTCATGCTGGTAGAGGAAGCACCATTGATCATTTTACCCGATCCTCCGACGTAGAAGAAGCTTCCCTTGGCAGCCGTTCCGCTGGTAAGGTTGAACTTGAAGGTGCGCATGCCGCCTGTGGCCCAGCCATTTGCCGGGTAACCCGTGGGCGTGGATGCATTGGCGTTATTTGTAAATACCACAGAGTAGGGTGTGGCTGCAAAGTTGATGTCCTGTGTTGCCATCATCTGCACGTATTCATAATTGCCATCGCCGCCATTCACATCGCTCATAAAGCCGGTGATGATGATGGGGGTTACTTCCACCGTGGAGCTCAGCACCACTACATCGTCGCCTGTGCGCATCCGCAGCTGCGGTACGGCTTGTCCTCCCTGGTTGATCGAATTGAAAACAATTCCATAATAATTGGCATTGAAGGCAAGTGGATTATTGGCAAAGCTGGCTGATGCTTCGGTATGCAGGGTAAGGTCACCAAAACCGTCGTTAAGGATCTTGTCGCCCGCCAACACATCGCCGGGCGCGGGCAGGGGGTTGAATCCGCCCTTCACCACTACTACGAGCGTGCTTTCATACTTACCGGGGTTCGCCAGGATCAGATTGGCAGGCACCCTGTTGACCGGAATGGCATTGCCCGAAGAGACCTTGGTAACAGCGCTGGCGGAAAGACCGGTGATCTGCAGAATGCCACCGTCTTTTTTAAGCGTTCCGTTTTCCACGCTGATGATCACCGAATCGCCAGGCACATAGTCGGCTGCACTGGCCCCCAAGGCGATAGAAATGCCACGCAGCTCCGATAGCCTGCGCCTGTCCTGCACAACCAGCAGGCCTGCGGGCAGGTTGCGGCCCGAATGGTCAGATACCACGATGCCGGTTATCTTGTCCGAGCCAAACATATTGTCCTTGGTAAGAACAACATCTTTGTCTTTGTAGATATCCCTGATGTCGAAAATGGCGATGTATGGACTGATTTGCGCGCCTGGATAGTTATCCTTTTTGCAACCCCAGAACATAGGCAGCAGGATCAGCAGGAGCGTGTATGAAGTAAGCTTTTTCATTGAACGGTTTTTTGGAGCAATACTATTCTTGTTTATTGATTAAGGCTTTTGCCACCATACCTGGGTGGATATCACATCAGGCCCCTGGGCTTGCACAGCCGCCTGGTAATTAGTTGGGTTGGTAGACTGCACATAAACTGGGTAGGTCATCCTGGCCGGCATCACACCATTGTTTCGCAGGCCGGGTCCCTGCGGCAGCACCGGGTGGCCCGTACGGCGGTATTCAAACCACTGCTGGAGGTCGGTGAGGAATAGCGCATAATATTTTTGCAGGTGAATGCGCTCCATCTTGTCTTCGAGGCTTGCGTTGGCTTCCCACTCGATGTCGGCTGCTGTAAGGAAGGTAGTGATCGGGACCGGCCAGGAAGGCAGCCAGAGCCTGATGCTTGCAAGGGCTCCATCGTTATAGTAGGTCTCGGCCGATCCGCTGATCCATCCTTTTACTGCTGCTTCTGCAAGGATGAATCTCAATTCCGCGAAATTCATGATCATGCCTGTCAATGGTTCGGTCGCCAGCGATGAGGTAGAAGTGCCGGAATAGAAATAAGATTTTTTGATCGGATCCGATCCCGGTGCATATCCGCTTGGTACACCAAGGAATGCACCCTGGTATGGAGCGATAGCCCAGCGGTTGATGCCATTCGTGCCATAGGTGGGAATGTCGATGCGCGGGTCGTTCCAGTTCACGAGGTTATCGATAAAAAAGCTGGCGATACCGGGGGCCCTGAAGTCCTGCTCCCTCACAGACAAGAGCGGAGATGTAAAAGGCGCAACGCCTGTCCAGCGCAGGATGGCCGATTCGTCATTGTTTGCCATGATAGGGTAGTTGCCCGGATTGATATCTACGATCTCCTTGATCTTTTGGATACAATCGTTCGCTACCTCCTGCTTGCCCGAAACCCTCAGCAGGAGCCGCAGGTAAAGTGAATTGCCAAACTTGCGCCACCGGCTTACGTTGCCGTAGAAAACCGGGTCGCTTGAAGATACGATAGAGGTATTGGCGGCCAGAAGGGTATTCGCCTCTTCCAGTTTTTTGAAGATGTCCAGGTAGATGTCTTTCTGCCGGTCGAAGGCAGGCTCATAAATGCCTTCCTTGGCTTTGTTGGACTGTGAGTAGGGAACATCGCCATAAGTATCTGTCAGCAGTGAATAGATCCAGGACTGGCAGATCAGGGAAATGCCCATATAGGATCTGTTGAAGTTCAGCTCTCCGCTGGCTACTGTGTAAATATCCTTGAAATTAGTAAGCTCCGTGTACCAGCCATTATAGAGATAGTCTGCAAAAGTGGACCGGTAGTCGTAGCGGAATACTTTACCGTCGCCGTCTCCCATATCAACGGTAACCTGCATCAGCTCGTTGTTGAAATTGCGGTTGCGCAGCATGTTATATGAAAGCGTATTCACCAGTGCAGGCGCAAGAAGCTGCTGTGGCAATGCCTCGGGTGTATTGTTTGGGTCTGTGTTCATTTCCTCGAAGCCTTTGGTGCAGGAGGAAAGCACAAGGCTGAATAAAAAGGCAATGAGTGTTATTTTGCTGATTGTCTGCTTCATTTTATTGAGATTAGAATCCTACAACTAGGTTAACGCCAAGGGTGCGGGTAGAAGGGAACTGGCCGATCTCGAAACCGCGCACGATATCTGTTCCGGTGAGTGTACCAAATTCCGGGTCGAACATGGGCCAGTCGGACCAGATATGCAGGTTACGACCATACACACCGATGGTAGCTTTTTGCAGCCCGAGCTTTTTGATCACCCTGTTGTTGAGTGTATAGTCGAGCCTTGCTTCCCTGAACTTGACGAAATCGGTCGAAAAGGTGCTTCCCTCAGCATTGTCCACGCCATAGTGTGAGCGGTAATACTCGTCGATATCCATAGCAATAACGTCATTGGGCCTGTATTTGCCATCTGCACCCATCACCACTCCATTGCCGATGATACCATTGTAACGGCCAGGAAGCGTATTGGTGGTCTTTCCCTGTTCTGCAAGCTTATAGTGCATCAGCGAATGGGCCACACCGCCGTATTGCGCATCGAACAAGAGGTTCAGTCGAAATCCTTTATAACTGAACTCATTTGAGAACCCGACTTTCCACTTGGGTATGGTGTTGCCGAGGTATTGCACTTCGGGAGAAATAAGTGCAAACCCGGTGGTGGCATCATAAACCACCTGTCCATCCGGGGCACGTACGTAACCCCTTCCATAAAGGTCGCCCATGCTGCCGCCTACCCTGGCCACGATCTGTCCGCCACCTACGGGACCCGTCTGCAGTACAAGAGAGCTATCGAGCATTTCCTTGATGGTATTCTCGTTATAGGAGAGAACGATATTGCTTGTCCAGGTAAACCCGTCCTTGTTCTTCACAGGCGAACCATTAAGCGCCAGCTCAAAGCCTCTGTTATTGACCACGCCGGCATTGATCACAGACTCCCTGTAGCCCGAAGAGCGGTCAAGTACGCGTTTAAGGATCTGGTTGCGGGTATTGCCCGTGTAGGCTGCAAGATCAAACCCAAGTCTTCCTTTGAAAAGCTTGACGGTTGCACCTGCTTCATAGGAAACGGTTCTGAGCGATTCGAGGTTGGGATTGGCGAGCGTTAAGGGATTAGCCAGACCGCCACCGATGTAGAGTGATCCCGCGGTTTGATAGTTGTAGGCAGTATAGTATGGGGTCGTTCCACCGCTTCCCACTTCCGAAGCTGAGAACCGGAGCTTGGCAAAGCTGATCTGCGAAGGCAGGGTCACGGCATCGGAAAGAATAAAGCTAAAGTTGGCGGAAGGGTAGAAGAAACCTGCATTGGCCGTTCTGAACGGTGTAGCAAGTGTGCTGTTCCAGTCCTGCCGGGCGGTGAGATCGAGGTAAAGAAAATCTTTATAGCTGGTCGTAAACAGGCCATAAAGACTATTGATACCAAACTTGCTTTTATAGGGCAGGCTTACCAGCGGACCAGCTGTGTTGGCCATGGAATAGACACCGGGATAAGTGAGCGAGTCTGCTCTTGTTTCTTCTTTGTTAAAGGAAATACGCTGCATGCTGCCGCCGGCAGTGATCGAAAAGTTCAGATCCTTGTTGATGTCCTTGGCATACTTGGCCAGGAAATCATAGCCTGCTTCCTGCTGGAACAAGGTCTGCGTGCGATAGCTTCCTTTTGGAAACCTGGAACCCGCATCGTAAGGGCGCTCCTGCGCGCGCTGCTCATAAGAAAAATCAAGCGTGGTCCTCAGCTGAAGGCTCAGCTCCTTGGTGAAGTTGTAAGTTGCCTGGATATTTCCCGTTATGCCCTGGCGTGCCGAGCTGTTGATGAACTCGTAGGCGATGGCATAAGGGTTCTCAGGGAAGGAGCTAAAGGGATAAGAGATTCTCCTGCCAGTCTGCCCATTGATCCAATAATTCTTCAGCCAGTCCAGGTCGGCATTTGGCTGCCAGAAGATATACCAGTACATGATC
>DASTPZ010000136.1:0-4141 GCA_035761965.1 Flavisolibacter sp. | reverse complement strand
GTGCCCTGCGCATCCTGCAGGAAAAGCTGCGCCCGGTCATCTGGTAACTGCTGGTATTACTGAGAGAAGCAACGAAGGAAGTTATGGTTGTAAGATTTACGGTTGCCCATGCCCGTTGACTTTGCCGTGGCTGTATTACCTGGACGCTGTACGGGGACGGATGATGAGCTTTTTACCTTCGAGTGCAAAGGACACTATTTCTGTTCCTTCCAGCAGGTAAAGAAGACGGGGAAGTGGTTCATTACGGCTGATGGTGGCATTAAAATGATAAGTAACGCCGCCCTTATAGTCTATCTCTACATCATACCACCGAGCAATTTGTGCCGCAATGCTTTCTATGCTGGCCTCACGAAAAAGAAAGCTTCCGTTCTTCCAGGCTGTTTCTGCTTCCGTGTCGGCATTCCGCATGGATATGGAGCTGTCGACGAGGGCTTGCTGTCCGGGACTGAGCATGGAACTATCTGCGCCATTGCTGATTTTTACAGATCCTTCGAGCAGGGTAACCATAGGCGGTCCATCGCCGGCATAGGCATTGATGACAAAGCGGGTGCCCAGAACTTCCACTTTTCCGGCTGCCTCCTGCGGCCCTTCGACTATTACCCTGAACAGGCTTGAAGAAGCTCTTGCCACATCAAAATATGCCTGGCCACGAAGCCTTACTTCCCTGGTACCGGGAGAAAATACAGCGGGAAAAGAGAGAGATGATTCTGCATTCAGCCATACGCGGGTGCCATCGGAAAGCAGCACACGGTAGTAGCCACCGCGCGGAACCGATAAAGTATGCTGAGAAGAACCGGTGCCCATACCCTTGTAGTAAAGCTCACCGTCCTGCCCAAAAATTTCCAGGTTATCGAGCCTGGCAAGCCTGCCAGCGGTGGCGCCGAGAATAATAGTCCTTCCGCCCGGAAGGGTAAGTACTGCCTTGTTAGTTCCAGGCCGAACTGCTGATAACCCGGCATGGCCCTCCCTGCCAGGAAAGCGGGGCAGAAAATAAACAAAGCAGAAAATAAGAATGCAAGCGGCGACGCCATAGGGCCAAAGCCTCCGGAAGATACTCCGCGGCGCAGGCTGTTTTATGCCGGCCATGGTCTTGATCCTTTTAAGAGCTTTCTCTTTATCAAGCCGCTCATGCCAATCCAGCATGGCGCCGGCATTGCTGGTCAGCCGCTCAAAAACAAGCAGGTTCTCATCCGAGGCACCTACCCAGTCGTCAAGCTCCTCGCGCTCTGCGGGTGTGAGCGCCTGGTTCATGAAACGGGAGATCAGCCAGGCAATGCGCTCTGCTACTGGGAGATCCTGTTCCTGGTTAAGCTCGCCGGTATTCATGCTGTAGTGTTTGCAATGCCGCGGTGTTATAAAAGCGGGTATAGTAAAGTTAGTACGATGAACTGACCTTTATGTACTAGTCGGAAGCCAAATATTTTTTTAAAGCTAAAATTTTGACAAGCAAGCTGCCGGGCTAAATGAGCAGCATAAAAAAAACGGCCCGTTGCCGGACCGTCGAGCGATTTGCCAGGACTTATCCCGCAGGGTGACCACCCTCGCGGCGGCGCCCCTCGAGTATAGGCTTTATCTTCAGCTCCACGGCATAACCCAGGTCGTCGGACATCCGGTTGTCGACCTCCTGGCTTACCCAATGCCTTCCCTGTTTCCTTAATTGTATGTTTTGAGGCGGACGTTGAGAACCATTTCCATTAAAGCTGGAAAGCCTGGCAGAACATTCACCCCTATTGTCAATGCGCACATCGTAATGTGCCAGTGACCCATCGTATAACACGGCTGCTGTAACTTCCATAATTCACTGTTTTACAGCTTTAAACCAAAGATGATGCCTACCGCCGTGCTAATAGCTGTTAAAACCGGGCTGCCCTTCCGGGTTGGCTGAATTGAGGAGCAAAATCAGCATTGAAAGCATATGCGGCCACGGCCTTCTTAAAAAATCACCCAAACAAGCGAACGGGGCATTGATTTACTGTCCCTTACCTTCTTCTTTCTTGATGGTCTCTTCCATTTCCTGCTGGTCGTTGGCATCAGGCAGGTCTTCTATGCTGGCTACTTCCCTGATGTATTTGTCTGCTTTTTCATCCAGCAGTCCACTGCCGCCCGAAGGCTCCATGTCCATATCGCGGGGATTTGGGTTCGAAGCATGCCCCGTATCAGTTGCAGGCTGGCTCCCTCTCTCCTTTTCTGCTTTTTCCTGGATCATAGAATTTGTTTGAAAGAAAATGCACAATATGAATGCCAGCTAAAACCGGGGATCATTGATCAAAATAAGCGGGTGCATAGGTCAGCGGCAACAAGGACGGCAAATTTTTCAGGTGTTATGAAGCCTGGCCTAAAATGTATTATTGATGTGTTTGCTGAGACTCCAGTAATCAAAAAGCTTTCGCAGCATGGATTGGATGTCATTGATATTGTCGGGCTTTTGGAAATAGCCTTGCACGTTCAGCTCATGGGCTCTTCGCACCGCGGCGGCACTTGCATTGGTAGAGATAAAAACAAAAGGAATACCCTTTTCGCGAAGGAAATCGTCTTTTTGGATAATCTCCTTCAGCTGCAGGCCGGTCATTTGAGGCATATTGATATCGGATAGCAGGATAAAAGGACGCTCTGCCGTTGTATAGAGATAGTCGAGCGCCGGCTGCCCGCCGTCGAAATACCGCACCTCGTTATTGATACCGATCGCCTTCAGCGCTTCACCATAGATCTCCTGGTCGTCACTATCGTCATCTATGATTATGATCGGTCCATGGGTCATATAATTCTACTTTAATTGTTTGCAAAACCTCGGCAAAGGTATCAGGGAATGAATAACCCCGGATCTCATTAAATTAACCAATACAATTGGCTCAGCTGCCCGCCATCGAGGACCCAGCAATTCGCTTCAATTTTTTTGCCACCTTAACAAGCTCGGCCATCAAATGCCCTTTCGTGATTCAGCAATATACACCAAGCAAAGGCAGGCCCCGTTTCTTTTCATCCGAAAGAAGGTAGCTTAAACAGAAATGGATATCCTTTTATAAAGTGAGTGCTGTTTTGGAATGGCAACCAGGCCTGCTGCCTCTATCCAGGGCAGGCTGCTATTCAATACGAACGGGCATAAAAAGATGTTTCTGTCAAGCTGCTCCAGGAAATTAAGCAGGCGGGCATAAATGAACCTATTTACGTAGGCTGCATACCTGGATTTGCATGATTGCTTCATTGACGACCATTGTATTGCCTTCATCACCAACTAAAAGAAAGGAATAAGGCAAGCCATCCTGAGATTTACTTGATCGCCGCCTGAAAACAGCGTACCGGATTGATCAAGAAAGGCACCCGAATTATTCCGGCGGCAAAAAACCGGGAATGGCCTAACAATACCATTGCATCGGGGTCCTTTACACTGCTTATGCATCGATGGGATCGAAAAATAAGTATTTTCATGTTCTATCATTCTTGTTTTGAATACGAAAAATCAGGCAAAGGTTTATTCTTTTTTACAGGGAGGCGGTGATACGGGCCAGCTCATAAGACAACACAACTGGACAGAAACGCCCATAGGCTCACCCGATGGCTGGCCTCAGCCGCTAAGAACAACCCTGGGCATACTGCTCAATTCAAGCGCCCCCTCCTTCCTCCTATGGGGCAAGGAACTCATCTGTTTTTTCAATGATGCTTTTGGTAAAATCCTCGGCGACAAGTCCATATATCACAAAACGCTTGGCAAACCCGGTTTGTCAGCCCGGCCGGATGTATGGGCCTTAGCTGAAGCTTCAGTCCGCCAGGTGCTCAGCAATAAGGAAGGCCTCTCCCGGGAAATCCGGCACCTGCCCGGCCATCGGGATGAAACACACCAGGAAGCCCATTATATTTTCAGCTACAGCCCTGTATTCGACGAGTCGGGCGAGGCTGGCGGCGTTTTCGCCACCTGTATGCAGATCGTTGAACAAAAACAACCAGGCGAGCAGAACGATGAGCTTGCTCACTTCAAGCTGCTTGCCGATAACATTACCGACTTCGTTGGCATGTGTGATATGGATGGAAAGCCGTTCTACATCAATCAGTCCGGTCTGCAAAAGGTTGGACTGAAAAATGAGGACATCAGCCAGACAAGATTCCGGGATTTTTTCTTTCCCGAAGACCTGGACTCTATCCTCAA
>DASTPZ010000135.1:0-2928 GCA_035761965.1 Flavisolibacter sp. | reverse complement strand
GCACCAGCACTTCGATCTGCTCGGCCTTCAGGTTGAAAAGCCAGCGCGCTTCGATCATCTCCAGTCCCTTGTTCATCAGCGTGGCCGAATCAATGCTGATCTTGGCGCCCATGCTCCAGTTGGGATGCTGCAGGGCATGTTCTCTTTTTACGTTCACGAGGTAGTTCGTCTTTCTGCCCAGGAAAGGTCCGCCCGAAGCGGTCAGGATCACCTTCTCCACCGGGTTGCGCACCTCGCCCACCAGGCATTGAAAAATGGCCGAGTGCTCCGAGTCAACCGGTATTACCGGCACACGGTTGGCGATGGCCGTTTCCATGATGATGTCGCCGGCTACCACGAGGGTTTCCTTATTGGCGAGCGCCACGGGTTTACCCGAGCGGATGGCATTGAGCGTAGGCCGCAGCCCGGCATAACCAACGATGGAGGCCAGCATGAGATCGTAGACATCCATGGAGGCTACTTCTTCCAGCGCGCTGTCGCCGCCAAAGACCTTTATATCTGTTTGCGCAAGGGCTGCCTTTACTTTCGAGTATTTTTTTTCATCGCCAACCACCACGATGTTGGGATTGAACTTGAGGGCCTGCTCAACCAGCAGGTCGTCGTTGCCGCCGCAGGTAAGCACTTCGGCAGAGAACTTGTCGGGATTGGCCGCGATCACCTCGAGGGCCTGCGTGCCTATGGAACCGGTGGAACCGAATATGGCTATGCGTTTTGGAGATGCAGTTTGATTCATAGTGGACTCAGGGGAACAAGTTAGTAATTTGAAAACGATTTATCAACTGGCAGCTTCTTTTGATGGCTGGCCAAGGGTCCACTTCAGCAGCTCGTCGGCTATCTTGCGGTCGTTGCTCAGGCGGGGCACTTTGTTTTGTCCGCCCAGCTTCCCGATCGATTTCATATAGTCTCTGAATCCGTTCTTCATTACTACATTCATCTTCAGGGGCTGCAAAATATTACCGGTGATCAGGTCATCGTAATAGATATTCTTGCTGCGGAGGTTATCGTTCACCTTGCCGGCGAAGCGCGAAAGATCAGAAGGCTCCTGTTCAAATTCAACAAACCATTCGTGATAGCTCTTGCCTTCGCCCTGCCTGATCATGGGGGCCACCGTAAACTCGGTGATGTGCACGTTTTCTTCCTGCGCCGCTTTTAGCAAACTCTGTTCCACTTCTTCACCGATCACGTGTTCGCCAAAGGCGGATATAAAATGTTTGGTGCGGCCGGTCACTACCAGGCGGTAGGGATTCAGGCTGACGAACTTCACTGTATCGCCGATATTATAACCCCAGAGGCCTGCATTGCTGTTGATGATGAGGGCATAGTTCTCGCCCACTTTTACCTCGTGCAGCGAAAGGCGGGTGGGGTTCTCGTTAAAGATCTCGCCCGCGGGCACAAATTCGAAAAAGATGCCGCTGGCCGTATTGAGCAGCAGGCCTTCCTTGGCCCTGGTATCCTGGAAGGCAAAAAATCCTTCCGAGGCCGGGAAGGTCTCGATATCATCAACCGGGCGGCCGATGCTTTCGAATAGCCTGGCCTTGTAGGGCTCGAAATTGACACCGCCATGAACCAGCACCGAAAAATTCGGGAAAAGCTCTCCCACTTTTTTACCGCTTTTTTCCATCAGCCGGTCAAAATACATCTGCACCCAGGGTGGTATACCGCTGATGAGGGTCATGTCCTTGCCCATGGTCTCCTCCACGATCTTATCCAGCTTTGCCTCCCAGTCTTCGATGCAATTGGTTTCATAGCTGGGCAGCTGGTTGGTGCGCAGGTATTTAGGAATATGATGGTTCACGATGCCGCTCAACCTGCCGGTGGGAATGCCGCCTACCCTTTCAAGCTCGGGCGAGCCGGACAGGAAGATCATCCTGCCATCCGAAAAACCGGAGTTGCCGGTTTCAGACATATAGGAAAGCAGGGCGTTGCGGGCCGAGTTGATATGGTTGGAGATGGAATCCTTGGTGATGGGAATGTATTTAACCCCGCTGGTCGTGCCCGAGGTTTTGGCGAAATAGACCGGTTTCCCCCTCCAGAGGATATTGTGCTTGCCCTCTTTGACCTTCTCTATATAGGGCTTGAAGCTTTCATAATCCCTGATGGGCACCGCTTTTTTAAAATCTTCATAGGAGCCTACCTTGTCCAGGCCATGCTCTTTTCCAAACTCGGTGGTCCGCCCGATTTTAAGAAGGTCTTTGAAAATGGCATCCTGGTCGGCGAGGGCCGTACCCATGCCTTTCCTGATCTTCGCGTATATATAAGAAGCAAATGGCTTTGCTAATATTGATTTGATTTTCATGGCGAGCTGAAACGGCCACGAATATACTATAACTAAATGGTAGGCGGCCAAAACGGCCGGCCCGCCGCCCGGTCTGCGGCATCCGCCGATGGAGCAGCGGTGGCGAACAGGTCCCGGCCCGGGCTTTTTCGCCGCTTTTTCTGGTTAAAACCTTCCTAATTAAGGCTGGAAGGGCGTATAAATCTTTGCCACTTTAAAATTTAACCTTACCTTTGCCTCCCGAAAAATTCGGGACTAAAATTTCTGAACCGTTATGTTCGCAGTAGTAAAAATAGCCGGTAAGCAGTTCAAGGTCGAGAAAGACCAGACTTTGTATGTTCCAAAAGTTGGCGGCAACGCCGGCGACAAGCTGGAATTCTCCGATGTGATCCTTTCCGATAACAATGGCAACCTGAAATTCAGCAATTCCGGCCTCAAGGTACAGGCGGAAATTGTAGACCAGGTGAAGGGCGACAAAGTGATCGCTTATAAGCAGAAGCGCCGCAAGGGCTTCCGTAAAAAGCTGGGTCACCGTACGCACTATACCAAGATCAGGATCAGCAATATCGCCTGATCATTTAGGCCCGGCGGTGCAGCTAACGGCGCACAGGTTGGGTAATCCAATCAACAACCTCTAATCTCAAAAATCAAAA
>DASTPZ010000134.1:0-3467 GCA_035761965.1 Flavisolibacter sp. | reverse complement strand
GCTCTGCCACCCATTTAAGCTCGCTATTAAAGAATTTCAGCTCCTCGGCGCTGATGGTGAAGCTTACTTCCCTGCTTTCACCTTTTTTGAGAAAAATCTTTTGAAAACCTTTAAGCTTTTGTACCGGCTGGGTTACCGAGGCAACCGGATCTTTGATGTAGAGCTGTACTACTTCCTCGCCGTCATAATTTCCGCGGTTGGTAATTGTAACTGTGGCAGTGATCGTTTCAGCCGGCCTCATTTCCTTTTTGCTGAGACGGACCTCACTGTATTCGAAATTGGTATAGCTTAATCCGTACCCAAAAGCAAAGAGCGGGCGGTTAGAAACATCAAGATAGTTGGAGCGGAACTTTTGCGCGTCATCAACACCTGCTGGCTGTGGCCGACCGGTGTTTTTATGATTGTAATAGATGGGTATCTGTCCTACATTGCGGGGGAAGGACATGGTAAGCTTACCACTTGGGTTGTAATTGCCCAATAGAACATCGGCGATAGCATTGCCTGCCTCATGTCCCTGGAACCAAACATGCAGTATGGAAGAGGCAAGCTCGTTTTCCCTCACGAGCGTCAGCGGCCTGCCGCTCATGATCACCAGCACGAGCGGCTTGCCGGTGCGGGCAAGAGCTTCAATCAGGCGCTTCTGGCTTTCCGGTAACCCGATATCGGAGCGGCTTGCAGCTTCACCGCTCATTTCAGATGCTTCACCTACCACCGCAACAACCACATCGGCCTTATTGGCTGCGTCGACGGCTTCCGACAGCATTTGCTCGGGTGTGCCAGGTCCGACATCAACCCGTTCTCCAAACACATTTGCTTTTTTGGCCAGCATGGTATCGTCGGTAATGTTGGCTCCTTTTGCATACAGGATGGTGGCATTGTTGCCAAGCGCATTCTTCAATCCATCCAGAACAGGTACCGATAGCTGCACATCGCCGCTCACGGCCCATGTGCCCAGCATATTGCTTTTGTTATTTGCCAGGGGGCCAACGAGCGCAATGGTTCCTGATCTTTTCAGGGGCAGGGTCTGTCCCTGGTTCTTGAGCAATACGGCGGCGCGGGTGCCGAACTCGCGGGCCGCCTGTCTTTTGTCGGCGCTCAGGACTTCTCTTGACGCCCTTGAAGGATTGCAATAGCGATAGGGGTCATCGAAAAGTCCGAGCTTATATTTTGCCTCGAGCACTCTCCGGCAGGCATCATCGATCTGCTTCTGGCTCACCTTGCCTTCGCCCAGGGATTTTTTAATGGTGGTAAGAAAACCTTCACCAACCATATCCATATCCACACCGGCCTTGAGCGCGAGCGCGGAAACAGTGGCAAGGTCGCCCAGGCCATGATCAGTCATTTCATTGATCGATGTATAGTCTGTCACCACAAAGCCCTTAAAGCCCCATTGTTTTCTCAGGAGGTTATCGAGCAGCCATGGATTGGCTGAGGCCGGTACGCCATCCACTTCGTTAAACGAGGTCATAATGCTACCCACGCCGGCATCGACCGCTGCCCTATATGGCGGCAGGTAGTACTCATACATTTTGATCCGGCTCATGTCGGTGGTATTGTAATCCCGTCCGCCTTCGGCAGCCCCATAAAGAGCAAAATGCTTTACGCAGGCCATCAATGTATTGTCGGCAGCCAGGTTATTGCCCTGGTAGCCTTTTACCATGGCCCTCGATACCTTGGAGCCGAGGTAAGGATCTTCACCGGCGCCTTCTGCAACCCGTCCCCAGCGGGGATCGCGGGCAATATCCACCATGGGTGAGAAGGCCCAGTTCAACCCATCCGCCGTGGCCTCAGTGGCAGCTATCCTGGCGCTTCTTTCTATAAGCACGGTATCCCAGCTGCAGGCCAGCCCCAAAGGAATAGGAAAGGTTGTTTTATAACCATGGATCACGTCAGAACCAAAAAGCAGCGGGATCTTCAGGCGGCTGCCCGTTACCGCCAGCTCCTGTGCCTGCCTGATCTTGTCCACACCAATCACCCCGAAAAGGCCACCCACATTACCCGCCTTTATTTTCGACTCCACGTCCTTGCTTACTACAGCGCCGGTAGCTACGCCGCCGCCCGGTGTAAGAAGGTTGAGCTGGCCGATCTTTTCATCAAGCGTCATCCGCGACATAAGGCCGTTGACGAAACTGTTCATTTTTGCCTGGTTCGTTTGTGCCGCCAGCTGGCAGGTGTAAAATAACGCGCCGGCTATCAGAAATCTTTTCAGCATATATATTGATATTCTTTTTTAGAGGAGATTCTATGTAATGTCGGTTGTTGACTGCTCGCTCATACAGGTCTTATTCGGCTTTCATGACGGGTGATCTTTGGGATACGCCGTTTTCGTTCACCGCCTCGATCTGGAAATAATAAGTTTTTTTAAGGTCCATTCCCTTGTAATAGTATTCGTTTGCACCGTGGATCATGATATTGCTGTAAAGCTTGTCCGGGGCTGTTCCCATGTAAATATTATAAGCATAGGCGTTGTCGACGGGCGACCATTTTATCCATGCGCTTCGCTTGTCCTTTTCAGTACGAAGAATTACGAAATTCTTTACCGGGGCGGGAAGGCTTCCACTGCCTTTCCCGAACACCCTCAACCCGCTGATGGCAAACTTGCCTGTAGGCATCTGGATGTTCACCAGCTTGATATAGCGTGCCTGAACCGGGGTTGAAAGCTCTATATAATCGTGCGGCACGTCCTTACGGTTCTTGCTCTTGTCGGCCAGCAGCTGCCATTTCTTACCATCGGTCGAATAGTGGAGCTCATACTGGTGGTATACACCTTCCGATTTACCGAGGAAGGTTGCATCCTGGTCAGCATAGTTGACCTGGATCGCATGCACAGTGCTGACGCCGCCCAGATCGGATTGTATCCATTCGCCCTTATTGGCCGAAGCCGCGCTCCAATAGGTCTTGATGCTTTCGTCAACCGCATAGTTGGGGTAGTAACTGCCGAGGGTTGAGGATACGCTCACGGGTTTGTTATAGTTGAGCAGCATCCAGCCGGTAAAGCCTCCATCACCGGAGGGATGATAGCCATCGGCCTTGGCAGCGGCGGGCAGGTAGTGGGGATAATCGCCAAAAGCGGTGTTACAATACATCATACCGTCTTTATCAAATCCTGCCGGCCAGATGCCCAGCCTTCTTTCAAAATTGTTCTTTACCGAAATGCTGATGGTAGATACATGCCAGTAGTTTTTCCAGTTATCCTGGTAGGTTGCTCCATGTCCAGCCCCCCTGGCATAACCGCCCGCTTTCCAAGAAAGGGGATCCGACTGCGGGGTAAATGGCCCCAGGGGCCCCTCGCCAGCTACCACTCCGTCTGCATAGCCGCTGAACTCCGTACCGGGTGCGCCATACTGGAAATAATACCTGCCATTGTGTTTGGTCATCCATGCTCCTTCGGCAAAGGGATATAGAAAAGTATCGTCGAGGTATTCGCCAAACCGTTGCCAGCCGTAGAGCCAGGACTCGAGCATATA
>DASTPZ010000133.1:0-12285 GCA_035761965.1 Flavisolibacter sp. | reverse complement strand
GGCGACCTCCGGACTGAACTCCGAATACCCAAACAGATCAAATATATCCTCGTACATCATGCAGAAAAGGGTAGTCAGTTATATCACAAGCCTACAAAAGTTTTACGAGATCTAAAAGCCCACTGCATTTTGCCAGGCTGCCACTAAAATATTCAATCCATCCTGAAACAGGCACTTCCTGGATGATACGCTTTTTCTTTCCTTACGGCACGATCGTCGTGAACAGGTATACCGCAAAGATCACCAGCAGCACGATGCCTTGCAGGACATTGGTTCTTCCGCTGCCAAAGGAAAGCATGATGGTAAAGAGCGAAAGCAGGAGCAGCAGGGTCGACTTGGTGTCGATACCGAGGGTGACGGTCATGCCGGTGAATACCGACACGAGGCCGACTGCGGGAATGGTGAGACCAATACTGGCAAGCGCCGAGCCGAGGGCCAGGTTCAGACTAGTTTGCAGACGGTTGCTGCGGGCGGCCCGCAAAGCGGCCAGGCCTTCGGGCAGCAGGATGGTAAAGGCAACGATGATACCGACAAGGGATTTGGGAGCACCCAGGCGGGCCACACCGCTTTCGATGGCCGGAGATAGCTTTTTGGCCAGCAGCACCACAACCCCCAGGCAGGCAGTCAGCAGCAAAAGGCTGATCGCGGTGGTCCTGACCGTAGGCGGCGGTGCATGCACTTCCTTATCTTGCTTAGCTTCCGGCGGAAGAAAATAGTCGCGGTGCCGCACGGTCTGCATCATAACGAAAGAGCCATAGATCACGAGGGAGATGATGGCAGCAAAGATCAGCTGGCTCTTGCTGTAAACAGGTCCGGCCACCGTGGTTGTATAATTGGGAAGGATAAGCGTGAGCACTGTGATGGCAGTAAGGGCAACCATGGCCGCGCTAACACCCTGCCTTGCAAAGAGCTGCTCCCGGTAAAGGTGGCCGCCCACGAGCAGGCAAAGTCCTATCATGCCGGTGAGTATGATCATAACAGCAGCAAACACCGTGTCTCTTGCAAGGGTGGCTGTATCCGGACCACCGGCCAGCATAAGTGATACGATGAGGGATACTTCGATGACCGTTACCGCAACTGCGAGCACCAGCGTTCCATAAGGTTCACCAACCCGGTGGGCTACCACTTCAGCATGGTGCACGGCCGCCAATACAGCGGCTATAAGGCCGAGGGCAAGAAAAACATTAAACAGGCCCCCGTCGGCAAATGCACCTGCAAAATAAAGCAGCCAGGAAGCAACTGGAACGGCAACTGTCCAAACAGGAAGGATCGGCTTAAGCTTCATATTTCAAATGTACTGTTTTGTACTTCCTTACCGGGCCAAGCGCAAAACAAAGTCAGTTCTCAAGCGGTCTTACTGAGCCGTTATGATGCAAGCCCGGGCTTAACAAAAGCATTTAACTATCCTTTACCATCGTGCACAGCCGGTCCGGACGTTTTTTCGTAGATTTGTACAGATGACCAGCAAGCAAAAAAATATCGATCCTGTCATCGCGGTGAAGCCCGTGATCCTCGATATGAGCGACTGCTATACCTGGTCTTTTCCTGAATTCATTCCTTTTTGTTCTTCACTTTTTTCGATCTCTACTTATAAGGACTTTAACACGTTTGCCCAAGCCTGACCCTTCCTGCCCGGCTTGGGATTGTTTGCTGTTTACATTTTAAACTCATCATTCATGAAAACGTGTATGCAATGCAAAAAAATCAAAATAAAGTCCTTTCATCCGGCAACCTCGCATTCTGCCTGTTGTTGCTGAACGCCATCATTTTGAAGCAGGGTCATATTGCCCATGCAGGTTGGTATCCATGGCTGTTGCTTACCATCCCGCTTTTTGCGGCTTCTATGATCATTGGCAAACGAAGGCAGCCCTAGGACGCACTCCTGCATTTTTCCTTAACCATTTAAATTAACCGCATGCCAGAAGTGCTTATTGCTGCCGTTCTACTCGGCTTTATCACCGCGATGACGCTATTCTTCATCCGGATCGAAAAACAAAAAAATAAGAGACATATGAACCAGTTTCTGACCCGCTTCAGCGAGCTTGGCTTAGTCAACGGCCTGGCCTTCTCCAGCCAGGAAATTCTTCAACAGGCCGCCATTGGCCTGGATGGCATTCACCGCAAGCTTTTAATACTGACAGGTAATAGTCCATCGACCGCTTCTAACCAGCTGATCAGCCTTGAAGAGATAAAATCCTGCTCAGTTAAAAAACAATATGGAACGATAAGACCCGGGGTCAATGCCAGCAACCTGGATCAATACCTCGAAAAAATTTCGCTCTGTTTTGAGCTGAGGAATGGCAAGGCTGCCGCCGAAGTGGTTTTTTATCATCATACCACCGGTAATCTTTTCCAGGTAGGCGAGATGGATGAAAAGGCAAGGCATTGGGAAACTATTCTTTCGAAAATGCTCAAAAGCCCTTCGAGGGAAGCAGCCTGAAATAGAATGGCTCGGTATGAAACCCATTAGCTTGTATGAACTTATCGCCAGAAAAGGACGCAGGTGTGACCGGCATTCATCAACGGCCTGCCGGCTTGTAACGCCTGTTTCCTTTTTGTTTCCTGTACCAAAGCGCAAAGCCGGTAATGGTAAGCACTGCACCACTTAATCCAAAAAGAGTATAGAGCAGCTTGATCCCCTTACCGCCATACTGGCCGTAGTGAAGGGTATAAAGCGCGTACTCCATCTTTTCTTTGGCGCTCATTTGATACTGGCGAAACATACGCCTTACCGTGCCCGATCCGTTGTCGAACTCGACCTTGTTGTTGTAGTCGCCCCAAAGCCAAAAGCCTCCGCCCGTATAGACCGTTATGGGCTCGCCCTCGTTGCGGGGAAAGTCGAGATAGTTGAACCTGCCATCTCCCAGCAAGGTCTCGGCTTTTCGTATGAGGCTGTCGATGTTTTGCTTCACAGCGGGAGGAAGTGCTATGGACGAAGATGCATTGCTTCCAAACTGTGCCTTCAGGTCAAAGGCATAAAGCATCATGTAAAATCCGCTTACCGAGAGCACAAGGTTAAAGAACAGGGCCCATATACCAATGATGCGGTGCAGGTTTGACGATGCCATCCGCCAGTTCCGCCATTTCATTTTCTGGCGGAAGGTGAGCATCCGGACGATATGCCTGCGGTAGACAATGAGACCTGTGATCACTGAGCCGATAAGGGCGAGGGCAAATATGCCTGCCAGCAGCTCACCTGCCTTTCCCAGAAAAAAAGTATAGTGCAGGGTAAGCAGCAGGTCGTAAAGGCTATTGTTCCAGGTGGTGCCCAATACCATCCCGTTATAAGGGTTGAGATAAAGCAGCCCATATTCTTTTTCAACCGGGTCATAGACCCTCATCTCGACCGTTTCCGTTCTGCTTTCGGGGATGTAGCGGAAGGAATAAAGATAGAGCCCCGGCTGCTGCTCCCTGGCCTTGCGGTAAAGCTGGTCATATGGGAGGTAGGCCCGGCTTTCTTCTTTTACTGTATGGAGGTGGGGATGTTGCCAGCTATTGAGCTCTTTTCTAAATACAATAACACTCCCGGTCAGGAAAAACGACAGGATAAAAATTCCTGCAATCAATCCCAGCCAGGAGTGAACAGAAAACAGAAGTCGGCTTGTGCGGCTCATTAAAGTTTATACGACAATGTAAGGACAGCTCTCCGGGTCCATTGCGGCTCCCAGGCACCAAAGGCGCCTAGGTAGCTGATCCGGTTGGTAAAATTACTGATATTGAGCTGGGCGCCCCATTGCTTCCAGGTATAGCCAATTGCAGCATCCATGGTATAGTTCGAAGGAACTCTGCCTTCGGCCGCATTGGTATAGTCGGCAAAGAAGGATCCTTTGTAGAATATGCCATAACCCAGCGAAAGGTTCTTCAATACCTGGCTGAATTTATAATTGGCCCAAACGCTGAACATTTCCCTGGGCTGGTTCGAGAGCCAATTGCCTTTAGGATAGACGATATCGTCAACCACTTCTGCTTTGATATAGGAACCTGTGGCCAGGATGTTCAGGTTGTCGTTGATCTTTCCGTTGATATCGAGCTCGATGCCGCGGCTGCGATGCAGCTTGGCCTGGTAAGTATACCAACCGCCATCCTGGGCGGTCCAGGAGATGTATTCGAAGGAAGGCTGGGTTGCTGATTCTCCCCAATTATAAGCATTCTCTTTCTCGATATTGAAAACAGAAAGGGTAACACCGAGACGCTTCTTAAGCAGGTCGGCCTTTATTCCAGCTTCGTATTGTTTACCAAAAGTGGGTGGTACCTGCTTTTTGGGATCGATCCAGTCGAAGCCGTTCACCTCGAAGCTTTCGGCATAGGAGCCGTATACAGAGATATTGGGCAGGGGCTTGTATACAATGCCAAAGCGCGGTACAACGGGCTTCTCTACCACTTCCGCATAATCGGCGGGCTTGTCGGCTTCGTTGTCGTAACGGGTGCCGCTTATATAACGGTTATAGCGAATGCCCACCAGGATGTGCAGCTTGTCGTTCAGAACAGAAAGCTGGTCCTGTGCGTACAGTCCTATGCGGCGGGTAAAGCTGGCATTGTTGTCCCATATCAAAGGCAGGGCCTTTAGGGAGGCAGTGCCTTGCTGTGGGTTGAACAGGTTGATGCTACCGGAAATGTCTTCCTGCAGGAAGCCGCCGCCGCGGATGCCGTCGTCTACAAAATCAGCGCCGATGAGCAGCTTATGACGAACCGGACCGGTTGCGATCTCCCCGACCGCATCGAGCATGGCAGTCTTTGTATTGAATCTCTGGCGGAAGAAATACTGGTAGCGGGTTACATTGCCTGCCGCATCCGCGTCGTCGTTTACATACACATTCAATGGCGTACGCATTGTTTGCATGATGCTGGTGGTCTGCTGCAGGTACCACTGCTTGCTCAGGTAGTATTTGAAATTAGAGAAGAGAGCAGTGTTCTTATAACTATAGGTGGCCTCTCTTTCGCCCAGGAAGGTTTTTTCAGAGATGCGACGCAGCCCTTCGAAGGTTCCATCGGGAGAAACCAATCCGGGATCGCCTACGCGCTCGTCTTTTTTATAATTGAGCTCTACATTCCAGGTGGCCCTTGGTGAAATGTTCCAGGTAAGCGCCGGGGCCATCATCACCGTTTCGTTCTCTACCACATCACGGAAGCTTTTTGACCGTTCGTAAGAGGTGTTCAAGCGGTACAGGACCTTTCCCTTATCATCAAGCGGACCGCTGATGTCGACGGCAGGACGCACCAATCCATATTCGCCGATGCGCAGGTCAACCCGGCCATAATTATAATTGAGGGGCTTCTTTGTTACGAAGTTGATGATGCCGCCTGGCGCCACATCGCCATAGAGGATGGCGGAGGGACCTTTGAGAAATTCAACGCTCTCATAAAAATCGGCGTAGTGGTTGCCCATATTCCAAAGCAGGGTTCCATTGCGACGGAAATTTGTCCAGTTGTTCATATCAAAACCGCGGCTGTTGAAATACTGATAACCCCCGTTATAAGAACCGGTCTGGTTCACGCCGCTTACATTCCGTACGATATCTTTCAGATCGAAGGCAGCCTGCTGGCGAATGATCTGCTGGTCGATAACCTGGATGGACATGGGAATATCGAGCAAGGGAATATTTGTTTTGGTGACGGTAGACGTTCTCCGCTTCTGGCCGGTTATAACCACCTGTGAGAGTTGTTTGGCTGATTGGGTAAGCGCGATATCGATGCTGACCGACTGGTCTTTTCCAAGCTCCACCGTTTTTTCGACCGGATCGAAACCGGTTGCTGTAAGCTCCAGGGTATAGGTACCTGCTGGCAGCTGAAGCAGATTAAAAACACCGTCTTCGTTGGTGATGGTCCTGTGCACCGTTCCTTTTACGGCCACGGTTACGAAAGCCGCCGGCAGGCCATCGGCTGTACGCACGGTACCGCTGATCTTTCCTGTATTTTCGTTAGCACCGGCGGTCAATAGTGTGAGAAAGAAGCCGGTAAGAAAAATGGCTTGTCGCAGAAAAATGCGCATCGTAATATTTTTTGCAAAAGAAGAACTTGCTTTGCCGGGTTGATTACGATAATGGTAAAAACGGCTTACGGAGAAGGGAAAATGTAGGTTAATGTGGAATTATTGTTCCATAATTCTTAAAATAACCTAAACACATTTGATCGTTTTAAATGTACAAAGCCGGGTAAAAATGACCAGAAAACCGAGTATTGCTGGTGTTTTCCCCCTCTAAAACCCCAAAAAAAGCTTTATCTGCGTTATGGAAAGGATCAGGCAGTATTTTGAGAAAATGGTCAGTCTGACGGACAGTGATTGGAAAGTTTTCACTTCCAGGCTTGTAAGGCAGGATTTTCCGAAGAAACAGCTTATTCTGAAAGCAGGACAAACAGAAAAATACCTGTCGTTTATAGAAAAGGGAATGATCCGCTTTTATATGGACAGGGATGAAAATGAGCTGAGCTTTGCCTTTGCATTTGAGGAAGAATTTGTAAGCGCCTATGATTCCTTTCTCACCGGTACACCTTCGATCTACCATGTGCAGGCTATCACACCCCTTACTTTATGGCGGATCAGCTACGACGATCTGCAGTCTGTATACCGCGAGACCACCATTGGCGAGCGGATCGGAAGAAAAGCAAGCGAATACCTGTTTCTTAAAAAATCAAGGAGGGAGCTTTCGCTTTTAAGCGAGCCGGCCGAAGACCGTTATTTGAAGCTGCTTACTGAACGGCCGGACCTTATCCAAAAAATTCCCCTGAAATACCTAGCCTCCTATATCGGCATCACACCACAGGCTTTGAGCAGGATACGCAAGCGGATTTCTTAACCCAGGTTCATTGTTCTGCAAGGAACTCATGCAGACCTTTACAGGATGAAACCCTTACTCGTTCTATCAGGCGTTTTTATTCTGGCGCTTTTTCTCATCCGGCTGGTACGTGGAAGCTATGAGCCTGCTTTAGCAGGAAGAATAGCGATGTCTGCCATGCTAATATTTACGGCCATAGCACATTTTGCATTTACAGAGGGCATGGCAATGATGCTGCCCCCGTTTACTCCCCAAAAGGTGCTTATTGTACAAGCCACAGGGGTCGTAGAGCTGGCGGCAGCCCTCGGTCTTCTGCTGCCGCAGGCCAGGGTACCGGTGGCCTGGGCCCTGATAGCCTTCTTTATCATCATACTGCCGGCTAACATTTACGCAGCCTTCAAGCAGGTGAACTACCAAAAGGCCAGTTTTGATGGCAATGGGCCGATCTATCTATGGTTCAGGATCCCGCTGCAGGCCCTGTTTATTGTCTGGACCTATCTTTCTTCCATAAAGGGCGGCTAAACATGTACAAGACCGAAAATCATATCATCCATCCAGCTTAGTCCAGTGTGAACTGGCCTTCTTTATAAATAATGCGTTCCTCTCCATTCTTCAGCCTTGCGGTGACGGTGCGGTTGCTTGTGCTCACTATATCGGTATGAACCTTGGGGCAGCTATTGTAACCCATCCTTGCCCATTCCTCCTCCGGCACACCGGCGGGATTGCCGGGATAGGTATCCTTGTAGGCATTGCCCAGCGCGATATGCGTATTGCCGAAAGCTCCGCCCATGTTCTCATCGAAAAGCGTGGTAGCCATGAATTTCGTGATCCGGGAATGCCGCCTGTCCGTGAGTGAAAATTCGCCTACCTTATCGGCATTCTCCTGGGCGATCATTTCCTTTAAAGCGTCTTCGTTCTCTGCTGCGGAAGAAGCCTTCACAATACCATTCTCAAACTGCAATGAAACCCCTGATATGCGCTTGCCGGAATAATACAGGGGCTGGTTGAAATTGATGAAGCCATGGGTGCCTCTCCAGTCGGGTGAAGTAAATATCTCGAAGCTCGGGATGTTCTTTCCACCCCCGCTAAGCCATTTGCGGTTGGCACCGATCTGGACGTGAAGGTCTGCATCATCGCCTTTGATGTGAAGGGTTTCTATCTCCAGGGCATCCAGCTTTTCCTTGATGGCTTCGATCTCCGCCTGCACAGCTCTCCATTTGGCCACAGGATCAGCTTCGCGCAGGTAACATGCCTCTATGATCTGTTCCCAGTACTCTTCGAGGGATAATCCGGCCTCGGCCGCCATCGAAGCGGTACCATACAGGCAAAGCGACCATGAGAGCTTTCCCTCGCCCTCTTTTTTTTCTCTCATCTTCATATAGGGAGCCCTGGCGCTGTTCATCAGGCTGATCTTCGAAGCCGGGATACCTTCCAGGTAATGAATATCCGGCTCGGCGATGATAAACAGGATATGATCCGCTGCTTCCACAATGCCTCTCCAGTAAGGCTCGGCAAAAAAGGTGAGTTGCTCGTCCGTACCGTGCTGGAGCAAAAAACGACCGAGACTGCTTTCCCGCAGCTGGTCCGGAATATAGTTGGAGATCAGGTTTCCACCGGCGAGATACACCTCCCTGGCTATGGCCGTGAAAAGATCTTTTGTACACTCCTGCCCTACAAGGAACACCGTATCGCCTTTTTGGATACCCTGGCTGTTGTTCAGCGCGTAGTTCACCATAACCCGCGCATAATTCTTCAAAAGGCCTTCCTCCAGTTTATACATATGACTTCTATTTATAAGGGCGAATTTATGTACTAAGCTGCAAAGGAGAAGTCAGCGGCGTGCCCGCATCGGGCTATTGATGATACTTTGCGCATTTTTGGCTAATTTACTTGCAGTATAAAAAAACAATATGAGTTCGGTCATCCTTCGCTTACTGCTTCCCTGCCTGTTCCCGTTGAGCTTATGGAGCCAGGCTCCTACCGCTGCAGACATACGCAAGGCAATAGCTACAGAGATCGTTTCCTTCAAGATCGCTCCCATAGCTGTATTTAAGGTGGAGGATCACAAGGTATGGACCGGTACTGATACATTAGGCATACGGGTGTATTATCCCAGCGGCAAAACCAGGCTGCCCATTCTCTATAATATTCATGGTGGTGCCCTTGTGGGCGGTGATCTCGAGACACACGACAATATTTCGAGAGTGCTAGCCAAGCAAACGGGTTCGATCGTAGTGGCAATAGATTACCGTAAGCCGCCCGAGCATCCTTATCCTGCCGGGCTTACCGATGCCGGTGCGGTCTACACCTGGATCAGGACAAATGCTGTTTCTTTTGGAGGCGACCCAGGACAGATCACAGTACTAGGTGATAGCGGCGGAGGCCTGCTGGCGGCTTCATTGATGCTCCGGAAGCAACCTGCCCCGGCCGCGCTGGTGCTGGTCAATCCCGCAGTGGACCTCAGGGGTAAGGCTAACCCTATGTACACGCTTGTCGCCAGTTGGTATCTCAACGGGCAGTCCGCGGCCGACTCACTGGCCTCTCCCGCAGCGGCCACTGATCTATCGGCTTTCCCTCCTACCTTAGTTATTACTTCAGAGAAGGACGAGTTAAAACAGCAGGGAAAGGATTTTTTCGACAGGCTAAAAGCAGCTGGTGTAAAGGCCAGTTGGGTTGACTTACCAGGACTTGATCACCTGGGTGGATTGTGGGCGGCCGGTCATCCGGACGCACAGCCTGCCATTAAGGCGACGGTTGATTATATTCTGGCTCTTCGGAGAAAATAGTCTTTACTGATAAAGTCCTATTGCAACTCTACTCTTAAGAAGCCGTATCAACTTCATATAAGCAGGCGGAGTCAATTACCCGTTGGTTATATAGAAAAAGACGGCTATTGAGGTTTAGGCTTTCGTGTTCTAACATGTGTCAGTTGCCGCTTGTAAGCGAAGAGCCAATGGCTGCACGAGCTGGCACTCGAAAACGGCCCGAACTAAAATCCCCTCTTTTTGTTATCGCCTTATAATTGCCACCAATGCCTGTCCCCCGTTCCAGCACCATCAGCCACCAGCAACTGTTCCAGGCCGATCCTGTTTTAAAAGCGCTGGCTGCCGAGCTGAGTCCGCAGTCATGGGCTTCCACCGAAAATGTGTTTCATGATCTCTGCTCCTGCATCATCGAACAGCAGATTCATTACCGCAGCTCGAAGTATGTATTTCAGCGACTGATGCAGGAAGCAGGGCTCGACCTGCTTACGCCGGAGAATTTTCACCAGATGGAACCTGTACTACCGTCCATGCGCTTATCTGAAACAAAATATGAAGCACTGGCCAGGACGCATAGCTTTTTCAGCGAGTCTAAAATTTCCTGGCAGCGGTTGAGTGATGAAGAGGTACGCCGCGAGCTGGCCCAAATTAAAGGCATAGGCCACTGGACGGTGGATATGATCCTGCTGTACACGCTCCACCGGCCTGATATTTTTCCAACCGACGATTACCACCTGACCCAGATCATGACGCGCCTTTACGGACTGGATCCAAAAAAGCGGCTAAGAGAAAATATGCTTCGCATTGCTGAAGGCTGGGCAGGGCATCGATCCCTGGGTGTACTCTACCTGCTTGCCTGGAAGGACCAGCACATAAAACGCCGGAAGCAATGAAATGAAAGGGGCGCCAATCTCAACCAACGGCTAATACCTGATGGTAGCCGATATGGATACGTCGTTCGACATCCTGGTCCATGTGCCGAAATAACTAAGCATCCATGCGTGCGAAGCTTCGTTTTCATTTTTACTGGCGCCGATACCGGACGGTATACCTGAGTGACAGGGCTTCTGCTGGTTCAAACATTAAGATTCTCCAACAAAAAGTGGAGAACGACAAATAAAAGCGAGCGCATGGGATGAATGTAGCAATTTGGCGCGGAACCGGAAAACCTGCGGGAATGAACAGATCATGATTACTGTGGATCGCGAGGCACCTGCGTCGAAGCTGCCGGTCGGCATCGACATGTTCCGGCGGTCGGCTGAACATTTTTTCAATAAGACTGTTAAGGGAAGCGGCTGAAAAATCAGGAATGAGCTGAACAGCTTTGTCATAGGCTCCAGGCTGATAACGGTATCCTTCTTCCGGCAGCGGAAAAAGTCCGAGACTTTGCTGATATTCGGTGTCATACCTGCATACACCGGCCATTACTGGCAGGCAGATGATGATTGCCTGCAGATCATTTTAAAAATCAAACGATGTGCAAACTGCTTAGTAAAAATCTTGCCCTGCTGGTCATCATCCTTCATATGGCTTTTGCGACAAAAGGCCAGGATCTCACGCTGCAACAGCAAGAAGAAGATTTTACCATTTTCAGGGGAAGCTTGAAAGAAGGACATGGCGGTCTTTTCTATTTCATAGACGAAGCAAGCTTCAACAAAAAATGCGATAGCGTCAGGCGAACCTTCCGGGAGGGCGCATCAACCGAAAGCTTTTACCTCAAGCTGCGCTATCTCACGAGCCTGCTGGGACATGGACATACACGCATCAATTTTCCCGATAGCAGCGGAACCAATTTCAAAATGGGAGCGCTTCGCAAAGGCCAGGTTTACCTGCCGCTGCAGCTATTGGTGATCAACAAAAGATTGTACGTAACGGCTGATTGCAGCGATGAGAGGCTGGCGGAAAAAGGATCAGAGATCTTAAGCATCAACGGCGTGCCGGTAGCCAGGCTGCTCCAGACCATGCTACAGTATATTCCCGCCGACGGCAGGAACACTTCGTTCAAGTACTATTTTTTATACAATTACTACTATTTCCATTTTCTCTACAACCTGCTTTTTCCCGGGGTAACGGAATTTGATGTCTTATTGGCAAAGGGAAAAAAGCCGGTCAGGTTAAAGGGAAAGAAGCCAGCCGAGATCGAAAATACCTACCTGTCAAGGACAGGACAAAACATCAGCCGGTTCGACGACCCCCTTGATTATAAACCTGAAATAGGCACAGGTACAGCCTATTTGAAAGTCAGCAGCTTTTATAAGGGCTTTATTGAAAGCTTCGGGAAACAGTTTGAGCCTTATATGGACAGCGTTTTCCGGGATCTCAACCGCTGCGGCACGGCTAACCTGGTCATTGACCTGAGAAATAACGAAGGCGGCGGAGACAGCTATACCGATATCCTCTTCTCGCATCTATCGACAAAACCCTTCATGGGGTTTGGGTTTGACCAGGTTCCCGGAAAAGTTTTCCAATATTCAAAATACACCATCAACCTTTCCGATGAGCTGAAGGCCTTCATTAACGATCCTAATGCCTTCCTGAACGACGGCAGCCTCGTACTAAAGCCCGAGTACACAAAAGACAAGGTCCTCTTTCAACCGGCAAAAAATGTATTTGATGGCCGAGTTTATGTACTTACGAATGGCGGCACCTTTTCTGCCGGCAATATATTCGTGCGGCATCTCTACAACTACCGCAAAAGCAATTCGAAGCCGATCCTATTTATTGGCGAGGAAAATGGGGGCGATATCTAC
>DASTPZ010000132.1:0-35903 GCA_035761965.1 Flavisolibacter sp. | reverse complement strand
TCCGGCTTTTCGAACAGAAGAACTGCATACTCCAGTTTTAATATTTAGGATGTTGGAATATACGATTTTCTGTTGTTAGGGTTCCCAATTTGCCGTTTTTAGCGTTAGGTCAATGAGCCGTATAAGCAGGCAATTAGCTTTGATCCTCTCACTCCCTGCAAGGCCCATTCCCCGTAAAGCTTGCAAATATCCCCGAATCGGAAAACCGGCTGTCTAAGTTGGTCGATTTGCCAAAGATGACATAGCTGCCGCTGTACGAGATGGATGGCTTGCCGACATAACTTCCCTTTACATCGGTTATTGCCGAGCTCTTGCCCGTTACCGTATTGTAAAGGATGATATTGGATGAAGAGGCGGCGCCCAGGTTGGTTGCTTTTGTGGGAAAGGCCACCCAGGTTCCGTCATGACTGATGGTCACCCTTTCTCCCTGGGATATGGGGCTGTCATTGTTCGATGGCTGTCCATCGTTGGTAAAGCTGGCCACCGAGACCTTGCCCGTTTCCACATCCACAACAAAAACATCCTGGAAGGTATTGTTATCATTCGGCACCACATTGCTCGCAGTGGTGGCAAAGGCTACAAAGCGCCCGTTGCCCGAAAGTGCCGATGCTACCTCGCGCGAGGAGGATTCGCTGCCACCGTTCCTTTCCTTCCCATCATGGGTCATGCTGACGCGTTTCAGCTTCGATTGTCCGCGTACCCAGAGGAAAATATCCCAAAGGCCGTTGTTATCGTTTTCTACCAGCGTATTGGTGGGCGAGCAAAAGCTGATGCGGTTGCCATCGAAGGATATACTGCTTTTGTAGCCGTCGCCACCCGATTGCTTTAACGGTTCAATGCTGATCATTTCTGTTTTGCCGGCTAACAGATCGCGCAGGAAGATATTCGCCACCGAGCGGCCCTTCGGCGTGGTGGAAAGGTTGTTGGCGGAGGAGGTAAACGATACAAAATTGCCATTGCCGGATATCACCGCATCAATGCAATCCGCATCGGACAGGCCACCATTGACCGCTTTGCTCACCAGCTCGAGGGTATTGGTGCCCGCACGCCAAAGGAAGATGTCCTTGAAATTGTTGTTATCGCCGCTCACGAGGTTGGATGCCCTCGACTCGAATACCACGCTCTTGCCATCTGCAGAAATGGACGGCTCCGCGCAATCTGCATTGGCCTGCTCGCCCGCGGACGATACAGAGATCATCCTGGTAACGCCGGTATTGCGGTCTCTCCAGAATACCTGGCGGTGCTTCCCGTTCGCCCCGGCAAAATCTTTTGTGTACGTTACAAAAACAACATACCTGCCTTCCTCTCCTCCATACCCGCCCACGGCTGGCGCAAAGGATTCGTAAAAATTACTCATCACCTTGTCATCCGAGCTGCGGGTAAGCAGCTCATATTTGAAGTCGACCCCGATCCTTAGCTTGTTTGCATCATCCGGCACCTTTCCTTTCCCGGCGTATACCACGCCTTTCATGTTGGAGGCAATTTTTTTGAGCGCCACACTATATGCTTCGCCTTCTTTCAGCGGCTTAGTGAAACGGATCTCCGACGTGTTATATAGATTACCGGGGCCTTTTGGCGGCGTGACCGTAAGCTCATTGCCTTCGTTGTATACCAGCGTAACAGGTACGCCGGCTGGTGCACTCAAGGTGCCTGAGAGGAAGATGGCCTTGCCGGAAGATGACGGCGATGCGGTCGATGGCGGGCCGGTTTTTGTCTTGGCTGTTTGCGCCCCGGTTTTCGCTGTATTTGCGGGTACCGGTGTCCTATCGGGATTTTCACTGCTGTTGCCCTGTACGGATTTGCCGGATACGCCCGGTGCTGTTTTGCCGATAAAGGATTTGAGGTAGTCCAGGCTGATGTTCTTCTCCATCGCCTGTGCAAAGCCGGTGGAAACTGCATTTTTTGGGTCGTATTTGATGCTCACGGTGATCATTTGCGGTACGGCCGGCGCCAGCCCTTTTTTAAAATAGGCAGGATTGGGCTTGGTGAGCAGCTCGGCAAATGGCTCCATCTTGTCGGTAAAATCGTAGTCGAAATTATTCCTGGTGCTTTTGATAACGATGGCCTTTTTGTTTAATTCTTCCGCTGGTGCTGAGAGCTGTTCGTCGAGTCTCGACAGCGCTTTTTCGTACCCTTCCATTGTTTTTTTGTAATTCTCTTGCACTCGTTCAATGCCCGGGTTGTGTGTGCCGGACAGGTAGCTGGCCAACCGTGCAGGATCAGCCTTCCATTCCTGCTCCTTGTATTTTTTCTGCTGCTCCCAGCCCGCCAGCTGCTCTTTCAGGCGCGGTGCTTCGGCGGCCATCTCCTTTTGCAGAAAGCGTTTGCGCTTCAGCAGGAATTCGCGACGGGTAACAAAGCTCCATGGCAGCTGGTTATCGTAGGTGATCAGCCAGAGTTTGGTAAGGCCTTCCATACCAAAGCCAAGGGCTGTTCGCACATCTTCGAACTGCCAGATGCCCGGACGTATCTCTACGGGAATGCCTTCTCGGAGCGGCCGGTAGCCAAGGCCATTGTCAGCCGCGGTAGTATCATAAATTTCAAGGAAGCTGACGAAATTGAACAGTGTGTTGAAAAGCGTGTTGACATCCAGCCGGTTGAGTTCAAAGCCATCTCCCTTACAGAAATACCGCTCCGCAAAAATGGTATACCAGCAGGCGGCTACCGGCTGTCCATACACCGGAGGTTGAAAGGAGCCGGAATAGGCGGCGTCTATGCCTTTAGGCTGGTAAGCGGCCTGCAGGGGGTTGTGAACAGCATTGTAAAACTGGCGCTGCACGGCCAGGTCGGCAGCACGGGCGGTAACGGTCTCTTTTAACTTCGTCCATTTCCCGGCCTTTGCCAACAGACGCTGCATACAAATCTCATCTTTTGTGTCTTGCGCGCCGGCATAAAAAGCAAAAAGGACGGGTAGGAGCAGGAAGAATTTTTTCATTGAAGCCAGTTTTTATTTCGAAACAGTTTTCGTTTTGTTCAAAGAGATCAGTACTGTAAGAATGGACCCTTGGTGGAGGATACATGCTCTTTATCTCTACTCCTTGGTCTTTTTATAAGCCGTATAGCTGCCATACTCCACATCCTGCAGCCACAGGATGCGACCGCCTTTTACGCAGGAGAAATAGGCGTTATAGGTCCTGGGTTTTCGCTCGATCTCGGAGCACCAGATCTGCCAGTTGTTCAGCACCTTCCAGGTTCCACTGGCCTTGGCCTGGTCTACCTTGGTGGCGCTGCCCGTGGCGCCATTGGCCATTACCAGGTGCCAGTTATAGGTTTTGTTCTTATTGAAGTGAAAGCTCACCGCGGAAGTAAAGGTTGTTGAGCCGGTATAGAGGCCAGTGTATGTATTGTAATAGGATTGGGAGCCATAAAAGTTCTCAGACCATTTGCCGGGCAGATCGTTCTCGCCAACAGAGAAGCGGTTCATGCCTGAGAGGCGCTCAAGTGAATCCCAATCGCTGAAATAGGAGTCGGGGTTATCCACTTTAAACATGTTTACAAAGCTCGCTTTGTCCGGCGCGATCACCTCTACCCATTCGTTCTTTCCTTTTTGGAAGAGGGCCACCCATACATCTTTTTTGGTGGCGTTGTCGTTCAGCAGCCCGGCGGCGAAATAGGCATGATCAAACGAATAATTATACCCTGGCGACTGGAACTGGCGCAGGTTCGAATAACGGGGTGCTACAAGCAGGTTCCAGAATACATTAACCCTTTCGGTGTACTGCGAGTAATATTTGCTGTCTTCCTCCCGTGGATAATGTATCAATACTTTCATATTCCCCTTCGTGGCTTCCACCCAGTCTTCTTTGACCACGCTCGTCCAGCCATCGTTGAAATAGGTTGTGTTGAATTGAAACCCATCTGAGAAGGGCTGGCTTGCAGTGTTGCCTGTGACCGTGCCCTGCTGTGGCAGCTCCGTCGGCGCACTGTTGGCAGTGGGCTGTGAAAGATGAAGGGAAGCAATGAATTCGTCGAGCACCGTGCCGTAATCTACTGTATTGCTCATGATGATAAAGCTGGCGCATCGCTGTCCGTCGCTGAATGTATTGAGCAGGATCGCTGCCGTGTCTTTATTAAATACAAACTTGCCCAGGCCCGTGCAAACCCTCCATCCATAGACGGTTTGGGTGTCCTGCGACAGCGGCTGGTCGCTTACCCCATATTCTCCATAGGGCTTAACGACCAGGTCCTTCCATTCGCTTTGAAAGTCGGCATCGAGAGAACCTTTGCTGGCTGTGCTTTTGATCATGCCGATCTGGCTCCATGTGCCCTTGGTGTTCTCGGAAATGGAGAAGTGAAGGGAGTTTTGCTCAGCGGTCTTTTTCCATCCTTTGGGAGGGGTGAAAGTAAATACATCGTAGCTCTGTTGCTGTGCGCTGATCTTCATACAGAAGAACAGTAGGAGAAATATATAGGCTGTTTTCATCCTTATTGATTTAGGTGTTCTGAGCAGCATTACCTGTTCTTGCATCTCCGAGGAAGGCAGCAAAGGGGTAATAGAAAGCAGATTGATCATTTGAAGGTCCTTTTACGATGTAAACCTAGACCCATTAGGCTATGAATGGTCTCCCAGAAAAACAGGATTTTTCAACCCTTATAAATCATGGAAAACAGGGAGGCACACCCGCAGTTAATTGGGCACATTTGTAAAGTGGTCTTAATAAGCTATTTTAAGGGAATGAGTAAATTGGCATTATTGCTTCTTTTTGCTGCAAGCATATCCGCGGCGCATGCCCAGGAGAACGATTATATCAGGGAAAAGGACAGCATGCTGCAAAAGCTGTCTTCTGCAAAAGAGGATACTGCAAAGGCAATGCTTCTGCTGACCCTCGCTTCCTGGTACGAGACCAGCAACCAGGATTCGGCAGCTTATTTTCTCGAAAAGGGAAAAGCGCTTTCCGAAAGACTCAATTTTCTGAGGGGGCTTTATCATTACCAGAATCAAAAAACCATCCTACTGTATACGAAGGGCGAGTACAAGCCGGCCATGAAGGAGGCGGAGAAAGGGCTGGCCATAGCCAGGCAGATGAAGGATACCGTCAACGTGATCGCCATGCTCAATAACCTGGGTATATTGAGCATGTATTTTGGCGACTACGAGGGGCAGCTTGCCTATGCCATGCAGGTAGTGAAAAGTGTGGAAGCGATCAAAGACTCGGCAAATATCGCCGGGGCCTATCTCAACCTGGCAAACAGCTATCATGCCCTCAAGCAATACCGGAAAGGCGTCAACAATGCTGCTTATGGCATTTACGTCAATACCGTAAATACGCAGAAATACGGCTATATCAACCGTTGCTATGCTGCATTGGCACAATGTTATGAAGGGTTGCGTATGATGGACAGCGCCCTGTATTATTACGATATCGCCATAAAAGAGTCGGAACGGGCCAATGACAAATATGCAGAGGCATCCATCTACGGATATAAGAGCAATGTCCATGCACTGTTGAGCCAGTTCGGGCTCATGCTGGTTTCTTCAAAAAAGTCTTATGATATATCGGCCGCTCTCCAGAGCAGGCAGCTGACGGCCGGCGCCCTCAATACGCTTGCCTTCGCGCAGTTCCTCAATAACAGCAATGCCGAGGCGAAAAAATCCATACTGCCAGCCCTGGCCATAGCGAGGGAAGACAGTCTTATCGAAGAATTGAAAGAGGCTTACACCATACTGTCCTATATAGCAGCAAGGGACGGTGATTTCTCAGCATCCATAGGCGCCAGGAAGGCGGCCGATTCTATAGGTGAAGTGATCCTCAACGATAAGGTGATCAGGAATACGAGTGAGCTGGAGCAGAAGTACGAAAGCGCAAAAAAGGATGCGCGTATTCAATTGCAGCAGGCACAATTGTTCAGAAAAGATACCTGGAACTATATTCTGGTTGGCAGCATCGCCACCATCCTGACCATATCCCTGCTCAGCTATCGCAACTACCGCCACCGGCGTAAGCTGCAGCACCAGCGCATCAATGAGCTGGAAAGAGAAAAGCTGCTAGCCGCCACCGAAGCCGTGCTGAAAGGCGAGGAGCAGGAGCGGACCCGGCTGGCCAAGGACCTTCATGATGGCTTGGGAGGAATGTTATCAGGCATAAAATATTCATTACATACTATGAAAGGAAATCAGGTCATGACGGCTGAAAACGCCCAGGCGTTTGAAAGAAGCATCGATATGCTCGACAGCAGCATAGCTGAAATGAGACGGGTAGCACATAATATGATGCCTGAAGCATTGGTGAAGTTTGGATTGGATACCGCTTTGCGTGATTTTTGCAACGATATCAACCAGACCGGTGCTTTGACTGTGACCTATCAGTCTATCGGGATGAAGGACATCAGCCTCGAACAGACAAAAAGTGTAACCGTATACCGCATCGTGCAGGAGCTGCTGAATAATATCATTAAACATGCTGCTGCAAAGAGCGCGCTGGTGCAGCTGAACTACGACAGTGGGCAGCTGGCGGTTACGGTGGAAGACGATGGCAAGGGCTTTGACCCGGTCATACTGAAACAATCAAGGGGGATCGGCTGGAGCAGTATCCAGAACCGGACCGAGTTCCTGCAGGGCAAATGGGATGTAAGCTCCGGCGCAGGCAAAGGTACCTCTGTGCATGTGGCCATTCCGGCCTGATGATTCAATCGCATAGTTCAATATTGCATTTCAAACGCAAGCTGTAAAATCCTGTTTTCCGGGGATTGTTTCCTGCGCCTGCCAATGCCAGCTTTGTTCAAAGGGCAAGGGCCATATCTCTATCAAAAAATTAAAACTAATCAGATGAAACGCTTTGCTGTTTGGACAAAACTGCTGCTGGCAGCGCTGGTGCTGCAGGCATTTGTTACGCTCGTCTCTGTTTTTGAACAACTCGGCCTGGAAGAAGCTACGGCCAAGAAGTATGTGCTGAACAATGTGCTGGGCAATTACAGCGACAATAAAACAATGAACTTCACACCAAACGATTTTGACCTGCCCCGTGCAAAATTGCTCTCATCTGTTGTGAGTGGCGATAAGGCCGGCGCTGCAAAAGAGCTCTGTGCCTGGCTCAAGGAGTATACAAAGAGCCCCGAGTTTGCCCAGGCCTACAGCCAGCGCCGGGAAGCACTGAAGCCTGCATCGACCGTTAACAGCCTTCGTCCCGATGATGAAACCGTGGAGATGACCCGCGAAAGTCTTAAAAGCACTGAGAAAGAGCTGGCCTCGCTGAAAAAGAACAAAAATGTACCGGCTGCATCGATCGCTGCCTTAGAAAGCCAGGCAAGCCAGCAAAGGGAAATGCTGAAGCTCTGGGATGATCCCGACCCCGCCCTCACCCGCTGGCAGACCCTCTACCCGGCCGAGCCTCAGGCGCTGGTGCGTCAACGCCTGCAGTCTTACCTGGATATACTTGCCACAGTGGATTTTGATGCCCAGCTTGCATCAGCGGATAAATACGGAATCCGCAAGTTCGTAAAGCCTGAATACGAAAAAAAGGACAACCGGTGGAAGGCAATCTACCGCGCCGGACGCGAAGTTAACGGCATGGTAAAGACCTATGTCGAGAGCTGGATAAAGGAACTCTCTCCTCAAACCGCCCAGCCAGCTGCCGCAAAATCAAAGCCAGCACCAGCCGCTAAACCGGTTACTGCTAATCAACCTGCACGCCGTAAGCAATAAGAAGCAAACATCCATCACAAAGAAAGAGCGCCATGGATGGAAAGGTGAAATTGTTCATCGTGGACGATCACTATATGGTGATCGAGGGTATACATGCCCTGCTGCGCCAGGAAGGCGATATCGACTGGATGGGACATGCTACCAATGGCGAAAGCTGTCTTGCTTTTTTGAAGAACCGGCAACCTGATGTATTGTTCATGGATATAAGCCTGCCGGATCAAAGCGGCATAGACCTTTGCAGGCAGGTAAAGGACCTGTACCCCCATATCTTCATCCTGGGGCTCAGCACATTCAACCAGCAAAGCTTTATTCAGAAGATGATGGACAATGGTGCTTCCGGGTACCTGCTGAAGAATGCGGGCCGTTCCGAGCTCATGGCAGCGATAACAGCGGTGATGCGGGGAAAGATATTTTTGAGCAATGGGGCCGCTGCGGCCATGCACCAGCAGCCCAAACGGAACATACCATTGCTCACGCGCAGGGAGCTTGAGGTGCTCGCCCTCATTGCACAGGGCATGACCAATAACGAGATCGCAAATAAGCTTTTCATCGCTGCCACTACCGTGGAAACACATCGCAAAAGCCTTTTGTCCAAATTCTCCGCGAAGAATACAGCAACCCTGGTTTACACTGCCACGCAGTTACAGATCGTATGATGCCGGTGAATTGAATTGCAGGCGGGCACCATCGGCAATGAAAATCCTGTTTTCCGGGGATAAGCCAGCGTGGCCCGGGAGCTTAGTTTAGTGTTCCGGATGAAATGGACAATGATGATAGGAGGCGCCCGGTATTTCAATCAATCAAAAACCTATACTTTGAAACAGATTCTTTTTTTGATCTTTCTGCAGGCCTGTATGTTTTTATCCTGGGGACAGGCCACGAACAGCAAGGCGCAAGCCGATGAAATGAAGCAGATGATTGCGGAGCTGAAAAAGGAAATCGCTACCCTGGAAGCCGAAATAAAGAAAGCGGAGAAAGATGATCCTGACGGCGTTGCCACGATGAAGTCACAGCTTAGCAGCTATAGAACAATGCTGGCGGCTTTTGACAAATCAAATCCTGCCGCGGCAGCCAAAGAGGCAAAGCCTCCCGTTACAAAAAAACCGCTGGCTCAAACACCTTCACCTATTATGGCGGTGCACCTCAAACAGCCGGTAGTGCCGCCCACGGCAGCTCAGGCAAAGGACCGCTTGTTCTGGTACAGGGGAAAAAAAGTAAACGACAGTACATTGGTTACCAAGAAGGGAGCGGTGGTGCAGTATTCGCACAAAAGGCATCAGCTGATCGTAAAGCCGGAGGAGAAAAAAGATTCGTTCCTCTCAAGGGCAAAGGAAATCGCCCGTGGTGAGCAAAGAAAGCGGGAACTGGTCGATAAATTCGATAAAACAAAGAACGGCTTCATTTATTACCCTTTTATCACTGGTTCTTTGGCTGTTTATGATGACCTCACCATAAGGTTCTCAAACGCAGTTAACAACACGATCCCTTTCGAGGCTGAAAGGCCCAGCATTGCTTTTCATCCGCCGGCCATGCGGCAGTCCGCACTTTCAGGCAAAGGCGCCGCCTTCGTTTCCGATGATATGCCAGTGGTGTCAAGCGAAGAACGAACCAAAGAGGACGGGCCGGTAATGAAATGGGTGCTCCAGCAATTGGAAGATGCTCACAAGGAATACCAGCGTCTTCCCCCGGTAAGCGCCTTCTCTGCACCGCCTCCGCATGACCTCAGCCGCTGTGCCAGCTGCGATACCTCCGCCATCAGCCGCCAGCGCAAACTCGATATGAAATGGGCCGAAGAATATGAGGGTAGGGAAGCTGCCATTATGAAAAAAGCACTTTCCGCCATGCGCGAGCACGCTTTGCTGGTTGGTGATGAATCAGCCGACCTGGTGGATGAGAAATTCAGGACGCTTGTTGATCTCCTGACAAAGCACCTGGCAGAAAAGGACCGTATCCTCCTGGACAGGTACGGCGAGAACCTGCAATACCTTAAGACCATCTTCCCGGTGTTGCTTGGTCACGAGCGGCAAAAGCAGTTGCTTGGCTTCGATGACGGCGTATCGGGTGATCTGACCAGTGCGATTGCCATTAAAGTCAAGAAAGCCTACTGGAAATATTTTAATGAACAGGTGGCCTCAAAAAACCATGATTTTGTTTTGAACATTCCTTTCCATCTCGGTTACTTCAGGCAAATGGCACTGCTTGGCAATGAGGATGATAATGGTAACATCGGTGATTTCATGAACCGTATATTTTCATATAACCGCTTTGCACTAACGATGGATCTCGATTTTATATGGCAAAGTGGCGCAGATGGAGATGTATTCCTTAGGGCCACAGGAAAATTGGAAACACCGGAGAAATTCTATGTAATGCTGATCCCGGACAGCTGCAGCTTTAAGATGATGGCTTATACAACAGACCTAAGCAATAAAAAAGCAGAGGACATAACCCTGCCTTTAAAAGTAGTGGGTGGGGTTAAGACCATGCCAGACGAAGATGGCAAGCTGAAGGACTATCCTTATTCCGGAGCGCCGCAATATGCCTTACGCTTTCCTGATGCGAAGATCGATTTTTGCTCCGGCGGCCAGGATACGATGTTCCTGGCTATATTTTCAGGCGATGAGGTCGTAGCGGCCAGAGCGGCTTCCGATATGCAGCAAATAAGAAAAACGTATACGATCGAGATGCTGATGTACGCCGGGCAGGTGCTGATGAATGAGAACATGGAGGAGCTGGAACAAGGAACCACGGAGGCAGGGACCCAGATCATGAATACGATCGCCGGCTTTATGCAGCAAGGCAGTCCCGAAACAACGCTGGACAAATTGAGGATACAGTATTCAGGCTATATGGACATAGATAACCTGCGTAAAGATTTTGAGGGATCGTACTCCACTCAAACGGCAAAGATCCTGTTCAATGCCAATAACCGGTCTACCGTGCTCGCCGATGCCTATATCGACACCAAAAGAACGATGTCTGAAGGCGTTGAAGTAAAAAAAGGCATGTTCCACCTGCGTATAGTCCATGAGCCGTTAAACAAATAATTCCGAAAGGCAAAGCATTGATCTGCTGAGCAGTTTTCTCCTGTAAGCTAGAGCCCGCATCGTTAAGGTGCGGGCCTTTGCATACCCCATATCCTGGGTTCCTATGCAGTTGGTACGCAGCGAGTGATCGGCCAACCCGGGCTCTTTCGATATAATAGCCCGGTTGGAGAGCAGGCATTTAGGTAACGCCCGGTGCTTAGTGCGAAGCCGGGATAAAACGCTGAGAAAAAGATCACACGATCAGGCTATTAAGCGCCTCTTGTACCTGGCTATTTTTGTTTGTAAATTACCCGTAGGTGTAAAATATCGCTGCTTGTCAATGGATGCCTGTTATTGCCTGCGCGTCGGTCTAAACCTGAAATGAAGCCGGATATGATAATAGGATCAACGGGTGGTACTTTCATTGCACGGCAGGATTGAACGAGGGAATAATGCGCGATCAGATGCAAATAGAGAAGGCAGCTTTTTCAGCCGGGCAGTCATAATAATGAGCTGTGTTGAAAGCGATCCGGGAAACCATTAGTTAAACTTGCTCATATGTGGACGATCACAAACAGGATATTTGCTTTTGTAAGCTGGGCATTGATCATAACATTGTCTGCCTATTTTTTTATCGACAACGTGCTCGCTTATTTCTATGGATACAGGAGCCGGCTGTTCGGCAGTAATTTTTTTCACAACCAGGTTTGGGTGGTGTCGCATATGGCGGGTGGCACGCTTACACTGGTAACAGGACCTTTGCAATTCTCAAAATACCTGAGAATTAAACAGCCATCTCTTCATCGCTTACTGGGCAAGGTTTACCTGCTTGGCATTGGCCTGGCAGGACTATCTGCCTTGCGGCTTTCGATCATCAGCAGTTGCGTGCCCTGCCGTATATCGCTGTTTTTGCTCTCCGTCCTTGCCATCCTGACCAGCTTTTTTGCATGGAAGGCTATCAGGGCGGGAAATATCAAGGCGCACAGGCAATTCATGGTGCGCAGCTATATCTGCGTGCTTGCATTTGTCGCCGTTCGTATCGATGGCATCTTTCCGCTGGATTTTATGTTTGGCAATATCGACGATCCGCTTCTGCGCCGTGTGGTCAATGAATATTTCTTTTCCTTCGTTCCGCTGCTCTTTGCAGAGCTGTTCATGGTTTGGATACCTGCTGTGTACCCTGCCCGGTTAGGAAGGCGATAAAAAGGGGCCTTTCTTACAATTCATATCAGGCTAGATCCATGGCTCTTTTTTCATTGCTGCCAGCAATTCATCCTTTCGCTTTGTACATAAGATTAGCTGGAGTTTCAGAAAGGCCGGTAACGACCTGGCCTATCGTTCCGCTACTTAAACACAGCCAAGGAAATCAGTCCATTGATCATTGCTATAATGCTCGTATGTTTTGTACGTACTTTCCCAACTTGCATTAAGAACGGGGAACTTCGGGATGGGCCTTAGTTCTTGGCGATAGTCGTGAGGTAGAGTGTGCCGGTCAGGGTTCCCGAGGAACCGCTGCGGTTGTGAAGCCATATTACGCAGGTGTCGTTGGCGGCATTTACCGAAGATATGCTGACAATGATATTCGGCCATAACAGGGTGCCGGCTCCGCCGGGCGCGAACTGTGATACAAATACCCTCACGTCGTCGTTATCACCCGAGAAATCGGTTATATCTGCTACAACGGCGACAGCCTCATTGGCAGGAATAACAACATTGATACTCCTCTGGTCAAAGCCTATGCGCAAGGGCGAGCTGCCGTTGCTGCGTACCGAACCCTTGCCCCCTACGGTAAGGCTATTGCTGACGTCCACATTGGCCGCGGTTACATCGCCAGTGATCTCCACATTGCCGCCAAAACGACTGTTGCCACCATAAACCCGGAAGCGGAAGTTATTGTCCACGGTGCCTCCGACAGACATTTTTCCTGTGGCTCTCAGGTCCCCGTCAAGCAGTGTGCTTCCGCCATAGACCTTCAGGCGGTAATCGTTATCGACAGCGCCGCCGAATGCCGCGTTGCCTGTTGCATAAAGGTCGCCGCCAAAACGGCTATTGCCATTCCAAACGCGCAGCTTGTAATCAGGGTCAATCTCGCCACCGATGCCTACATGGCCGCTGGTCTGTAAACCCCCGCCAACATAGGTGGTTCCCCATACGCGTAAGCGGTACATCTGGTCCGCCGGCCCGCCGATGCCTGCACGGCCGGTATGGGTGAAATCGCCCCATCCATAGATGTTCTCGTCTACACTCAGCTCACCCTCGATCTTGGCACTGCCATTTCGTACGGTAAGCCTGCGTCCATCACCGGCAGGCCCGCCTATACCGAGGTTGCCTGTTGAGGACAGGTGCATGTTCGCCACACCCGCCGTCCAAAAGGTAAGATCGTGAGGCGTTGGTGCGTTCTGCTTGCTGCTGATGCCTGCAAGGCCGGCGTTACCAAAAACAAGGGCTGCCGAGTCAAGTGTGCCGGTGTTGTTGCTGTTCTGGTCTACCATGATGCTGCCGGTAACCGAGAGCTTGCGCAGGGGATTGCTGGTACCTATGCCTACGCGTTGCGCATTTGTCCCGATGCAGATGGCCAGCAGGACGGAGGCTAATATTGCTTTATTGTATCTTGTTCTCATAACAATTGATTGGCTGTTGGTGAATATATTTTAAGAAAGTTCTTTTGTTTGATGTTAGTGCTATCACTCCTGATGCTTTGCATGATGATGGCATATACTGCTGCAAAGACTGATTAGTTGACTTCTTCTTGAATGAGACCAACAGGGCTGTAATGATTGTTTGCATATCCGACGGTTTTATATCGATCACAAGTAAAGCCGGTTCAATTCAGCGGATATAGAAATGCACAGAATGCAATGCCGGCCAGTGAATCTCAATAAGCTTTGATCTCTTCACTGGCCTACCCAGCCTCAGCAAATCCATTTCGGTGGTATAAGAGTCCAGCAGCCGGTCTTCCGCTCAAACCTAGCCCCTGATGAACTTTCGCAGATCATCCAATGAGCTTGGAAAAGGCTTTCAACGATCGGTGCTTTCCTGTGTTCATTCTTTCGACAGGACAAAATTGCAAGCGCGCAGAAGAGAAAAAAAGTCCTTTATATCCGGCGGTAGGCAGATTTATCCAGCGGCGGATAAGCGCATGTTATGATAATAGCGGTAGTAAGGCTCGATCTATACGAGTGGGTTAAAAAATATTGACGGACAGGCCTTTCTTGTTATAAGTTAGAAGCCATAAGTAAAATGGATCACGTCCTCTTCAAGCGTTGGACCGGTTTTCCTGTAAAAGTCCAGTGCATAATCATCCACCCGGTCTGCCTGCACAAATACTTCCTCGTATCCGTTCGCAGCAAAATATGTCCTGGTGTGTTGAATTAATTTATTTCCTATCCCTTGCCTTTGAAGGTGCTGGCTTACGGCCAGGTCGAAAATATAGGCCAGTGGCCGGGTGGAATAGTATTGCTGCATGGTGTAGACGGTAAGGCCTCCCACAATTAGGTCATCGCGCAAGGCAACAAATACATGGAATCGTTTTTCATCTGCCAGTACAGCCCGGAGATGCCCGTGATCAGGCATTTTGAAATCCTTCATCTCGAATACGCGCTCAAAGAGCCTTATCAAATCCAGGAATTGTTCAATATCGCCGGCCTTAAGTTTTTTGATCTCTATTTCCATTTTGTTTCCTTGTTTGATCGACTGTGATTGCCGCCCTGCCCCCTTCACAGACACTTTACTTTAAGCAAGGATCAAGTGCCATGAAGTCAAACTGCTGCGAGCAAATTTTATAATATTTTCTGATATAATAACAAACAGAAATTACAATGTGATGGTCAATAGGAGCGTAACATTTATCTTCCGCCTGATCAGGCCGAAGATATTATAAGAAACAAAACCTTTCCCGGAAAAATCAGTAAGTTCGGTAGTACCAGCTAAATAGGGCATGGATACATCAAAACTCAATGTAGAGATATACGACCGGTATGTAGAGAATTACGTGGACAAGTTCATGGATCTGGACTTGTACAGGGATACATTCGACTACCTGCTCAATTCAATTGCTGAAGGAGGCGCAGTGCTGGAACTGGGCTGCGGTCCTGGCAATGTGGTGAGATATATGAGTTCGAAAAGGCCGGACCTCCGGATATTGGGCATCGATCTTTCGCCCCGGATGATCGAGGTGGCAGCGGCTGTCAATCCCGGTGCGGAGTTCAGGCTGATGGATATACGCCATGCCGGCGAGCTCGAAGGTCATTTCGATGCGGTCGTTTCGGCTTTTTCCATTCCCTATCTTTCCTCCGGGGATGTGGCTGCTGTTTTTGCGGAAATGCGAAGGCTTACCGCAAGGAAAAAAGGAATGATCTATGTTAGCTTCATGGAGGGGCCGCGCGAAAGATCAGGCTTCGAGAGAACCAGCTTTACCGGCACCAGTGAAATGTACCTGAATTATTACCCAAGAACCGATATCGAAGCCCTGATGCAAAAGCAGGGGTTTGTCATTCAACAGATACATGCAAAGGATTATCCCGAAACGGATGGCACAGTTACAACTGAACTGATCTACCTGGCAGTGTAAAGCCTGCATTGCATGCCGGCCGGATGATGTTCAGCCAATAAGATCAATGCTGATTTGCTTTTATCTACCTATCGTTTGAAATAGTGATGTGGACGGTCTTAACGGGCAGCTCCTGTATATTTCGTATAGAGCTTCTTCCAGCCCAGCAATGATCCGGCTACAAGAAAAAAAGCAATAGCCAGCCTGAACAAAGGAACAGGAACACTGGTTGGCCTCGTAATGCACCGCGCTTTCATCTTGCCGGTGAAGTACAGCATCTTTCCTATATTGATGCCGCCCTTTTTATTCATCTGGCGATCGACGGTAAGCCCCCCGAAACATTGGAAGAACGCGTAATTGTCAAGTCCCGGTGTGTACCTCACCTCGCATTCCAATACTTCGGGCCGGTCGTTGAATGCAATATGGCGTTTGCCTTTGGGTACGGTGATGGAAGTGCCAGGGCCTGCAATCTGCTCCTTGCCTTCGATCACGATCCGCAAGGCTCCTTTCTTCACATAAAATATCTCATCCTGCTCAAGATGAATATGTTCAAACGGTATATAGCCAAAAGGCTGAACGATCCATTCAAAAATGAAAGCGTCTTCATCAAAAGAAATGCAGCGAAAGCTTTCACCGGTGATCATATTGGTAAAGCCTTTATAAAGATCTATAGCCATAAGAGAACCTCCCTTGTTTTAATTATCTGAGCTTGTTGTTAAGGCCGTTGCTGCCGGCGCGTGCAGGTCCGAAGCGGATCACGATCGCTGACGGTTATAGCCATCTCCCGGTTTGCAAATTGCAGCATCAACAGGAGCTGCTCAATCGCCACAGATGGGCGGCAAGTCACTGAAAACGGGGATGCGCAGTGTGGATATCCAGGTGTTGTGCATACTAAGGGACCAGGTATCTGCCTGTAGTGGCAGTTCAACAGGTTGCTTTACAAATGGGAGAGGGACGTTGACAAAAGGAGGCGACAAAAAAGCCCGGCCTTTTACGGGCCGGGCTTTTACATCTTTGGAGAGTACTTCTTACTGTACTGAAGTGTTGAATTCTACTTCAACATCTGTGGCTGATTTGGAGCTGTTCACCTGGTCGCTTACAGCCTTGTTGGGCGGATTCCCACCATAATGGCGCAGGGTAACCCTAATGGTGCCGTTGGCCGCAGCCGTGGTTGTCCAGGTGCTGGTCAGGCCCAGCGGAATGCCGTTGGCATCATTGTTCAGGTTCGACACGGTGATGTTGCTGGCGGCAGAAGGCTCATAGTAAAGCCTGTGTGCATCTCCTTCGGCGGCTACCTCGGCCGTGATGTCGACGGCAGGATTCACTGATCTGTTCAACAGCTGCACGGCAACATTATAGGTCTTGTTTGGAGCCAGCACGATGAGGTCCTTGGTAGGAGCGGCACCGCCGGCGCCATCGGGATCATCGAATGTATAGGTAAGCGTATTGCCGCCTCCCACAGGGCTGAGGACAAGCTGTACCGTCGTGATCAGCTCTTCGTCGTTGTGGTCATGGTCATGGTCGTCCTTTTCGCAAGCGGTAATTGTCATTGTCGCTGCTCCCATCAGCAGCAGGGCGAATCTCGATACTTTCTTCTTCATCATGGTTGTAGAGTTTTTGATTTAATAGATATGCTGAAGCGCGAATTTTAGGCGAAGACTGATGTTGCGGCCTCTTTCGTCGGCATAATAACGGAATGTGTTCAGGTATTCACGGTAGGTATTGTTCAGCAGGTTACGTCCGCTCAATCCTACCGTAAGTGGGAGCTTGCCGATGCTGATGGTGGTTGACAGGTCGGCGTTCAAAAGAGTATAACCGGCAGGGGGTGCTTTATAATCCTGCTTTCCATTGCTTTCATCGGGAGTCCGGGTTTGCTTTAAAACCGTTGAAAGTTCCAGCGACAGGTAAGTGGCAGTGAAGCGTTTCCTGTCTTTCAGCTGGTAAGATATTTCGTTCGTGATGCGGTCTGCAGGCATCCAGATCAGCCAGTCGCTGCTGCGAAGGTTCCTTGCACGCAGCAAAGCATAGCGCGCGGTATATGAAAGTGAGCTGGACGGGTGGATGGAAGCCGATGCGTCAAAGCCTTGCAAGAGCGCGTCGGTGGATGTGTACTCTATGAGCGGGAAGGCGCCGCGAATGGTAAGTACGGGACTGTCGGGCCTGGGTTGCTGGTAGATGAAGTTCTCGATGCGGTTGCGATAAAGCGTCAGCTGCAGATCAAGGAATTTGTTGCGGCTGGTGTAGTTGCTTGTAAGGGAGAGGTTAACCGACCGCTCGGGCTTGAGATCGATATTGCCGCGCTCATAGGTGCCGGTACCATGGTGAATGCCATCGATGAGCAGCTCATTTACATGGGGTGCACGTGTGGAGAGCGATACGCCTCCGTTGATCTTCCAGCCCGGCATCAGCTTATATCCGGCATTGACCGAAGAGGCCAGCGTTGTAAAATCAAAATTGTAAGCGCTGCGCACGCCTGTGCCTGCACGAAGGCGGGTGGTCTGTATCTCCTTTGCATCAACGCGGATGCCTGCCTGAACATCCCATTGTCCCTTTGCCCATTTCTCTATGCCGTACGCGCCATAGGAGTAGGAGCGGTAGTTGGGAATGAGATAGCGGCCGCTGTAAGAATTGTCCTGCTGCATGGCATTGATGCCTATAGTACCGCTGAAATTGTTCTTCTTCGGGTGCTCCCAATTCAGCTCTTCCGACAGGGTATAGATGGACAGGTCAAGCTGTGCCCCCCTTGCAGCCGCGTTTCTTACTACATCATATTCTTTGCGGTTATTATACTGCCCGGCAAGCAGGAGGTTGAACCGGCTGTTGCCTGCATCGAAGCTCGTTTTCCATTTCAGCAGGTGGTGGTTTGCCTCCTGGTAGGGCCGGTCGATGCGGTAGCTGTTATCGCCGGTAAAGACAGGATCGGGTCTGGATGAGGCAATGGCTGTTTGAAGGTCGGTAAGGTTACCGATGTGTGAACCGGAAAATATGCCCACCTTGGTAGCGAACAGGCTATAATAAAGCTCAGAACGAAAATGTTCCCTTCGCCAGCCGGCGGTGAATGAGGCATTCTTCTCTTCAAGTGCTGTATTGTTGAGCCTGTAATCCGGCGTGGCTGTATTAGCTCCCTTTTTGAACGTACCCTGCAGCCGGTAGCTGAAGGATGGCAGCTTTTTGAGCTGCTGCTCAAAAACACCGGATACTACGTATTGACGGTTATTGGTGGAATAAACAGAATTGAGCTCTGCGCTATACCCTGCAACATGCCGTAAAGGTCTCGGTTCGACCAGGATGACCCCGCCAATGGCATCGGATCCATAGCGAAGCTCATCCACGCCCTTGATAACGGTTAGTTTGTCGGCAATAAAGGGATCGATCTCGGGAGCATGCTCATTTCCCCATTGCTGGCCTTCCTGCCTTACACCATTATTAATGGTCAATATCCTCATTCCATGCAGGCCATGAATAACAGGTTTGGAAATAGTAGCGCCGGTTTGCAGCATCGAAACACCGTTGATCTTGCTTAATGCTTCTGCTAAAGAACCGCCCCTGGTCTCATCCAGCTCACGGCCCGAAAGCTCTTTTCTATCACCCGAGGCAGGCGGTGTGCGCAAACCTGTAACCGTAATCTCCGTAAGCGGCTGCCCGCGGGGAACGAGGTCAAGGTCGAGGTGTGTGTTCTTATCAAGGCTTAGCGTACGGCTGAGCGAATCGTAGCTGGCATGGCTTACAGTAAGCACGTAAGTGCCGGCGCACATTGCCTCGAAGCGAAAATCGCCATTAGCATTGGTCACCAGCGGCTTGCCATTGAGTGTAACAACAGCACCAGCAAGGTTTTCGTGGGTCATGGTGCTATGCACATGCCCGCTAAGACGGATTACACATTGACCGGATGCCATAAACTGAGCAAGGATCAACATGATAAGTAAACAGGAATACCTTATCACAACAGAAAGATTAAATGAAAAAAACGGAGATAGTGGCTAGCAGGATAGGCTAGGCGGACCTCTCAGGTCTGTTGTGGAAGTTGGTGCAGAATAAAAGAAGGAATAGTAAAGGCCGGGCCGACCGGTATAAAAAAGCGGAACGGTCAATGACTGTTGTACCGGCATTTCCAGGTAAGGGGTCGAAACTACCTGGTCCTGGCAATCGCACTGAAAACCAGACTGGCTTACAGTAGGCTTTACAGGGTCATTGTAACCATAATAATCCTGGTGGTCGGCCACCAGATCATGCAGATAGATCCTTGGCGTGACGCTGAGTGTAAACAACAGCAGCATTGCCAGGGCCAGAGACTTCCGTATGATAGAAACGCTTCTCATTTGAAACAGAGTTGCAAAATACGAAATAATCACGGAATTCCTGTTAAATCATCCCGTAGGTTTCACGATTTTCAACCGTCATGGGTCACCGGGTGGCAGGAAAAGAGAAACGGCCTGACAAGGCATTCAAAAGTTTTTCAAAAGCAGCTGCTGAATTTTGTGTAGTCAAATGGCTACACTATATTTGTAGTCAAATAGCTACATAATGAATTTGAGAAGAGATGTATTCCAGGCTATAGCAGACCCGACCAGGAGGGCCATCCTTTTACTGATTGCTGGCCAGTCCATGACGGCCGGTGCCATCGCCTCCAATTTCGATACGGCAAGGCCCACTGTTTCAAAACACCTGCAGATATTGACCGAATGCGAGCTGGTGGAGCAGAAGCAAAACGGCAGGGAGATTTATTACCACATCAATGCAATCAAGATGAAGGAGGTTGCAGACTTTATAGAGCCTTTCCGGAAGATTTGGGACGACAGGTTCAATAAGCTGGAGAGCATCATGAAAAATTATAAGTCAAAAAAATAGATATGGAGCGCAAAACAAAGGTTCACGCTGAACCCGGAAGGCAGGAGCTGTTGATCACCAGGGAATTTGACCTGCCGTTAGACCTGCTTTTTAAAGCCTATGCGGAGGCAGAGATCGTAGAGCAATGGATGGGGACCAAAGTGCTCAAGCTGGAGAACAGGAAGCATGGCGGTTGGCAGTTTCAAACAACCGATCAGCATGGCCAGGTGGTATTCGCCGCTAACGGTGTGATCCATGAATTTGTGCCGGGGAAAAAGATCGTGCGCACATTTGAAATGGACAATTCGCCTTTCGACGTGCAGTTGGAGTTCCTGGATTTTGAGGCGCTTGGTGACGAAATGAGCAGGCTTACCATGCAGATCGTATGCAGGTCGGCCTCGCTCCGCGACCAGATGCTTCAGCTGCCCTTCTCCTATGGATTGAACATGGCGCACAACCGGCTGCAGGCTGTTGTAAACAAGCTTAAATAATGCTTTATGATAAAAAGGAACCAGATCATCTATTGGGTCGCAACAGGCTGGCTTGCGCTCGGTATGGCATCTACAGGCATCGTTCAACTGCTTCATATGGAAGAAGAATTGGATAGCATGAGGCAGCTTGGTTACCCGGTGTACTTTCTTACCATATTGGGGGCATGGAAGCTGCTGGGAGTAGCAGCAGTACTCCTTCCGCGATTGCCCTTGCTTAAGGAATGGGCTTACGCGGGTTTTTTCTTTGCTATGAGCGGAGCCATCCTGTCGCGATTGCTTGCAGGCGATGGTGCGGCAGCGGTATTGCCCTCTATGCTGCTCCTGGTTCTGGCTTGCCTGTCGTGGTACTACAGGCCGGCAGACAGGCGGTTGGCATCTCCGCGCCAGTCAAACGGGACCGCGCAGCTGAATGCTGATATTGCCTGATACAGTCTTTATTCTCTTAATACAACCACTATGTCAAAAAACATCTCATCCAAAAAAGACCTGCCGGCAGAAGAACAAAAGACCCTGCTGAAAACATTGAAGGCCCGTTTCGAAAAAAACATGCACCGTCATAAAGGGATGGACTGGACAAAGGTGCAGGAGCGGCTGGAAGCCAGTACCGGGAAGCTTTGGTCGCTGAGCGAAATGGAGAAAAGCGGCGGCGAGCCGGATGTTGTGGCCTATGATAAAAAAAGCGGCGAGTTCGTTTTCTTTGACTGTGCTGCAGAAACTCCCAAAGGCAGGCGCAGCGTTTGTTACGATCGTGAAGGACTCGAATCAAGAAAGGAGCACAGGCCACAGAATAATGCCATCGATATGGCGGAGGAAATGGGTATCGAGATCCTGACCGAAGAAGAGTACAGGCAATTGCAAACACTTGGAGAGTTCGATATCAAAACCTCCAGCTGGATCAAGACGCCTCCGGCAATCAGGGAGCTGGGCGGCGCGCTTTTTTGCGACCGGCGTTACGATACCGTCTTTGTATATCATAACGGCGCGCAGTCCTATTATGGTGCCAGGGCCTTCCGCGCTTCGCTGAGGGTATGAGGTCATCTTCGGCATGGAGCTTTTCCAGGAGATGCTGATGCGCTGCTTTGACAGGCTGCTATGCGCCTTTTTTCTTCCAGTATCCCTCCAGCGTTTCTTTTTTCCGTCTTGACACTTCCACCTCGCTGCCGTCTTTCATCACCGCAAAGCCTTCCCTGCAGGTCGAAAGGTGAGCAGGGTTGATAAGGTGCGAGCGATGCACTCTTATGAAGGCTGAATCTCGAAGCAGCTTTTCGTACTCTGCCAGGGTTTTGGAGGAAAGGAAATTTTTACCATCGGTAAAATAGAGCCGGGTGTAATTGCGCTCGGCCTGCAGCCGGGTAATGTCTGTGAGCAGCACGTACTGAACCCCATTCACACCGGGAAGGGCCAGTCGCACCGGGCTATCTGCCTCGCGGGTGATGTTCTGGATAAAATTGCGGTAGAGCTCTTCGCCGCCGGCTGCGTTTCGTTTCATCTGAAACCGCTCGACCGCTTTCCTGAGGTCATTGGCATTAACGGGCTTGAGCAGGTAATCAAGGGCGCTGAAACGGATGGCCTGGATTGCATATTCGTTAAAAGCGGTGGTAAAGATCACTTCAAAATCCCATTTTTTAACGCGTGCCAGCAGGTCGAATCCGGTCTCGCGCTGCAGCTGGATGTCCAGAAAAAGCAGGTCGGGCGAAAAGTTCTCGATCAGTGGCAGGGCTTCTGCAACCGAAAGGGCCGATACTACCGAAGTTATCTCCGGGCAGTTCTCCTTTATCAGCCAACGCAGCAATTCTATAGCTGCGGTTTTGTCCTCCACGATCATCGCTTTTATCATATGTCTTCGGTTAGGTAGTCTGGAATGCTGATGTTTACCCGTGTGCCGCTTGGTACACCATTCTGCTCAAGGTCCTCTATGCTGAAGCAGGCTTTCTTACCGGTTTTTTGCTGAAGCAGGGCAAGACGTTCTTCCACGATGCCGATGCCTTTGCTCTGGTGGACTTTATTTGAAAGGGTTCTGCCGTTAAGGCTGGAAGAAGCCGCGCGGCCTATGCCATTATCTTCGATGGTGCAAAGTATTGAGTTGTCCTCCTGCTCTTCTATTTTTATCGAGAAGCGTTTCTGGCCGGCCTTGCGGATGAGGCCATGATGAATGGCATTCTCCACAAAAGGCTGCAGCAGCATAAAGGGCACGGTTACATCCTCGGCGTCTATTTCATCGGCCACCTCGATGCTGCACTCGAATGTTTCATCCATGCACAGCGATTCGAGCTCTACATAGAGTGAAAGGATGCGCAGCTCTTCCTCCAGTGTTACCACGCTGTCTTCGGCATGATCGAGCAGTGAGCGCAAGAAGCCTGAAAAGATATCAAGGTATTTGGTTGCCTTGTTTACCTGGTTACTGATGATGAGGTATTGGATGGTGGTAAGGATGTTGAAGAGGAAATGCGGGTTCATTTGCAGCCGGAGGTTGGCGAACTTGGCTTCGGTCATTTTTCCGTTGAGCAAAATGATCTCTTCTTCCGCCTTTCTCTTCATGTCAAGTGCCATGGCTGTCGCAATCTTGGAAGCACAGATCGAGGCTACTGTTTGCAGGGTCTTGAGATGGTGAAGGGTAAAGAACCGCTTCTTACTGTGTTCGGAATCGATCACACCGATCACGCGTCCATCGTGTATCAGTGGAACGGCCATTTCGGAAAGGCGCGCGGCATCGTCTACGATATACCGCTGGTCCTTGGTAGTATCGGGAACGATCAGGGCTTGTCCAGTCTGGGCTACATAACCTGTAATGCCCTGTCCCAGAGGTATCTCTATCGGGTTGGCGATCTCAAACAGGGCCGGGCTTTTTGCACCGTAAGCTGCTTTCTGGATCAGCATGCCTCTTTTTTCGTCGAGCAGGTAGATCACGCAATCCTCAAAGCCCATTCTTGATATACAGTTGCGGGCGATGTCCCAGAGAATGAGGTCGACCGAAGCATCTGCAGAACCCGCATAGCTGAAATAATCCATCATGCGCTTCATTTCCGAAGCTTCACGGCGGTGGCGGCGGTAGACCGACCAGCGCCAAGAGGCCAGCGCCAATACGGCTGCGCAAATGGCTGCGAACCACCAGGTCTGCCACCAGGGAGGCTGTATAGTAAAGAAAACTGTTTCGCCTCCATCGAACCATGTTTTGCCATCATAGCTGGCTGCCACCTGCAAACCATAATCGCCGGGCTGCAGGCTGCTGATGCGGATATGATTCGTAAAGCCCGTATAGTTCCATTTGTCTTCACCGCTTTTAAGCCGGTAGCGGTATTGAATGCGCATAGGCTTGTTCAGCTCTGGCGCGCTGATGATAAAATCGAGGTTGCGGCCATGATAGGGAATGCTCGCCGGAAGGCGGCTGTAAAGCGAATCGCCTATGGTAACTGCAAACGAAAGTACAAAGGGCTGCAGCGATGAGGCTGATGGCTTGTAGGCTTCGGGTCTGAAATAGTTGAAGCCGTTCTTGCCACCCATATACATGGTGCCGTCGCTCTTAAGGAAGGCAGCATCGCTGTTAAAGGCCTGCGACTGCACGCCATCTGATGCGTCAAACTTGGTAGCCTCATCCTTCAGGGGATCATACCGGTAGATGCCATTATCCGTACCCAGCCATACAATTCCTTCACCATCCTGCTTCATGCAATAAATAAATTGTTCTGCAGGTATAGCTTTTTTTCTTTCAAAAGACAAGGGCTTGCCATCCTGCAGCCTCAATTCAAACAGGCCGCGGGAGCCAATGAGCATGTGATCTTTTTTCCATTCGCAAAATGCCGCTACTCTTTTATCCGGCAGCGAATCTCTCAGGCTGAACAACGGTCTAAAGTTGCTGTCGAAACAAGTAAGGCCTACGGTGCTGCCATGCCAGATGCGGCCTGAATGGTCCTGCAGCGCAGAGCGCGATGCACCACTGCTCAGGCTATAAGCAAGAAGCGTGGCCTTGAGGGTCCGGGGATCGATGAGGTAAAAGTTTCGGTTGGACACAGCCAGCAGCTCGCCGCTTTTCAATCTCACCAGCTTCCAGATGTAGGCCTGTTCAAAATCTGCGATCGCCGAACTATCGGGGGAGGCAAAGGCCGGCCGCCGGCAAATACCGCTTTCCTTTTCATAATACCATACGCCATTACCAGATGTGCCGATCCAAAGCAGGTTACCGTCGGACATCAGCTGCCTGTACGAAGGATAATCCACCAGGCCACGACCGCTGAGTGGCGTAAAGCCCCTGAGGCTGCCGTTGACAGGGTTCAGGCAGGCAATGCCGCTGGTGGTGCACAGCCAAATATTACCCTGCGCGTCTTCGGTGAAGTTCCGTACATCGTTGCCGGGAAGACTCTCATTGCCAAACTGGTAATTGCGCACCTGCTGTATAAAGCCTGCGTTCTTCGATAACATAAAGATGCCATCGGCACTGTTCATATACACGGTGCCTTCCTTATCCTTGTACATCGAAGAAACCGAGGCCTGGTTGTCAAAGGGTCTTCCCTGGTAATAAAATACCGGTTTGGTAATGGCACCTGTTTGCGTGTTGTATTGAAACAGGCCCTTGTTGCTTGCCACCAAGAGGTTATCGCTGTCGAAGGCTACCCTGCTGTAACAAACCAGTTTTTCACCAAAGCGGGAATATGGCGGTGCTCCCAGCAAGGCTGCGGCCCCCGTGGAAAAATTGATCCTGAAGCTGAGATACTGATGGCTCGACACGAGCATTTCATCTTCGGTCAGTACAAAAGCGTGGTAAAGGTTCTTGAAGGGAATGATGTTGACAGCCCCGGAGGAGGTATGATAGCGGACCAGTGTATCGCTATTGCCATAGAAAATATAGCGGCCATGGCTTCCCAGGTACTGCGTAAGCCGCATATTGCCTGCAAAGGAAAGAGGACTGGCCAGGAAGCTTTGCTTTGTTTCGTCAAAAACAAAATGCTGCCCGCGACGCAGGGCGCGAACGGTACTGTCCTTTAACTGGTAAAGTGTGGGCATACCGCTTCGTGCCTGGCCCGGAAGTCTGACCGCATCAAAACGGCCGGTATTTTCCTCGAAAAGATAGATAGCATCCCTGGTGCTAACCCATTTACGCTGGCGGCTATCGATAAAAACACGCGTTACGGCTTCGCTGAAGGTAAAGCGCAGCACATGGCGGCCATCGAATCCATATACGCTGCTTTGGGTGGCTACCCAAAGAAAGCCTTTGCTGTCGCGGGCCATGTTCAGTACGTCGGCGGTAGCCAGGCCTCCTTCCTCTTGTATGCGGTTGAGCGCGTATACAGGCAACTGCGTATTGCCGCAAAGCGGCAGCAGCACGAGCATAAGAACCCGGCAGAGACGGTATGCAAAAGCGGCAGTCATGGTTCAGCAGCTAATCTAAATTAGCTCGTATTTATCAGACCGGATCCGTGGAGAGCTCCGGCTGGTGCAATTTGCTTTCTGTTTGCGATACGATCATTACATTTTTGAGGGTATTATAAGCGGTTATCCATGCGTCCTGTATTTCAGGCGTCCATGAATTGCCCAGTCCCTCCTTGAGGGTGGCGATAAGGCATTGGCCAACTACCTCGTAGTGCGCGGGCTCCGCTCCATAGGCGGCATGCCTTTCGCCAAGGCGCTGTACTTCCGGCAGGAGCTCGTCCATTTGATTCAGCTTGGCTACCACATAACCTAGTATAGTAGTAAGCTTACCTGCCTGTTCGCTGATGTCAGGTTTAAAAAGGTGGCGTACTCCCGGTGCCGCAGTAAAGAGCTTTTGATAAAAAAGATGCCCGGCCTCTTTGGCAATGGGCAATACCTTGGTCCAGGATCCCTGCACCAGCTGAATTTGTTCTTTTGTCATAAGCAGTGATTTGTTTGTGTAAAACAGGTTAGGTCTTGTTTTGGACTGGCCGCCCGGTTGTTCTCCCGTAAAGATGCACATATGGCAGGTAAGGGATAAAATCAAAAGAAAGCCCCTGGAAAGAGGCTCTTTCTTCTAAAACAACCGTCCGACTAAAATTATTTATTGAGAGTTATAGTACCCTTCTCATTGGCTCCGACTGACCAGGTGCCAGTCATATTGCTAAAGCTGTCATTCACCGTTGCCTTCGTATTGATCGGTATTGCACCGTTGCCATAAGTTGTTTCGAAAATATTGCCATCCAATGTCCAGGTCAGGTTCATTTTTTTATGTGGCGACATCGTGGCAGTGTCTGTGCCATTGCTAATATCATATACCCGGCCTGTACCACCGGCATTGATCAGCATTGCATATTTATTGTTTCCGAGCATTCCATTGGTTGTATAGCTCCCTACCCAGAAGCCAATTACAGAGGAGGCTGGTGTGGATTCGTTTTTGTCTTGATTTTCTTTTTTACAAGAGGCCAGCAGTATCATTGCGAAGGCCATCAGGCTTACTGTTCTTTTCATGGTAATGATTGTTGTTGATGAGTAAAGGTTTGTTTTGCGATTAGGTCGGAGCTTCCAAGGGGAAAGCCCGGGCTTTTAAAGGGTCTATTTGAATTTGCGATAGGTCTGGATGGAATCATTCATTTGCAATTGGCCTCATATATTTTGCTCGTGAACCGATCTTAATTTTTGGGGCGATGTAAGTTCTGGCCTTATTGCCTCCAAATCTTTGTGCTGTTCCTGGTTTGTCCGTTTTCTACCAGGATGGTATAAACACCTGCCGGTAAAGTCGAGAGGTCCACTGAAAGCTGGTTGCTGCCGGGCAATACTGTTTCCTGTCTTTCCCCGACCAGCGAGCCCTTGCCATCGTAAACCTTTATAGCTGCGCGGCCAGCAATTGTGGAAACAAGGCCGACATGGACCATGCCCTTCGTTGGATTTGGCCATAGCTGGAATTTGTCCTGCTCTGTACAAACCGACCGGAGTACGCCACTGTGCTGTACCCGACCGTTGATATCATGTTCGGCCAGGCGGTAATAAGCTGCAGCTGAGTTTTGATCGGTGAAGCTGTAGACATTCTGATCGTTGCTGTTGCCGGCGGCCGGCACCCGCCCTGCTTCGGTCCAGTCGATGCCATTGATGCTTCGCTGCACCGAAAAATACTGGCTGTTCTGTTCTGAGGCAGTATGCCAGGTAAGAACGGTACGTCCATTGCTGCAGCGCGTATTGAAAACTGAGAACTGAACAGGCAGCACAACGGAAGGGGAAGAGAGCGTGAACAGTGTTAGTGAGTCAAGCCCGGTTTGCCCAACCAGGTTATTCGCGGCATCCCGCGACGAATAACCCCTATTTACCCAGTTTCCGATGGAAACACGTTGATAGAGGCTCAAAGCATTCTCTGAATTTCCATTGAGCTCAGAGTCCAGATAGTTGAACTGTACGGTAGCGTTGAGCCCTGTGTTCTGGTCCGCCATCACATAATATAAGCGTTGAACAGAGCTTCCCAAGGTTCCCTGGATAAAGGCGAACTGGTGAAACCGGTAGACGCGCACCATTCCCAGGTTTTGCGGCGAGCTGATGATCATGCCCAGGTTCCCTATATTGGCATTGAGCGGATTATTCAGTACTCGATTGGCTGAGACAACACCTGTGGAGCCTGTCAAATGACTATTCTGCGATTCTCCTATAAGAAGACCCGAAGTGCCAAGATCGATATCAAAGCTGAGCATGTTGATAAGCCCGTTGGAGAAGAGTATTTGATTATTGATGACGATGTCGCTGCCGAGTGTGAGTTGTGCTGCATTACTCTTGTTGATCTGCAGATCATAAAATGCAATGGGAGAGGAACCGCCGATAAAATTCTCCTGATTTCCCTTGAAACTCACAAAACTGTTTCCCGCCTCGAAGCCGCCATTGTTAGTGAAGTTCATATTGTCCATGCACAGAATTATATTACCTGTCAGGGTAAGCTGCGCACCCGGGGTGATCGTTAGCTGCGCTATGGATGGCAGACAGTTGGTGAGCAGCAGGAGAAGGAATACAATCGGACGCATAAGAGTTGTTTTCGGGTTTGAGCTGGGAAGCAGTATAGCAACATAGGGATACGGACAAGGGTACGGCCACACTAACTGCTATGAGATCGTTCAAATATTTTTAGGCAAGGAGCAGGTGAAGGGCATAACAGACCGCCGCTATGGCTATTCTCATGTGCATGGACAATCCGGCCCCTTTTACTTCCTGCTCTTTGTTGATCGTTGGTTTCATTACTTATTGTTGTTGACAGGGCAAAATTGTGAAGGCCGTAACGGTAAACAAAGCAGTTCTTATCCGGCGGTATCCCTGTTTACCGAATGGAACGGCAGCCTGTATTTTGATCTCTTTAGAGGTGCCGGCCACTGAAGATTTTGTGGTGGGAAAGTGCAAAGGCATTCAATATGGCCAGGGAAGTCGCAATACGCCTCTTTTTTGTCTTATCCAGCCTCCGTTGCGCTAAACAATGAGGTCTAAATTTGTTCCGGGCAGCAAGGCATCATTAAGCTGGAAAGCCTGCTATCACCATTGTTAACGCTTAAACCTATTGTTATGTCAAACAAACAAAAGATCGTTACCTCACTCTGGTTCGGCAATAATGCCGAAGAAGCAGTTAATTTTTATATCTCTGTTTTCCCTGATTCAAGGATCAAGCAGGTATCACGCTTTGGTCCGGGCGGGCACATGCCGGAAGGGAGCTTGCTTTCTGCCTCTTTTGAACTTAATGGGGTTGAGTTCATGGCTCTTAATGGCGCTCCGGCGGGGTTCTCCGAAACTGCTTCGTTGATGGTCAGCTGCGACAGCCAGGAGGAGATAGATGCCTATTGGCAAAAGCTTTCAACCGGAGGCGAAGAAGGGCAGTGCGGCTGGCTGAAGGATAAATTTGGTCTCTCCTGGCAGATTGTTCCTTCAATGCTTGGAGAAATGATGTCTGGTGGCGATACTGCGCGAACCTCAAGGGTGGTTAACGCATTTCTTCAAATGAAAAAATTTGACATAAGGGCCCTTGAAGCCGCTTATGGCGCATAGGCCCGGTTCGGCTTTGCCGGGCAGAAGCAGTCTTTGTACATCATTCCGTTGGCAAGAAACCGGCCTTTCTCATCAGGCCATTCATAAGCAGTCCTGGCCCGCTTTTTCGTATGGTGCCGCTTTGGGTTCCGTGACGCGGTTTAGCAAGAGGAGCCTTTTTTGCAAAGAACAGGCATAACATGGCCATGGGAGCTCGGAGGTCCCGATTGCAGGTGAGGCAAACACAGAGGGGGCTGTGGTTATTTAGGCAGGCTGAGGAATAAGGTCCGGAATGAAGCAAGCCAGGTATCGGCTGTTCAGCAGTTCAGGGGGGGCTGCTGAAAACATGGAAAGATCAGAATTGTCCCACCATGGACTTTGCAAATCCTTCTACTTCTTTCAGGCGTTCGTAGTTCACAGAATAAAAGATGTTTTGTCCTTCACGCTGTGTCTTCACAAATCCGGCTTTGCGCAACAAGGCAAGGTGCTGTGAGGTAACCGATTGCTCAAGCTTAAGCTTGCCATAGATCTCGGATACCGAGTTCTGGCCATTCTTGTGAATGAAGGCAAGGATCTTCTGCCTCAGTTTGTGGTTGATTGCCCTCAGCACCAGGGCTGCTTTTTTGAGGTTCTCCGTGTCGAGTTCCAGGTCTTTTACAGTACGTGCTTTTGGTTTTAGCTGTTTGATCATTCTGACGGGTTTGTTTTATACGCGGCACAAATTAATAAAAATACGGTTCATGCGGACATGTTCCTGGTAGAAGTACGAAAGCCTTGTCTTTTGGTTATTACTTATTATTTAATTCATTCATGCTCAGAAGGCTTACTGGGCTGGTCTTTAAGAGGCATGGCATGGAGGCGGCCCCTGCCAGCTGGTTGCTGTAACCCTTGCCGGACAAGCGTTTGAGCAAATTGGGTGATGCGGTGTAAACAATAACGTAAGATCTTTTCCAGGCAGGGTAGCCCCCGGCAGGGCTCAGCTTTCCTGCTCAGAAACCGAAGTTGGCCTTCAACCCCATCCCAGACTTGCCGGAATGCTTTGGGTCGGGCAGGGGATCCTGGGAGATTTACTAAGCCACCCTAAGTAATTTTCCTGATTCTCTGGAAATAACAGCGATAATACTTATAAAAAAACTTAATAAGTTAAAATTACCTATACCTTCATTCCTCGTTACCAATATCCTATCAAGACCTAATACCAATCCTATGAATGCTTTGGCTAAACACCATCGTCGTTCGCTTGCTTTATTTTTTTTGCTTTGCTGTCATGCTGCTGCTTTTGGGCAGCTTCGGGCAGATTTTACGGCCACTCCGGTCAGCGGGTGTTCTCCCCTTATTGTAAATTTCACCGATCAGTCGACAGGAAGCCCTTTACAATGGCGCTGGGAACTGGGCAATGGCGTTGTATCAACCTTAAAGAATCCTTCGGCTACTTATTTTAATCCCGGCACCTATTCGGTGAAGCTTACGGTCCGTAATGCTGCAGGTGCCGATTCAATCGTGAAGCAGCAGCTCATTACCGTATATGCCCAGCCTTCCCTGGCATTTACTGCTTCGGATACTTCGGGCTGTTTTCCGCTCCCAGTACAGTTTTCCCATCAGGGGAGCGCTGGAAGCGGCAGCATCTCGACCTGGCAATGGGATTTCGGTGATGGCAATCTTTCTTCTCTTCAACACCCTTCACATGTGTACGCGGGCAGCGGCAATTATACAGTGACTTTAAAAGTGGTGAACAGTTATGGCTGCACAAGGTCTTTGAGCAAACCGCAATACATCAAGGTGAGCCAGGGTGTGAAGGCAGGCTTTACCAATACGGCCGCCGGGCCCTGCGCCGCGCCGGCGATCGTTCAGTTCTCGAACACGTCCACAGGTCCGGGAGTATTGAGCTATAGCTGGAACTTCGGAGATGGGCATACGAGCCAGGAAGCCAATCCTATCCATACATACTCGGCAAATGGATCGTACAGTGTAAGTCTTACCGCCATCAGCGCGCAAGGCTGCAGGGATACAGTTTTAAAAACCAATTTACTGAATATAGGCGCCATCCAATCCGGTTTTTCATTACCCGATACGCTCTGTACCGGCCGCAGCTATAGCTTGCGCAATACATCTTCGCCGATGCCTGCGGACTTTACCTGGAATTTTGGAGATGGCAGTACTTCAACTGCCAGCGAGCCGGTAAAACAATATGCCGGTACAGGCGTCTATACCATTAAGCTGGTGAACGATTTTGGTGCATGCCAGGATTCGGTCTCCAGGCAGGTGACGGTCATACGGCCGCCACAGGCAGATTTCTCTGTAAATGCAACAAGCTTTTGCCAGCTGCCTGCCACAGCGCAGTTCCAACCGACGGTCGCAGGCGCCGTAAGCTTTTTTTGGCATTTTGGCGATGGCACTACTTCTACCGCAGTCAACCCGGTACACACCTACACGAGCGAAGGAAAGTTCTCTGTTACCCTGATCGTCACCAATGCGGCTGGCTGCAGCGATACCATCACGAAACAAGACCTCATCACCATCAAAAAACCTGTGATCCAGGTATCGGGACTGCCCAGGAACGGCTGTACGCCACTGACGATTGCTCCTCTTGTCAACATTACCTCAGACCAGGCAGTGCAGTCTTACCACTGGAACTTCGGCGATGGTCATACCAGTACAGCTATCAGCCCCTCGCATACATACAGTCGCACGGGCACCTATACGGTTTCGCTGGTCATTACCACCGTCAATGGCTGTAAAGACTCCATCGTGCTGCCCGGTGCCGTTCGCGCCGGCGAAAAGCCAACTGCTTATTTTTCGCTTCAGCCCAATGATTTTTGTGCGCTCGCGAATGTGGGCTTTACAGACCAAAGTAGCGGGCCGGTTGATCGCTGGCTTTGGTTCTTTGGTGATGGTGACAGTTCCACGCTCCAGCACCCCCATCACCAATACGGCGACACAGGATGGCTTGATGTAAAGCTTATTGTTTGGAACAATACCTGTCCCGATACACTGCTGGTCGAAGATGCCATCCACATCCGGCCTCCTATCGCAAGGATCATCGTTAACCGCAGTTGCGACGAACCCTATACCAGGCGGTTCGAAAGCTGGTCTACGGGCGCCAGGGCCTGGCATTGGGATTTTGGCGATGGCAACAGCAGCACCGCCGAGGCTCCTGTTCATACTTATGCTCCCGGTACCTACACCGCCACGATGACCGTCTTCAATGGCGACTGCGCCACTTTTGCCAGGGACACGGTGAGGGTCATCAACGAGAAGGCCGCCATCGAAGCAGAGGATACGATCATCTGCAAGAACAGGGCTACACGCTTCAGGGCACCGGGGATCAATGCAGAACAAATATTCAGCTGGCATTGGAGTTTTGGCGATGGCACCGTAAGCAATCAGCCTTCGTCGGTAAGCCACAGCTATGCTGCCACCGGCAATTATACGGTGCGACTGATCATTACAGACCTCAACAAGTGTTCCGATACTGCCTTCATGCAGGTAACCGTGCTAGGGCCGACAGCCTATTTCAGCAGCTCTGCCCAGGCTGCCTGTTTGCTGAACAATCAGATCAATTTCTTCGATTCTTCCCAGGCCGGTGGGGTGAACAGCATTGTCAACTGGACCTGGAGTTACGGTGACGGTCATACGCAATCCGCTTCATCAGCCCAAAGCCATCACAGTTATACACAGCCCGGCGTGTACGATATCTCTCTTATTGTTACAGACGCACATGGCTGTACGGACCAAATGAGCAAGCCGGCCTCATTGGTGATTGCACAGCCCCTGGCCCGGTTTCAAGCGCTTGACAGCCTTTCGTGTACTGGACAGGCAGTTGCTTTTACCAATAGTTCGGTTGCTTCCGGACCACAGTACCAATGGGCTTTTGGCGATGGTGCTTCGGCCAGCTCTGTACATCCCTCGCATGCCTACCAACAGGTGGGTGTATACAGTGTATCGCTTCGGGTAACGGACCAGTATGGCTGCAGGGATTCGCTTACCCGGCCTTCTTATATTCATATATCCCTGCCTAAGGCAAGGTTTGCAATGTCCGATTCTTTCAGCACCTGTCCTCCCTTGCTGGTCAACTTCACCAACCAGTCGGCGGGCTATACAGGGCTGCGCTGGGATTTTGGCGATGGCAGTTTTTCGAACCTTGCCGATCCCTCGCATTTTTACAATACACCCGGCGAGTACAACGCAAAACTGATTGCTACTGGGCCCGGCGGATGCACAGATACGCTTACCAGGCGCATAGTGGTAAAGGGACCGAAAGGCAGCTTTGCCTACGGGTCATTGAAAGGTTGTAATCCGCTTACGGTACAATTCGCAGCCGTTTCGCAGGACGCCACCTCTTTTGTATGGGATTTCGGCGATGGCACTACCTTACCCGGAACAGGTCAGGCCGTTGCACATACATATTCAACTCCGGGCGATTTTGTTCCCAAACTGGTGCTGATCGATGCCGGAGGCTGTCATGTGTCCCTGACAGGAAAAGACACGATCAGCGTATTTTCTGCAAAAGCTGATTTCGAGATCAATGCCAGCCGCTTTTGTACGGCAGGCACCGTAAGCTTTACCAATACGAGCCTGAGCAATGATTATATCACAGCATATGAGTGGAGGTTCGGTGATGGAGGAACCAGCTCAGAATCCAACCCTGCGCATTATTACGATTCGGTTGGCTTTTACCGTGTAAGCCTGGTTGCCACCACCATGCATGGGTGCTCAGATACGCTGGTGCTGTCAGATACCATAAAAGTGCTGCGGGCTCCATCGATCACCATTGCAGGTGATAGCGCAGCCTGTATGCCAGCCAGCTTTGGATTAACCGCTGTGGCCAGCGCCAATGCAGAAGCCGTCACACAATGGCGTTGGAAGGCAGGAAGCGATGAGCTGCCATTCACAGGGCAGGCGGCCACACAGCAATATACCAACGCCGGCCAGTACAGTATAAGTGTCATAGCCACTGCCGCCAATGGCTGCCAGGATACTGCTTATCGGCTGCTCACGGTTCATGCCCTGCCAGAGATCAATGCAGGCCCGGACCAGGCTATTTGCCGCGGAAGTGTTGCACAGCTCACCGCTACGGGCGCAGCAAGCTATGTTTGGGACCAGTCGGCTGCTCTTAGCTGCTCAGAGTGCCCCGCACCGCTTGCCGCACCAGGTGTATCCCATACTTATACGGTTACCGGGATAAGCCCTTTTGGCTGCACCAAAAAAGACTCAGTGCTGGTGACCGTACGCCAGCCATTCAGGATGGAAACGGCAAAAGGCGATACCATATGTGCAGGCAGCACTGTTACCTTAAGCGCCTGGGGGGCAGACCTGTATTCCTGGCTTCCTTCCGTAGGAGTACAGGACCCCTCTGCAGCCAGCACGGTAGCGAGACCTGTGGCCTCCACGACATACAGGGTGGTAGGGCGCGACAGGCACAACTGCTTTACCGACACCGCATCGGTATACATTAAAGTATGGCCTATTCCCAAGGTGGATGCGGGTGCCGATATCACACTTGCCGCCGGCGAATCCACTCAGCTCAAACCCGTCTGTTCTCCTGATGTAAGCAAATGGCAATGGAGCAATGGCGCCTCACTTGATTGCTATAATTGCCCTTCGCCTGTTGCCAGGCCGAGGCAAACGACTACCTATGCGGTACAGGTTAAGAACGAGGGTGGATGCAGTGCCAGGGACGAGCTTACCATCTTCGTCGTCTGCGGCAATGGCAACCTCTTTATACCCAATACCTTTTCACCGAACAATGATGGCACAAACGACAGGTTCTATCCCAGCGGCAAAGGCATCCATCTTATCAAGTCGATGAAGGTCTTCAACCGCTGGGGTGAGGTCGTATTTGAAAGATCCGGCTTCAATGCAAATGATGCTGCTTCAGGTTGGGATGGCAGTTTTAAAGGACAGATACTGGCTCCCGATGTGTACATATATACCTGCGAGGTGGTTTGCCTGAACAACGAAGTACTTACATTCAAAGGGGATGTTACCCTGCTTAGATAACCAACACCATAATCCAAAATCCTGCTTGTGAAAAAAACTACCTTACTTAAAATCCTGCTGATGGCTGCCGGCTGTCATCTATGGGCGACCGGCTATGGCCAGGACATTCACTTCTCCCAGTTCTTTGGTGCTCCGCTTTACCGCAACCCGGCGCTGGCCGGACTGGTTGAGGGAGATGTACGCGTTCAAACGATCTACCGTTCGCAATGGAACAGTCTTGCCAATGCTTACCGAACGGGCTCTGTAAATGCTGAATATAAGCTGCCTGTCGTTGGAGACGATTATCTTACCCTGGGCATGCAGGTTTTTTACGACCGGTCAGGCGCAGCAAGTCTCACCACAACCCATCTTTTGCCTGCCGTTAATTACCATAAATCCCTGAGCTCGGAAAGGAATATGTATCTCTCGCTTGGCTTTATGGGCGGACTTGTGCAAAG
>DASTPZ010000131.1:0-66433 GCA_035761965.1 Flavisolibacter sp. | reverse complement strand
GAATAATCGAAGAGATTCAGCTTGAGGCCTGCCGGATCCAGCCTGTAAATGCCGTTTTCAGAGGTGGCCCAGATCATGCCCTTGTTATCCTGGTAAAGCGTAGTTACAAAAACACCGTCGAGCTGGTTCGTAAATTTTTTCAACTGCACCTTGCCTTCGTTGTAAGCTGCGGTAAAAAGGCCATCGGCGGAGCTAAAAAGAAAGCGGTTATCTGGCAGCATAAAGCCTGCGCTGATGAACCTGTTCTTAAAAGGAAGGTCAACTACCTGCAAATGATTGAGATTGGAATCAAGGCAATGAAGCCCCTGGTTGGTGGTGATCCACACCACGCCGTTACTGCCCTGGTAGCCATAGTTGGCATTCTCTCTTGCTGCGGGTACGGACAGCCTGCTCATTTTATAGTTTTTACCATTGAGCAGGTAGATGGCATCGCGGCCAAGGATCAAATGGTTGCCATTGGCAAGGGTAAAGATGTCGTCAACAAAATCCTGCAGGTTCATCGACCTTGTGCTGTCCGAGTCGTAGTCCGGTCTCCTGTACCGACGGGTAACGGGCTCAAAAAGCCAGGTGCCTCGATCGGTAGGACCGAGGATCAGGTATTTGCCATCGTATACGAGGCCGCGGATGGACGGGAAGCTAAGCCTGTCCTCGCGGTCGTGGGCGGGAAGAAAAAACTCCCAATCCTCCTTCATCCTGTTCCAGCAAACAAAGCCATGTCCCGTGGCGAGCCAGAGATTACCGTTCTTATCCTCCACCATTTTCCGAACATTGTCCACGGCCACGGGCATTTCATCGTTCGGCTGCCGGATGCGCAGGAGCCCGATGGGCTGATGGTTGACCGGTATCCTTCCCACTCCATCTACCGTGGCAAGCCAGGCATAGCCTTCATGATCGAGGTGAATATAGTTCGCATAATCGTTGGTAGCCACCTTGCGTCCATTAAGGAATATATGAAGGCGCCTGAACTGGCGCAGCTGGCTGTTATATTCGTAAATACCCGTATTGGCGGCCATGAAGAAGCGCCCGGGGGCAAAGGGCAGCATGCTTCTTACACCAAAAAATGCCGAGGTGGGAGAGGGTTTTCCCGGTATGCAAAGGTCAGTGATCCTACCCGATGCAAAATTGTACCAATGCGAGGTGCCGTCCCAGGTGCTAACCAGCGCGCTGTCGCCGTGCAAGGGAAATATGGTTTTGATCTTTAGATCGGGCAGGCTGTCCTTCCTCCCTGTCCTGATATCGATCCTGAAAATATGCCCTTCATGACCCAGGAAAATACTGTAGCCGAGGTGGCCGAATACCCTGGTGCTGTAGGATGGCTGAAGAGGCAAGGGCAAGGCCCTGCGAGAGAACCGCCCTGCAGAGGCATCATAGGGATAGATAGCCTCCGGGGTGAGCACCCATATTTTCCGGTCGGGTGTTTGAAAAAGCGGAAGTGATACACCGGGTTTATGTGCCGGCACGGGCACTTCTGTAAAGGCCTTGATGGACTGGTCGAACAGGAAAACCTTTTCTGCGGTGCAGACCCAGACCCTGTCCGCATCGTCGCAGAACAGGCGCGTCAGGGGGCCTTCGGGCTTGAAACTTTCGATCTTGCTTCCGTCGAAACGCTGTACCTGCCGGGGATAGAGTATCCAGAGAAAACCTTTTTTATCCCTGGCAACCGCTGTAATGGAGCCGGGCCTCATGCCGGAGGTATTGTCAAAAAGCTGCAGGTGATAATCCGGCAGCTGTGCAAAAACATCCGGACAAGCCAGGTTAAATACGATGGCTATGAGAAGGGCATATATGTTTCTTGAGGCAGACAAGCTTTGGTTGGATGAATTTACGGTTGAAAAAGAACCCCCTCATCATCCGGAAGGAAACCTAATCAAAAGGCCCGTGAAACACAAGCTATATCCAGTGAATGACGGAAAATGCGAGTAAATAGCCAACGGTTCCATGCGAATGGCAGAAGCTATAGCCCGAATTTGAAGTGGCACCAGGCCCTAGTCGTTGCAGTCCTTCCCAAAATTGGTCAGTATGTGCGCTTCAAGGCATTGGGCCCTCAGGTTAGAGAAAGGGTGACTGCGGAAAAAATCTTCCAGCTGGCTGTATTGATTCTCCTGTTGAGACATTTCTTTCCAAAACGACACTGCAGCGCAAATATCCTGGTCTAGCTTATAGCTCAGATCGGTACCATAATAGTCGGCTTCGAGCTCATTTTTCTGGTTGAAAGACCCGGTCAGCAGCTTTTTGATCTGCAGCACGGTAGCGCCATTTCTTTCGCCAAATACGCGGTTAGACAGTATCATTTCCTGGATGGTCCTTTTGATATGGCCTTTTTCCGAATGCCCGATCTCATGGCCTACAATAGAATAAAGCAGGGCGGTCTTATCCTTGCATTTTTCATACATTTTTTGGGTAACATAGATCCTTCCGCCAAAAGTAAATGCATTGATTGCCGTGTCGTTCAGGGCATAGATCTGGTACTGGATGGCCGAAGGCTGTTCCCTGGCCGCCAGGAGCTCCGAAAGCACGGTTTTAAGGTCAGACTCGATCTTCCCGTCCTTCAGCAGCTTGAAGGTGCCGCTCTGCACGGCATCCTGGTGAAAGGCGGCCCCGTATTCGTTCTGTACCTGGTCTGTAATGGCAGACTCGTCGACTGCCAGGTCGCGGATAAGATCGCCGGCCTTATCGAGTCCCTTGTTCAGCCGGCTGCCGCTAAGGGTGCTGTCCAGGCAGGCATAGGAATAGCTCATTTCCTTTTCCTTCTTCGGACTGTTGTTCAGCTCACAGGCCGTGGCGGTACAAACGAGAAAAATAAACAAAACGGTTCTGCTGGTCATAAACTGAGGAATTGCAAAGTACCTGCCAGGGTAGGCGGTAATGCGAAGCTAAGAAGGCCGCCATAAAAAAAGGCCATCCGGGGAGGATGGCCTGTATAAGTTAGTACCGTTTATGCTGCCTCGGCACTTAATTTCTTCTGCTGCTTTTTTCTTTCTTCCTCATCCAGGATCACCTTACGCATACGGATATTGTTAGGCGTTACCTCGATGCACTCATCCTGCTGGATGTATTCCATGCATTCTTCAAGGGTCATCAGGCGCTTGGGTGCAATGCTGGTAGCCGCATCAGAGCCGGATGCACGCATGTTCGTAAGCTTTTTACCTTCGTTCGGGTTCACCACCAGATCGCCGGGCTTATTGTTTTCGCCGATGATCATGCCCCTGTACACCTCTTCTCCCGGGTCTACAAAAAAGAAGCCCCTGTCCTGCAGCTTGTCGAGGGAATAGCCTGTGGTCGTACCGGCCTCTTTGGCTATAAGTACACCATTGTTACGGCCGGGGATGGGCCCTTTCCAGGGCTTATAGCCGCTTACACGGTGGTTCATCACCGCTTCGCCGGCAGTATTGGTAAGCATCTGGGTACGCAGACCGATCAGACCCCTTGAAGGTATATCGAACTCGAGGTGCTGCATTTCTCCCTTTGTTTCCATTACCTGCATTTCTCCTTTTCTCCTGGTAACGAGGTCGATCACTTTGGAGGCGAACTCCTGGGGAACATCTACTACCAGGGTTTCATAAGGCTCGCTCTTTACGCCATCGATGGTCTTAATGATTACCTGCGGCTGACCGATGGTAAGCTCATATCCTTCGCGGCGCATGGTCTCGATAAGGATACCCAGGTGGAGGATGCCGCGTCCGTAAACAAGAAAGCTATCGGCACTGTCTGTATCCTGAACCCTGAGGGCGAGATTTTTTTCGGTTTCCTTGATCAGGCGGTCGCGCAGGTGGCGGGAGGTAACGAATTTTCCATCCTTGCCAAAAAATGGCGAGTTGTTGATAGAGAACATCATGTTCATTGTAGGCTCGTCCACGCTGATCACAGGCAGGGCCTCGGGGTTCTCAAAATCGGCAATGGTGTCGCCGATGGTAAAGTCCTCAAGTCCAACCACGGCACAAAGATCGCCGGCTACTACTTCCTGCACTTTCTTCTTGCCCATGCCTTCAAAAACATAGAGCTCTCTCACCCTTGATTTTTTGACGGTGCCATCTGCCTGCATAAGGGAAATGGGCTGGTTTTCCTTGATCGTATTGCGGGAAACCTTTCCAATCGCGATCCTTCCAAGGAAAGAAGAATAATCGAGCGAGGTGATCTGCATTTGCAGGCTGCCTTCCGATACGCTTGGGGGCGGCACATGCTTGATGATACCGTCGAGCAGGGGGGTAATATTGTCGATAGGAGTAAGACTGTCGTTGAACCAGCCATTCTTACCGGAACCATAATAGGTGGGGAAGTCGAGCTGCTCTTCAGTAGCGTCGAGGTTGAAGAAAAGCTCGAAAACAGCGTCGTGTACTTCGTCGGGACGGCAGTTTGGCTTATCAACCTTATTGATCACCACGATCGGCTTCAGGTTCAGCTGGAGGGCTTTCTGGAGCACGAAACGGGTCTGCGGCATGGGACCTTCGAAGGCATCGACCAGCAGGATAACACCATCTGCCATTTTCAGCACGCGTTCAACCTCTCCGCCAAAATCAGCGTGTCCGGGTGTATCGATCACATTTATTTTCACGCCATTGTACTCAACGGCTGCATTCTTACTGAAGATCGTAATGCCACGCTCACGCTCCAGGTCATTGCTGTCCATGATGAGGTCGCCGGTCTCCTGGTTTTCGCGGAATACTTTCGTAGCGTGCAGGATTTTATCTACCAGGGTCGTTTTTCCGTGGTCAACGTGGGCAATGATGGCTATATTTCTGATTTGCATAGTAATTAGCTGGTGCCTGATGGCCTAGAGCTGATCACTGTCAGCAATGGGTACAAGCCGTTTATTTGGAGGCGCGAAGGTACATCAAATCCCTCGGGCATCCCAGCGAAATGGGGACTTTACAAAAACTTTTTGATGAGGCGGAGCAGCAGGCTCAGCACTAAACTAAAGAGGATCATAGTAGTTATAGGGAAATAGAACCGGCTGTTCTCTTTTTCGATCCGGATATCGCCCGGAAGGCGGCCTATCCAGTGCAGCTTGTCGTGAAAAAAATAGATCAGCAGTCCCGTCACTACCACCAGGAGGCCGAAGATCACGATATATTTTCCTGTTTGCTGGTCCACTTTGGCAATTTACAAACAGTTGACGGGAGGCATTTGATTTAATTTTGACATATGAAGCATATCTATCTGTTGATGATGATGGTGTTCCTGGGCACAGCAACGCAGGCGCAGGATAGCTGGAAGGTGAGGCTCGGCTGGTCGCAGGTTTTGAATACGGCTCAGGAAGACACGGCCCGCAATGTAATTGTCCTGGACGCGGACCGGCGCATCAGGCCTTTGACACTGGTATACCTGGAAAGAACAACCGGTCCTGGCTGGGAAAGGTTCCTGGCGGTTTTTGACGAAAATGACAGGGAGGTGCTCCAGCAAAAGGGAAAGCAGCTGAGGATCAGCCGCTCAGGTCTTTCTGATCTGCTCAAAAGCTCGTCCACGCTGAAGATCTACACCTGGGCCCTGCCTATAGATCCCGAAATAAGGGCCACTATTAGGGTCCGCAGGGTACATTTGTGCACCATAAGGCTTAAAAGCTAAGCCGCATCCTGTTATGAAGAGAAAGCTCCTGTACCTTGTCAATCCTATTTCCGGCGCTAAAAACAAGCATGCTCTTGAGGAAACCATCAGGTCCCGAACAGCAGCCCGGGGGCTGGCATATGCTATCTACCCAACAGTGGCAGGCGGAGATTATGATTTTGCAGCCGGTTTTATTCGTGATGAAGGTTTTACAGATGTGATCATAGCCGGCGGCGATGGCACGATCAACCAGGTGCTGAACAGCCTGCGGCATACGGGTGTAACATTTGGGATCATCCCTTGCGGGTCGGGCAATGGCCTTGCTTTTAGCGCGGGTCTGCCAAAGAACAAGGACAAAGCACTCGATATCATATTCGAAGGCGCCAGCCGGTCCACAGATGCCTTTACCATCAATGAGCGGTTCGCCTGCATGCTTTGCGGCCTGGGCTTCGATGCCCAGGTTGCCCACGATTTTGCCAACGATGCCAGGAGGGGATTGAGTACGTATATCAAAAAGACCATATCTAATTTCTTTTCGGCTCCTGCTTATCCATTCGGTCTGCTGGTCAACGGAAGGCGGATCGAAACCGAGGCTTATTTCATCAGCATAGCCAACAGCAACCAGTTCGGTAATCATTTTACCATTGCCCCCAAGGCGAGTCTTACGGATGGATTGCTGGATATAGTGATAATGACAAAACAGTCGAAGCTGAGTGTGCTGCTGCAGGCGCTCAGGCAGGTAGGTGGCTATAACAGGCTCCAGGAAGTGGATGTGCTGAACGAAAAAGCAGGCGTGATCTATTTCCAGGCCGAAAGCCTCAAAGTATCCAATCCTTTTCCCGCACCCATGCATATCGACGGCGACCCTGCCGAAACAGCCGAAGCGGTCAATATCCGCTTGCTGAAGGATTGTTTCCGGCTAATTTATCCTTCCTGATCTGCAGGAGGTCGAGCAGCCTTGCAAAGCTTTCCTGGTTATGCTTAGAGTCGAGGGAAGCCGCAATATCCCTTTTTTCCCTTTCCGAAAGGTGAAAGCTGAGGGCAGCCTTATTTTCTTCCTTGCTTGGAATATACTGGAAGGTGATCTTATGAATGGGATAGCCGCTGTTACTAACGAAATAGCTGACCATGTCGCTCTGGAAATACTCCATCATTTTATACCAATTGTGCTGGAGCAGGAAAAAAGGTTTTACCGCATTGCCTGCCAGGTCATCGTATTCGTATGGGTTCTCCCATCCTCCGTCCATCCTGTCGCGGATCTGCAGGATCAGCACACCACTGGTATTCTGTTCTATCCAGGATTGCATATGTGAAAGAAAGCGGAGCGAATTTTCCACGCCATAATTATCTCTCAGGCCGCCGTCCATAACATCTATCACCGGCTGCGAGGGAAGCCATACATTGGGCAGCACGATCGGGAAGGTAGCGTTCATACGAAGAATGGTAAGCATGCGCAGGTTATAGGGGTCCTGGCGGGCAAAAAAGCTGGTATAGTCCAGGGCATCGGTGAGAGGAGGCTGGTGGGCCGAGTCGGAAGGAGGTTGCATCATAAATCGCAGCTGCTGCGTACTGATGATCATCATCTTCCCATCCCGGGTGATCACGGTATGATATAGCATGAGCGGGATATTGGCAGCCCATTCGTCGTGCACATAGTCTTTCAGGCGTTTATTCATGATGCCGCCCGTATTGTCGTTCAGGGCCGATTCAAAGGCATAGCCCCTGTCGCGGAGATAGGTATAAGGACCAACCTCGAATTTCTGTTCCGGTGCAAAAAGATCCCGCGCAATAAACGAGGTGAAGGTAGGGTTGAGCAGGTCGTCTGCAATATCATCTACATAGGCCCTGGACCGGATATTAATGCCGGCGCCCTGCTGCTGCTGCCGGTATAGCTCCCTGAAATAGCTGGCCCCGATCATACCACCCGATGCACCGGTGAAAAGAAAGGTCTTTTTCATGATCTGCCCGTTGGTAATGCTGTCGAGCCGCTGCAATACATCCATTGTAAAAGTGGCGCTCCGGGTGCCGCCCCCGCTGGTGGTGATAAGAACCAATAGCGGTTTGTCCGAGTCCTGCTTCTGCTTCCAGCGCCCAAGGATGCCCTCCATATTACGTTTGTCTTTTTGGGTGGAATCATCATTGGCCAGGGCCTTGAGCGCGTTTTGCGAATATTCGGGCTGGGTAAGGCTGCTTGAATAATTGAGACCATAGGCCTTATTGCGTGGATCTATCCAATTGATGCGGTACAGGAAATTGAGCAGGACCACAAAAAGAATAAAGGCCGGCACGCTCCAGCTCTGAAAAAAATAAACGATGGCGCCTACTACCCCAATGAGGATAGCAAACAAAAGGGTAATACTGGCGCCTGCCGGAAGCTGGAAAAATTTATGATCGAGAAAAAACCCGATCAGTATGAGAAAAAGGTAGGCGATCAGCAGGCTCACCACGGCAGCAAAGTGGTGCCGCTTGAATATCTTTTCCATCATCTCGCCCGAATAGTGCGATACATCGCGGCAGCGGCGTATGCGGAAGAACGAATCGAGGAACCACTCCGAATAAATGAGCGATTTTATCGAAGCCGGGTGAGGTTCGGGCTGCAGCTGCGAAATGGCATTCTTGGCGCTGTTAAAGGCCGGCTGAAGTTTTTTGAAGATCGTACGGTCGGCCTGGAAAAAATAAAAAAAGGAAATTGCGAGCACCAGCAGCAGGCCGGCCATAAAGCCAACGGTCAGGAAGATGATCTCCACATTGCTGATAAGCTCGCGGTAATGCGCGAACTGGTATGCTTTAATGAGGTAGAATACAAGAAAGCTGAGAGGTATGACGCTATTGTTGATGCAATACTTAAGAAACGGGTACTGAGTAGCTGCAAGAAAGCTGAAATGACGGCTGTAAAGAATAAAGGTGGTGATATTCCAGCACATGATCAGCACACCGATCGACATGCCCATGATGGCAGCGCTGAGCGAGTTGGTATTGCCAAGGTATTCCGGGGCCAGGAAAAGGGCATCGGCCCCAAAGCTCTTCATAAAGCTGCTGTTTACCACGCTGAACATGAAGAGCCAGAAAACAAGCAGCACCTGGTATTTCCTGAAATGAAGAAAAAGCAATTGCACGGGTAAGGAATACACGACGCCGCGCAAATAGTCTTTAAAGGATGCAGGTGTTTTCATTCAGGTCTAAAGTACTATGAATTCGGCTGCGGTGAAAGCCTTCGTCAGGAATTAAGTTTTCGTTGAGAACTTAGCAGAAAACCCAGGTGCACAAGCGACAGCAGAAGAAAAATGGCCACCAGCTGGTGCAGCTGCGCCATCCATTCGAATTCATTCCATTTATATGCCCTGATGCCGGTACTGCTAAGAACCGTTAAGATACCCAGGGTAGTTTGAAGGAGCACAAAGAAAAAGGGAGCCCACCGGGCCTTTCTGAAAGCGGAGCTGCCTTTCTGCCTCGCAGCAGCAATGGTCAACGCCAGTACGAGCAGCACCAGCAGGTAAGCGAGTCCGCGGTGAATGAAATGCGTGGTGATGATGGCCTTTCTTTCCAATCCATCTTCGCTTCCCGGTGTTTCGCTCATGAGGGAGGGAACCCACTCCCCGTTTATCGAAGGCCACGTAGGTGCATAAAATGCAGCCTTATAGCCTGCCATCAGGGCGCCATAGAAAAGCTGAACGAACAGAAGGCCTATAATGACCCAGGTAAAGCGCTTGAGGCCTTTGCTTGCAACGAAGCTTTGCCTGCCTGTGAGCAGCTGCAAGGCAAACCAATAAGTATAGACCAGCAGCACCAGCGCCAGCACAAAATGCATGGCAAGCCTCGTGGGCCTTACATAGATCGCATCGCCGGTAAGCCCGCTCGCGACCATGATCCAGCCCACGGCTCCCTGCAATGCACCTAACAGGAAAAGAATAATGAGGGGCAACACCATTTCCTTCTTGAAGCGGCGCTGCACCAGGAAGATGATAAATGGTATAGCAAATACAACACCGATGAGCCTTCCCCAAAGCCGGTGAAACCATTCCCAGAAAAAAATGAATTTGAAATCGGGGAGGGTAAAGCCTGAGTTTAGCTGCCTGAACTGGTTGGTGCCTTTGTATTTTTCAAAAGCTTCCAGCCATTGCTGCTCATTGAGCGGAGGCAGGGTGCCTCGCCCAAGGTCCCATTCCGTAATGGAAAGCCCCGAACCCGTAAGCCTTGTAATACCTCCAAGAATGATCTGGATGATGATCATGGCCACGCCAATCATGATCCAGATGGCAACAGGCCTCGACGACCTGGTATTTTGTACACTGTCCATCGGTGTGCAAAGGTAGTAAGAGATGAGCTTTCATACCGGTTATCAGGACAGTATTTCTATTGCATTGCTGACTGATGCCGCTGCCTAAAACCGGCGCCCAGCTTAAACAAAACATCCGCACAGGGCGGATGCTTGTTAACCTTTAACCATTCTTTTACGGCAGATCATTTAAACCCAACAGCCTCAGACTGGCTGGATGGGTGAGCAGCATATACAATAGACAATGCACATACTCCAAAACGCTGCATGAAAACCCGCTAAATAATTGGCTGCTCAAGAAGCACAGATTGATTATAGCTGAGCCTGAACGAGTTGCGATGAAACTCGCACGGCCCGTGTTTATCGAGCGCTTCCTGGTGCTCCTTTGTTGCATATCCCTTGTTGCGGGCCCAGTTGTACAGGGGAAAGCGCTGGTGCAGCTCCTTCATATGGTCGTCGCGATAGGTTTTTGCCAGCACGCTGGCGGCAGCAATGGAAGCATAGATGCCATCGCCTTGCACCACGCATTGGTGCGGAATATTTTCGTATGGAGTAAAACGGTTGCCATCGATGAGCAGCAGTCCCGGAAAAGGATTGAGCTGCCTGATGGCAAGGTGCATGGCCTGGAAAGACGCTTTCAAAATATTGATCCTGTCGATCTCGCGGTTATCAAGGCTGGCTACGGCAAAGCTGATGGCTGTTTGCTCTATGAAGGGCCTGAGCTCATAACGCTGTTCTTCGCTCAGCTGCTTCGAATCGTTGAGCAGGGGATGATAAAAATCCCTCGGCAGGATGACCGCTGCAGCATAAACAGGTCCGGCAAGACAGCCACGTCCTGCCTCGTCGCATCCGGCTTCCAACAATATATCCTGAAAATAAGCTTGCAGCATGGCACGAAATTAAGAAGCGATAAGAAAAACAGGGGTTAAATGAAGGAGAAAGAAACATGATTTTTTTCAGCTCCTCAGGCTTTCCATCTCTCTTTCGGCGTTTTCAAAAAGCTTTCTTTTTTTGCTTTCATACCACCAGCGGGGCGCTGTTTTTTTCATGACCGTATCGATGCCGCGCATACCAAAAAGATTCCAGGCTCCCCTTAGCTTGCCTGTAATACCAGGCTGCAGGGCACGCAGGCTCATGGCAAAACCACTGTCGAGATATTCCATATGATGCCAGTAGCCTGCCGGCATGAAGAGCGTGTCGCCATGATCGAGAACGGCTTCATAACCTTTTGCATATTTAAGCGCGGGAAATTGCTGGTAATCCAGCTTGCTTTGCTCCGTATAATAGTTTGAAAAATCGGCCAGGCTCAAAACCTCCCAGGGCTTGCGGTAGAGCTTATGCTGTTCTGTAAACGGAAAGAGCAGCACACGTTTGCGCCCTGCGAACTGGGTATGCATTATATTCGACAGGTCGATATCGAAATGCATATGTGTGATGGAGCTGGCACCGCCCACAAAAAGCATGGGATATTTTTTTACGAAACCCTTCATCAGCTCTTCGGGCCAGGTAAAATCCTTTACCAGCTCGGGTGCATGGTCGAATATGTTGAAGAGGAAGATACGCCAGCCCGCAGGCCCGCGGCTGATCATATCGATATAGTCGCCAAAGGTCTTGTAATCGTCCGCCGTATTGATGGGCGTATGCGCATCGCTTTTTATATTGTTGTATAAAGCAACTTTTTGATGCCCTACCAGCTGCTTGAAATAATCCCAGTTCCATTTTGTAAAGGCAGGCCAGTCTTTTGCAAGGTCTTTTATGACAACGGGCTTCTGCGGCAGGTAGAACTCATTCCTGAACACCTGCGGATCAATTGTCTCAAATTCAGGGATAGCTTGCAGTTGCATCGGAGAACGATTTTTGCAAAAATAGATTTCAGGCAGCAGTACAAATGAATTATTCGTTGAAAGCGGCTGTTAAAAACAGGAAAAAAATTCTTTATGCTCATCCGCATCCATCCGGCTGATCCGCAGGAGAGGCTTGTGAGGCAGGTTACCGAAATACTGCGAAAAGGCGGGATCATAGTATATCCCACCGATACTATTTACGGGCTAGGCTGCGATATTTTTCAGCACAAGGCAGTCGAGCGCATCTGCCAGATCAAACAGGTATTGCCCCAAAAGGCCAACCTTTCCTTTGTATGCTACGATCTCAGCGACCTGAGTCAGTATGCCCGTCAGTTGCCTACGCCTGTTTACCGTACCCTCAAGCAATACCTGCCGGGACCCTATACTTTTATACTGGAGGCCAGCCGGCAGGTGCCCAAAATACTCAAGACCAAAAAAGATACGGTCGGTATAAGGGTGCCCGATAACAAGATCGCCCGCTGCATTGTTAAGGAACTTGGCAACCCCATACTCAGCGCTTCATTACCCGGCGAACAGGTGGAAGAATTCACCGATCCCGAGACCATTCATGAGCTTTTTGGCAAGCTGGTGGATGTAGTGATCGACGGAGGTCCGGGTGGCATTGTGCCTTCCACCATTGTTGATTTTACTGCCGAAGAACCGGAAATCCTGAGAGAAGGAGCCGGTGCATTTGGATCGTATAGCCCTTAAGCCGGTCCTCTTGGTTGCTGCAATTCAAAAAGAACCTGCCCAGATAAGCTAAGCTGCTCTCTCAAACTTAAGCTAGTTGATAACCTTCAAAACCAGATCCGTTATATCGAAGCGGGGAAAATCGCCATGGTTGCTGAGCAGGACAACAACGATTCCCTTATCGGGCTGGCGGGCGAGCATACTGTAAAAGCCTATATCTGTGCCGGGATGATAATGAACCGTGTGATCCCGCGATACACTGAACAACAGCCTGTCGGTCATCCAGCCATAACCATAATCAGCATTCCAGTCGGCATAAAATGCACGGGGGCGGAAAAGCTCATCAACAGCCGGGGAGGGCAGGAGCTTTCCGGCCGACAGCGCTCTCTCCCAACGAAAAAGATCCTCCGCGGTAGCGCTGATGCCGCCGGCGCCAAGGGTATTCACCACCGGGTAGCCGGGTTCTTCCCTTCCATTCTCATAGCCCCTGGCCAGCGAGTCTGCAGCCGGGGCCTCGCCGGCAAAGCTGTGTTGCATGCCTGCAGGCAGCAATATGTTCTCCGACAGGAATACTGCATAGCTTTTGCCGCTTAGTTTCTCTACGAGGAGTGCCAGCACTACATAGCCCGAATTGGAATAGCTAAAGCGGCTGCCAGGCTTGAACTGGAGGGGGTCGCTGCAAAATTTCTTGACTAGCTCCTCCAGGGAAAAGGATTTTTGAAGCACCTGGGCCAGGTAATCTGCATTGTCGGTGTAATTAGGCAGCCCCGACTGGTGAGTAAGCAGCTGCTCTATCGTAAGCCCCGGGTGAGCATAGGCAGGAAGAAAACGGCCAATGGTATCTTTTAGGCTGAGCTTATTTTCTGCAGCCAGCTTTAAGATAAGCAGGGCGGTAAACTGTTTGCTTACGGAACCAATTCGAAAAACGGTGCCGCCCGTATTGGGAATCTGTTTGGAAACATCCGAATAGCCAAAACCTTTTTTATAAATCACCTCACCTTTATATGCAATAAGAGCCGTACCATTGAATAGCCCCTTTCCGTGATAAAACGAAAGAATCGAATCGATCTGCTCCGTTTCGCTGCCCCTGAATTTTCTCAGGCTTTGCTCGATGACAGATTTATTGTTCAGCTCTTTGTTCTGCTGCTGTATGGACTGTGCAACGGCATCGGGATCATAATCGGCGGGTATTAAATTATAGCCCTTCCAAAATTCCTTGTCCTCACCGCTTGCCTGGAATTCGATGAACTTGTTATCGTTCATCAGCTCATCATCCCTGAACCCGCTGGTGTTCACAGTATCAATGCCTGTGGTAAGGTAGTCGATTCGGGTGTTGGCAATGAAATTGAACCGGTGCCGGCCGCTATGGACGTTCATCACCGCCGCATTGCCAACATGGCTGAGGTAGTATTTCGGGCCAAACAACCGGTAAGAAATGCTGGTGGTATCCTGCATGGGCTTTACATGAATATCGAGCAGCGACATCAGGGCTCTTTGACCCGCATTCTTCACCCTGAGATAAGGAAGACCTTTCGGGCTCATCCAGAACCGGAGGCTGACAAAGGCAAGACGTTTTACATCCAGGTAGATCACGCCCTTATACAAGGCCTTCTTCAGGCCATCCTTCTGATCGAAGCCGATCTCGTATGCATCGCTGCCATCAATCCTTCGGATACCGTTTAGCGTAAACTGGTGCTCTTTCAATCCCTGTCTGCTCAAAAGGTCGGACTCCTCGATATCGCTTACAATATCGAACTCAAAAACACCCGATGGCTTCAGCCCAAGCACGATATTGTCCACACCATTATAGACTGCAACGTCTTTTTCGGCCCTCGCCTTTTTCAGCCTGAAGCTTTTTGTTTTGCGTTCATAGCTGCGGCTGTGTATATCGAATGCGGCTTCAGATATATGGATATACCGTTGCGATTTGCGGGCGGTGAGACGGTAAAATCCTTGTGACAAAAAGGGCTGCGCAGCATAGTTCTGGGGTATTTTGGCGATCGCTTTTTTTATCAGCTCTACAGCGCTTTCGTTGATGATGAGCACCTCGCTCATTAAGTTGGTATAAGGAATAAGGCGTACAGTGAGCAGAGAGCCGTCGGTTCTCAAAGGCAGCTTAATCGTTTCAAAGCCTATATGGCTCACGGATATGCTGTCGGCCTTTCCATTAGCCGGTATGCTGAGGCTGAACCTGCCGGAGGTATTGGTCATGGTGGCCAATCCCATCGAGGGAAGGCTTACTGTGGCCATAGGTACTGCTTCGCCGGTTGCGGCGTGTACTACAGTACCCTGTACGGTTTGATAAGAAATGTCCTGGGCCTTGAGCAGGAATGCAGGAAGAAAGAAAAATGCCAGCAATCCGATCTGCTTTTTCATAAGCAAGAGAACTTGGTTTCCTGCAAAATGGGTGATTATCGTTTCAGTACAGCCGATAGAGAATCAATTTTAACAGGCCCGGGTCTTCTTTTAACGATTGAAGGGCAGAAAAAAGCAGGTCCATTTCAGCGGACCTGCTCATGATCATTTATTAAATTTCACCCTTTGCGGCTTAAGCGATCTCCCAAACCTCGTTGCCCCTCAGGAGCCGGTCAAGATCGGCTGGCTTTTTCTCCTTTGCGATTTCGATCTGCTGCTTCATCATATCCTCGTAAGTAGGACGGATGGCCTGGTAGAAAACGCCGAAAGGCCTTGGAAGGTGATTGGCCATCTTGGGATCGTCGAACATGCGTGTAAGTATCTGGGCCTTGTAAATATCCTTTTCGTCGTGTACCCAGCAGTCATCGGCGCTATAGCCGTCCTGCAGGCTCACTACCACCGGCGTAAACCCGTCGAGCCTGATGCCCTTGTCTTTATTGGCTCCAAAGATCAATGGCTGGCCATTCTCCAGGAAGAGGGCCTCGTCTGCCTTCGTTGCTTTTTCGGTGAACACCTCGAAAGCACCATCGTTAAAGATGTTGCAGTTCTGATAGATCTCCAGGAAAGAGGCGCCATGGTGGGCATGAGCCCTCAGCAGCATGCTTTGAAGGTGCTTGGGATCCCGGTCCATGCTTCTCGCAATAAAGGTGGCATCGGCACCCATGGCAAGGGCCAGGGGATTGAAAGGATGGTCTATGCTTCCGAATGGTGTTGACTTAGTTATCTTGTTTTCTTCGGATGTAGGCGAATACTGTCCTTTCGTAAGACCGTAGATCTGGTTATTGAAAAGAAGGATGTTGACGTCGAAATTCCTGCGCAGCAGGTGAATGGTATGGTTGCCTCCGATGCTGAGGCCATCACCGTCGCCGGTAACGATCCACACGCTGAGATCGGGGCGGGAGGCCTTGAGACCGCTGGCAATAGCAGTAGCTCTTCCGTGAATGGAATGCATACCATAAACATTCATGTAATAGGGAAAGCGCGAGGAGCAGCCAATACCTGAAATGATGGCTATGTTCTCCCTGGGCAGGCCCAGCGTGGGCATAACCTTCTGCACCTGGGCCAGGATGGAGTAATCTCCGCAGCCCGGGCACCATCTTACTTCCTGGTCGGTAGCGAAGTCTTTCGCAGTAAGCGCTATGTTTGGACTCGTGGTCAGTGTTTCCATTGATATCTATTCGGCGGCCGGTTGCCCGGCCTGTTTTAAAAGCGGGATGCAGCTGGCAAGGGCTTGCATATCCGCCTGTGTATTTTTATTTTCCGCGATCCTTGCGGTACCTGCGCACATCGCAGACGCGGCCTTTTATCAATCAGCGCCTGTCAAGGCCTGTTCCTGCAATGCCAGGGCTATTGCCTTTCCTGCATGGATGCTGGGGGATGCTTTCACCGCCTGGGACGCATAACCAAAGTTCTGAGCATGAACCCGTTCTCCAAAGCGGTTCATGGCAAGGGTCTTTTAATTAGACAGCTCTTCCCAGTACTCTGCAGCCCTTCTTGTATGCGGGATCACAATGGTGCCGCCCACTATATTGGCCACAGCAAAGATCTCGTACACTTCTGAGGTGTTCACACCCAGCTCATGGCATTTGCCCAGGTGGTATTTGATACAGTCATCGCAGCGAAGCACCATGCTTGCCACAAGACCCAGCATTTCCTTCGTCTTTTTGTCCAGGGCACCATCCTCGTACGTGTTCGTATCGAGGTTCCAAAGCCTTTTCATAACGAGGTTATTCTTGCTTAGAATCACCTCATTCATCTTTTCCCTGTAATCGTTGAATTCCTTTACCAGGCCTGACATAACCGTGTTCTGATTTTATCCTGCAAAAATAAGCATCCGCACCGAGCCAAGCGTGCTTCTGCCGCAAAGGCGGGATTTTTTATAAATTCATTGAAAATTTTAACGCTTTATGACCAGGTCCCTGCTCGTGATCTGCGGTTTTGCCCTGTTCCTGGGGTTATCCCTGGCATTTACGGGCTATCGTCCGGATGATCCTGGCTATAGAAACCTGCAGGTGCTGCCCAAGAATATCTCAAAGGCGCAGCTAGACAGCGTGATGCGGCATTTTACCAGCTCACTGAATGTAAAATGCGGATTTTGTCATGTACGAAACGATTCGACCAAGGCCTGGGACCATGCCTCTGACGGCAATAAGCATAAGCTCATAGCCAGGGATATGATGGTGATGACCAACCGCATCAACGATGAATACTTTAATTATACAGGAGCCGTGAGAGATATCAATACGAATCTCATGGTTACCTGCTATACCTGTCACAATGGTTCTAAAGAACCGGTTGTGGCCCCCAACCCGGTAGCTGATTCTATAAGACGAAACAAATAAAGTATGAAAGCAAGCTTTGATTTTGGAATGATAGGCATAGGTGTAATGGGAAGCAACCTATTGCTCAACATGGCCGACCATGGTCATGATGTGATAGGCTTCGACCTTAAGCAGGAAAGAGCCGACCAGCTGGAAGCCGCAGCCGCAAGCGGCAGCAGCGATGGCAGGGGCAAGGTAAAAGGCACGATAAGCATCACCGAAATGGTGGCCGCTCTAAAAACGCCCCGTAAGATCATGATGCTGGTGCCTGCCGGCAAGCCCGTAGACGATGTGATCGAGAACCTGCTGCCCCATCTCGAAAAGAACGATATCCTGATCGATGGAGGCAATTCTTATTACAAAGACACCAACAGGCGCATAGGCTACCTGCAGGCAAAAGGGATCCATTTTTTTGGTATGGGTGTTTCGGGCGGCGAAATGGGTGCCCGCACTGGTCCCAGCATGATGCCCGGCGGCGATAAGGATGCCTATCGATACCTAAGGCCCATACTTGAGGATATTGCGGCCAAGGCCGAAGGAGAGCCTTGCGTAGCTTACATGGGCAACCATGCCTCTGGTCATTATGTAAAGATGGTGCACAATGGCATTGAATACGCCATGATGCAATTGATCAGCGAGACCTACGACCTGCTGCACCGCGCCGGCGGCTATACGAACGAACAGCTGCAATCGCTGTTTTCCGCCTGGAACGAGGGCCAGCTCCAGGGCTATCTCATACAGGTTACCGCCGATGTGTTCAGGGCTGGCGATACCGAAACGGCCGATTCGAAAGATTTCCTGGTAGACAAGATACTTGACCAGGCCGGCTCCAAGGGCACGGGTAAATGGACCTCGCAGGAAGCCATGGACCTGCCGGTAGCCATTCCAACGATCGATGCTGCGGTAGCTGCGCGGAACCTCTCGGTTTACAAAGAGCAAAGAACAAGGGCCGCCAAGCTTTACAGGCCAAAGACCGGCAAAATAGAAGTGGACGGCGAAGTGCTCGCCCATCTCGAGAACACGCTTGCGTTTTGTTTCGTGATCGCTTACAGCCAGGGACTTAGCATGCTGGCCAAAGCTTCTACCGAACTGCAGATGAACATCCCACTTCCCGATGTGATCAAGGTATGGAAGGCCGGTTGCATCATCCGCTCAGCCCTGCTCGGCAATTTCGCCGAGGCCTTTCAAAAAGACCCGAACCTTCCGAGCCTGCTGCTGGATGCGGATATGGCAACCCTGATGAAGAACCGTGAAGAGAGCGCCCGCTATATACTTGCGCTAGGCATACAGGCCCGCATTCCGCTTGCCGCAATGAGCAGCGCCCTGTCCTACTACGACAATTACCTGAGCGAAAGAATGCCGACCAATCTTATACAGGCCCAGCGAGATTATTTTGGTGCGCATACTTACCGCCGCATAGACAAGGAAGGCGTATTTCATACAGAATGGAATGCGGCCGAATAGACCGCAAGCTGAACAGCAAGGCATTTAATAACATCGACCATCATTCATCCTAATTATGTCAACCAATCAAAACAGCAGAACCACGCCTGCCATCATCTTCATCTTTGGCGGCAGCGGAGATCTTACCTACCGCAAGCTCATCCCTGCGCTTTATAATCTTTATCTCGATAAATACCTGCCCGAAAATTTCCTGATCGCAGGTATCAGCCGTTCAGACTTTACCAGCCAGGCTTTCAGGAACCACAGTAAAAAAGGCGTTGAAGAACATTCGCGCCGGCCCGGCTGTGTGAAGATCGCCTGGAAGGAATTTGCAAAGAACCTCGACTACATCAAGGCCGATCTGGATAGCGACACTGTTTACCGCTCCATGGCCGCCCGCGTCAAAAAGCTGGAAGAGCAATGGGGGGAAAAGGCAACGGTCGTATTTTATATGTCCGTGGCACCCCAGCTGGCGCCCGCAATCGCCGAAAGACTGCACAAGGCAAAGCTCACTGCCGATCCCGCGCGTTCACGGATGGTGTTTGAAAAACCCTTTGGACACGATTACGAGAGCGCAAAAGAGCTCAATATCCGCCTGGGCCAGCTCTTCCGCGAAGAGCAGATCTACAGGATCGACCACTATCTTGGTAAGGAGACGGTACAGAACATACTTGCGCTGCGTTTTGCCAACGCACTTTTCGAACCCATCTGGAACAGCAATTACATCGATCACGTACAGATAACAGCAGCAGAGAACATAGGCGTGGAGGACCGCGGCGGCTATTACGAAAATTCTGGAGCGCTGCGCGATATGGTGCAAAACCATATTCTCCAGCTGCTGTGCATGGTGGCCATGGAAGCGCCCGTGAGCTTCCAGGCCGATGAGATCAGGAATAAAAAGCTGGACGTGCTCAGGGCCCTTCGCAAATGGCATAAGGACGAGGTGCATAAGAACGCCGTGCGCGGACAGTATAGCGAAGGCTGGCTGAAAGGCAAGCCCATGAAGGCTTACCGCGAGGAAAAGAATGTTTCACCCCAATCAGGCGTGGACACTTTTGCCGCCGTAAAATTCTTTGTGGACAATTGGCGATGGAAGGACGTGCCTTTTTATGTTCGAACCGGCAAGACCCTTGCCGCCAAGACCACGAGCATTACCATACAATTCAAGCCGGCGCCTCAATATGCTTTTCCGCTCGAAGCCGGTGAAACATGGCGACCCAATAAGCTCACCATCTCTATCCAGCCGCAAATGGACATAAGGCTGCGCTTTCAGGGGAAGCGGCCAGGCCAGCACATGGTGCTGCAGCCGGTAGACATGGTATTCAGCTACAGCGATGCCTATGGCGACGACCAGCCCGAAGCATACGAGACCCTGCTGGCCGACGTGATTGAGGGAGATGCTACCCTGTTTATGCGCGCCGACCAGGTTGAAGCGGCATGGGAGATCATACAGCCCATCCTCGATGCCTGGGAAATGCGGCCCCCGGTGGATTTTCCGAACTATGCCCCCGGTACCTGGGGACCAGAGGACGCCGAGGCCCTTATTGCCAAAGATGGCAATCACTGGGCTGTGATGACGGAAAAATCATAAGGCTATCGGTCGCTGCTTTGCGCGCATGTCTTGGAAATATTTTCGCGGCAGCTTTTGTAGATCCGTTGATAGCTGCAAAGGCCTTGCCGTGTTTTCATCCGTTGTATACTGCGCTTGCTCCGGCTGGAGCGGAAACAAAGGCAAACTTCATTGAAAAGCTGTATTTTTTCGCCATGAAAGCTTATTTAGGATTGCTTTTGACGGTGACGGTACTGTCGTGCAGCGAGCACAAGCCTGAGCCTCTGCCGAGCCGTCCGAAGCTGGTCTCAAAAGATTCGGGAGTAGTGAAAGCGGGACCGGTAAACCCTTATGCCCCGGTGGATTTGTCTCCTATGGACATGAGCTACCTGCCTGAAAACTATACCAAGCTGTCGGAGCGTAAAACAGCGCCTATCGCCAGGATTATCTACAGCAGGCCGCAGAAGCAGGGAAGAAAGATATTTGGTGAGCTGATCAAATACGGTGAGTTATGGAGATTGGGTGCTAATGAGGCTACAGAAATAGAATTCTTCCAGGCTGTACGCATCCAGAATAAACTGATTCTCCCCGGCCGCTATATAACCTATGCCATTCCGCAGGAAGGCACCTGGACGATCGTGCTCAATACAGGTCTGAACAGCTGGGGTCTCAGCATTAATCCGCGCAATGATAAATACAGGTTCGACATACCAGTGAAACGAACTGACCAGTCGATCGAATATTTTACCATGGCCTTTCAATCGAGGTCCGGCGGTGCCGACCTGGTTATGGCCTGGGATGATGCTGAGGCCAGGTTACCCATCGTATACGGAGAAAATTAAGCTATGTGCGGAATAGCAGGCATCATCAGCGCGAGCAAAGGCCAGGCAACTGTTCAGAGAATCAGTGCATCCACTGCCTGTCTTCGCCACCGTGGCCCGGATAGCGAAGGTGCCTGGGCCGATGAACATTCAATGGTGGCACTGGGGCACACACGCCTGGGCATTATCGATCTAAGCAGTGCAGCTTTGCAGCCGCTGCATTACCGCGGCAGGTATACAATCATTCACAATGGCGAGTTATACAATTACCAGGAGCTAAGGGCCAGCTTGATATCGCTTGGTGCCGTGTTCAGGAGCCAATCCGATACGGAAGTGATTGTTGCTGCTTATGCAGCCTGGGGCATTAAATGTCTTGAAAGCTTCGATGGCATGTTTGCTTTTGCCATATGGGATAAACAGGAAGGGCAGCTCTTCGCTGCACGCGACCGTTTTGGCGAAAAGCCCTTTTTTTATCATTACGACGGGACCGGGCTTTTGTTTGGTTCGGAAATAAAGACCCTGTGGAGCCTGGGTGCAGAAAAGCAGGTAAACAGCGCCATGCTGTACAACTATCTCACCATTGGTTACACGTCCAATCCCGGTGACCAGGAAGAAACATTTTACCAGGGCATATCCCGGCTGCCTGCTGCTTCCTATCTTCTTTATACCCCTCTGCAGCAAAAGCTGGAAACAGGCAGATACTGGCAGCTTTATCCCGAAGAAGACAGAAACATTTCCGATAGCGAGGCCATTGCACAATTCCGGGCATTGTTCGGAACATCCATCGAACGAAGGCTGAGAAGCGACGTTGCCATTGGTACGAGCCTGAGCGGCGGGCTTGATAGCTCAGCCATCGTAGCCATGTGCGCAAAAGCCACGTCGGACAGCTATAGCCATAAGTGTTTTACCGCTTCTTTTGAGAATTTCGAAAAAGATGAAACGGCTGCTGCCGCCTCGGTGGCGGCACAGTATGGCCTCCAGCATCACCTGGTGAGGATACCAGAAGACGAGCTGGTGCCGCTCATGGGCCGCGTAATGAAGCACCAGGAGGAGCCTTTTGGTTCGGCCAGTGTGCTGGCACAGTACAAGGTTTACGAAGCGGCAAGAAAAGAGGGCGTAAAGGTTTTGCTCGACGGCCAGGGAGCAGATGAGGTACTGGCCGGTTACAGGCATTACTACTCATGGTATTGGCAGGAGCTTTACCGCTCAAGAAAATTGAGCAGCTCAGGGGAGCTTTCGCTAGCCCGCAAGCTAGGCGTGGATACAGCTTTTGGCACATCTCAAAAAATGGCTGCGGTTCTTCCCGAGCTGGCAGCGGGCCTGCACCAATCGCGCAAGGCCAAGAAAGCTGCCAGCCATACAGACCTGGATCCTGACTTCCGTTTTTTGAACAAAAGAAATCTTTACTATAGCCTGCCCTCTTCGTTCAGCCTTAACGGGGCCCTGTACTTCAGCACTTTTGTACATGGGCTGGAGGAGCTGCTCCGGCTGGCCGACAGGAATAGCATGGCTCATGGCGTGGAAGTTCGGCTGCCCTACCTGAGCCACGAGCTGGTCTCCTTCCTGTTTACGCTGCCGGCCCGTTTTAAAATAAGGGAAGGGCATAGCAAATGGCTGCTGAGAAAAGCTGTTGAGGATATGCTGCCGCTCTCGCTGGTATGGCAAAGCAATAAAATAGGATTTGAGCCGCCGCAGCAACGGTGGATGGAAAGCCCCGCGGTGAGGGAAGCCATTCTGGAAGGCAAGAAAAAGCTGGCAGAAAATGGCGTGCTCGACAAGGCCGCTGTAAAAAAAATAAAGCCGCATAGTTCATATGCGGCTCAAAATGGCGACTGGCGTTATTGGTCAGCCTCTTATCTTTTTGGCGATTAGCCTTTCTTGAATTTTTTCTGAACATTGATCGCGCCGTAAGTATCGGCCTTAATCTCTGTCCAGTTCTTGTCGTCTTCCAGTACAATATAATAGAACATGCCTTCTTCCGAAGAGATCTCGGTAACACCAAAGATCTTCTGGTCAGAGAACTTGTTCTTTATCTTGGCAAGGATGATGATGGGAAGGTGCTGCTCATAATAAGAGCGGATGGTCTTGATGATGTTCCCTTGTTTGTCGTAAGTAACCCTCGTAGTGATCTGGCTTTGCTTGAAATTGGCCTCGTAAGAATGATCGTTTGCCGTCCAGCTGAGCTCTTCTACATTCTGGAATGTCTTATTGAAGGCTTCCAATACTTTTTCGTTTACGATGGGATCGTTGGCAAACACATTCAGGTTATAACCCAGGATCAAGGCTGCCGCAAAAAGAACTTTTTTCATAAATGTGGTTTTAAGGTTTTGATTAAATTCTTATACGAACTTATTCGTAAAAATTGAAACCCTGGATTTCTTTACACCATTGGCATGGATCAATCAGTCCTGAATAAGGGGTTCTCCGATCGATTAGGGACCAATTGCATAAATTCATGGATGAATGGAATTTTTTCATGCCCTGTATGCCATGCCAAATTTTATCGTGGAACATTTATTTTTTGTTAATCTGGAAAAATGGCAAAGACGACCTGGGTTTTTTGGGTGAAGAGGGTAAGAAAGAAAAAGAAAGAGGAGGAGAAAAGAAAGATAGTCAGGATAGCATTTTAAAGAGAATGGAGTCTGCTTTTTTGTAATGCGGCAGCTCTATCGACAGTCAACTTCGGATAGAATCTCCATCTTTGCAGCAATAAAAAGACTATATGAAGCAAGGAACAAAGTTCATTCATGCAGGTGTAGAGCCTGATCCGACCACAGGCGCCATCATGACGCCTATCTACCAGACCTCTACCTATGTTCAGGAAGCGCCTGCCCAGCATAAAGGTTTTGAATACGCACGCAGCCAGAATCCCACACGGGCCGCACTGGAGCGGGCTTTTGCCGAAATAGAGAACGGCAGGTTCGGGCTCGCCTTCAGCAGTGGCGTGGCTGCCACCGACGCAGTGATCAAGCTGCTGCAGCCGGGCGATGAGGTAATAGCCGGAAGCGATATGTACGGAGGAACCTATCGATTATTTACCAAGGTCTTCGAAAAATTCGGGATCAGGTTCCACTATGTGAACATGCAGGATACGGCAAACATCCGCAAGCAGGTCAACGAGCGCACAAAACTCATCTGGACCGAAACGCCCACTAATCCGCTGATGAACATCACCGACATAGCAGCCGTGGCTGCCATAGCCAAAGAGGCCGGTGCCCTGCTTTGCGTCGACAATACTTTTGCTTCACCCTATCTTCAGAACCCCCTTGACCTCGGTGCAGATATCGTGATGCATTCTGTTACCAAATACCTCGGTGGTCATAGCGATGTTATACAGGGCTGTCTTATGATGAATGATGCCTCCCTTCGCGAGCAGCTGTATTTTATACAGAAGTCTTGTGGCGCCGTTCCGGGGCCCATGGACTGTTTCCTTGTGCTAAGGGGACTTAAAACCCTGCACGTGCGCATGCAAAGACATTGTGAGAACGGGGCCAAAGTAGCTCATTTCCTCCGGCAGCATCCTAAGGTAGGCAAGGTTTACTGGTGCGGTTTCGAAGATCATCCCAACTATGCCGTTGCCCGCAGGCAGATGCGCGATTTTGGAGGCATGATGAGCTTCGAGCTGAAGAACGACAGCGTGGATGAGGCAAAAAGAGTTTTATCTGCCACCAAGCTTTTTGCCCTCGCCGAGAGCCTGGGGGGTGTAGAGTCGCTTATCAATCACCCAGCATCGATGACGCATGCCAGCATTCCCCGTGAAGAAAGAATAAAGAACGGCCTTTCCGATTCGCTCATCAGGCTCAGTGTAGGTATAGAGGATATCGAAGACCTGATCGAAGACCTGCAACAGGCAATAGGATAAAATTCATATGATGTGCGCCCAGCAACCTGCCGATGGCGCACATCATATCTGCTCAATTTTCATCAAATGCAGCCAATGGAAGAAGGGGGAGGGAAGGAGAAGCTGAAAGAATTTCTCGACAGGAAAGTGCTGGAATACAATAAGCCTGCATTTATCGAAGCCGATCCTGTTTGCATTCCACACCGGTTCACGCAAAGGCAGGATATAGAGATCGCCGGCTTTTTTGCCGCCATCTTCGCCTGGGGCAACCGCACAATCATCATCAATAAATCAGGTGAGCTGCTGAAGCGCATGGACAATTCCCCATATCAGTTCATTCGCCATCTCGACGATACCGGCCGCAAGGCGCTCTTGTCCTTCAAGCACAGAACCTTTAATACAACGGATCTCCTGTACTTTGTGGACTTCCTGCATTTTCATTATGCGAAGCACGATAGTCTTGAAAGCGCATTCTCTCTATGGATGGACCGGCACGATCCTACGATCGAAAAAGGCCTCAGGGGCTTTCACCGGTATTTTTTTTCAATTCCCGATGCGCCGCCCCGGACAAAAAAGCACATTGCCACACCCGACAGGAACTCAACCTGCAAGCGCCTCAACATGTACCTGCGCTGGATGGTGCGAAAAGACCGCCAGGGCGTTGATTTTGGCATTTGGAAAGAGATCTCGCCGGCCCAGCTGGTTTGTCCGATAGACCTGCATGTTGCCAGGGTAGCAAAGCGGTTCGGCCTCATTAACCGTAATGCCGTAGACTGGCAAACCGCGCTTGAGCTTACGGAGGAGCTGAGGCGGTTTGATGCATCTGACCCGGCCAAATACGATTTTTCCCTTTTTGGGCTTGGCGTGGTAGAAAAATTTAAGGAATTAGTAAAAAAACCCGGCAGTGTGTTGCCGGGTTTTTTATGAAGTTATGATCGCAGGGCTTTCTCTTTAAAACATAAACAGCCTGTCCCTGCCGCCTACTTTTTTGGGTGCACCGATGTTGCGGATATTGTAGGTAAACGAAAGCTGTGCATAACGCTGGAGCACATTGGTCTGGTTATCGATGATCTGGTTTTGGGTAGCGGAGCGGCCAAAACCGTTGTTGCGGTCAAGGATATCAAAAACACTGAGCTTAAGCAGGCCAACATCATTCTTCAGCATCAGCAGGGTAACCGCCGCATTCCAGAGCACATTGGTCTTGGGAAGACCGGGCGCCACCTGGTTGGTATTTCGATAGGCCAGGTTGGTTTCCCAGACAAGCTTTTTGGGCCAGCGTACAATAAGCTCTGTCTCGATGTAGTGGGTAATAACTTCCAGGTCGGTAAAATAATCATCGGTATAAGAAGTGCGGTTGAAACCGGGACTATACTGCGGCCTGAATTCAACGATATCGTTCCAGTTAAGACCTATATTAACACTTGGACCAAAGCTGATAGCAGTAACTGTACTCATCCGGTCGTTCACGATCAGCCTTCTCTTATCGAGGTTGAAATAGGGGGATATGCGGTAAGAGAAAATGAATTTCTGCTTGTTCTTGTATTCTTTTCCAAAGCCCACCTGCGCGTAAAGATTGGCGGTGCTGCCTGCATTCACCGGCCTCAGCTCCTGAACACCATTGGGCTTGACAAGCCGGCTCCAGATCACATCATTGTCGGAGAAATTACCATTGATATAGAAGTTATAGCTTGCTCCTGTTCCCTGGAAGAAATTGAAATTGCTGACCTGGAAAGAGTGGCGCTTGATGGGCGACAGAAAAGGATTACCATAACGTATATTGAAAGGATTGGTACTGTCGGGCACCGGGTTGAGGTAAACGATGGCCGGGGCGCTCACATTCTGGTTATAGCTGGCCGACAGCTGCTTCAGGTTGAAGGAAAAGCTGGGTAATATATCGAACAGACTGTTCTCGATCGGCTGGCCAAGGGATTTAAACCGGTTATCGATATGTTGCCACAACCCACCCAATCCTGCGGTAAGCGTGGCCTGCTTGATCTTGTACGAAAGCGAAAGCGTTGTGGCTACGCGGTTCTGTATGCGTTCGAAGCCGCTGCTCTGGCTGTCGTCGATGTTCTCGTACTGGTTGCTGGCGTTCTTGTCGTAGATGCCGATGTCCTGCTTGTCCTTAAGGTATTCGTAGCGGTTGTTCCAGCGAAGCGTCCATTTTTTTGACAGGGGTTCGGTATAGGCGAGGTTCAAATTAGAGGAGAGCGTAGGAACATCCTCCCTGCGCAACTGGTTGAAAAGCCTGTTAAAATATACCGGCTGGAAGAATTCGTTATCCGACTCGGTGATGTACCGCTGCAGATTTTTGTTGTAGTTGGTGAAATTGGAAAAATTCAGTGTTCTTCCTTTTTTGGCCGCAAAACGCCTCGTGAGCATCACTGAATGAGAATAGCTGTTGGCATAGCGGTTGTTGAACTGCAAACCCTCCGCCGTGCTTATCAGGCCCCCCTTGTTAGTCCTCACATCGATAGCCGAAACGATGTTCTCGTCTGTCGCACTATAGGAATACGATGCCCTCAGGGTAATATCGGTAAGCGAGTCGGGTTTGAGGTTGGCGCCTGCTGCTACGTTATGGGTAAATACCGAGCGGTCGTTCTGCGTGGTGGAGCGCCTGTTCTCAACTGTGTCGCCGAGGAATTGCTGGATATTGTTCAGCTGGCGGATATCGTTTTCAGTATTGCCGAAAAAGTACTGGAGGAAGAATGATTTTTTCTTGTTGGGCGCATGGTTAAGATTGAAGCCGGCACCCGAGGTCCTGGCAATACCGGCATCAAGGCCGCCAAATGAAATGCCATTGAGCGAAAAGCCCTGCTGGCCGCCGGGACGGCTGTACATAGACACCGAGTTAAAGCCACTTCGGTTAAATCCGCCAAGATCCTGCACTTCTTTAAACGAAAAGCCGCTGCGGTTCAGGTTATTGCTGAAGCCCAGCACGCTTAGCTGCATCGTATCACGGTAAATATTGGCGATACCACCTATTTCATACCGGTCGTCGGTGCCTGCACCCGCATAGAGCTTTCCGAACCAGCCTTTCTTGACACCTTTCTTAAGTGTGAGGTTGATCACCTGTCCAACATTCGAAAGATCGCCATCGGTATTGCGGTTGGCCTCGTCCTTGTCTTCGGTAACCTGGATCTTATCGATCACATTGGCAGGAAGATTCCTGGTGGCCATTTTCGGATCATCGCCAAAAAATGCCTTTCCGTCCACCATGATGCGGTTCACTTTTCTTCCATTGGCTGTGATATTGCCTTCTGCATCCACCTGTACGCCAGGAAGCTTCTTAAGCAGGTCTTCTACAAGCGAGGTAGGCAGGGTCTTAAACGAGGATGCGTTGAATTCGATGGTATCTTTTTTAACCGTCACAGGCGGTCTTTCAGCGATCACCAGCACTTCATCGAGCGATTTGCTGCTGGGCTGCATGGCAATGGTGCCAAGGTCCAGCGCGTTCTCATCGGTAAGCGTAAATTCCTTTCTGAATGCCTCGTAACCCGAGTAGGAGATCACTGCCCTTAGTGCTTTATTAAGAGGCAGCCCGGGAACACGGAACTCGCCCTGTGCATTGCTCAGGCGGTAGGTAATAAGCACCGTATCGCTGGCCTCAAAGATGGTGACGGTGGCAAGGCCCAGCGGATTTTTTTGCGTAGTGTCGGTCAGCTTGCCTTTTACGGATCCCTGGGCGTTTACCATGGTGAAAGCAGCAAGGAAAACGAAAGTGAGGAGTAATATCTTTTTCATAAGCGGTTCAAAACTGAAGGCCAATAATACGACGATGTTCGTAGAAGTCGGATTCGTTTTTGGATTAACGGTTGAATATCAGGATATGTCGGATATTTAAGCCATATGAAGGAAGATAAGGATGTGGAAGAAGTGCTGCTTTGCCTCTCTGTAAGCTTACCGGATGCGGAACGTGAGGCCGCGGGTGCGCGTCTCCTGTCCCTGGTGCGTTCATTGGTGAACAACGATTTTTCTGCCCTCCTCCACTTGCTGTACAGGGTAGATGTAGACGAGAAAAAGCTAAGGCAGCTGCTTCGCGCAGAACCCGGGAAAGACGCAGCCGAATTGATCAGCGGTCTGATCATCGAGCGGCTTGCCGAGAAAAGAAGGATAAGGGAAGCATTGAGAAAAGATCCTCCTCGCGACAATGAAGAAAAATGGTGATAAGGCCTGCGAATGCAACCGGTCCCGGCATTTTTACCGGTCTGTCTGCGCTGGAAGATGAACAAACGCGACCTGTGCCCGGCACATTTTTTTCGGCTCTACTGAAAAATGTCGTATGAAAAGAGATGGAGCCCTCAGCAGCCTTTGGCAGCATAATATGCCTGATTATCCCAATAAAGTTCAGGCAGCCGGCAATGATATATACGATGTATTGATCGTAGGCGGCGGCGTTACCGGTATTGCTACCGCCCTCCAGTTGCAGAAGGCCGGCAAGCGTTGCATCGTAGCCGAAGCACATAATCTTTGTTTTGGCACAACAGGCGGAACAACCTCGCATCTGAACAGCTTTTTCGATACCACATATAACCAGGTGCAGTCGAAATTTGGGGAGGATGATGCCCAGTTGCTGGCAAAAGCTGCCATGCAGGCGCTCGATCTTTATCAAAGCAATATAGAAAGCTATCATATCGATTGCGGCTTTGAGCACAAGGCCGGCTATATCTATTCGCAAGACGACCGGCAAACCGAAGAGCTGGATAAGATATTCGAGGCATCCAAAAAAGCCGGTGTTGAAGTGGCCTATATAGACAGGATACCCGTACCGGTCGAATTTCAAAAAGCCATTGTGTTTCCGGGCCAGGCCCAGGTGCATGCTACGCGTTATGTGTATGCGCTCGCAGAAGCATTTGAACAGGCAGGAGGGATCATTCTGCAGCAATGCAGGGTATTGGAGTTCGAAGGCGATGATGTATTGTCGGTAGACACGAGTCTCGGACCGATCAAAGCAAAATTCCTTGTCTGGGCCACGCATATCCCTCCCGGCATCAACCTTCTTCATTTCCGCTGTGCGCCTTATCGCAGTTATGCCATTGCCTTGAAGCTGGAGGATGGTGCCTATCCTGATGGGCTGGCTTACGATATGTACGATCCTTATCACTATTTCCGCACGCAGGAGGTCGACGGTGAAAAATACCTGATAGCGGGAGGAGAGGACCATAAAACAGCCCATGAGGAAAATACCGAAGCCTGCTTTACCCGGCTCGAAGCTTATGTAAGAAAGTATTTTAAGGTGGGAGAAGTGTCGTTCAGATGGTCATCGCAATACTTCGAACCGGCCGACGGACTTGCCTATATCGGGCATCTGCCAGGTAACCCGGCTAATGTTCTGGTGGCAACCGGCTATAGCGGAAACGGCATGACCTATAGCCATATCGCCGCCCTTGCCCTCACAGAGCTCATTACAACCGGCGAAAGCGCATATACCAGGCTGCTGAACCCCGGAAGGGTGAAGCCTGTGGCAGGCTTTGCGAATTTTGTAAAAGAAAACCTCGATGTGGTCAAAGAGTTCATCGGCAAACGCCTTTCTAGGGAAAAACTGACCGAGCTCGCCGATCTGGCGCCTGGCGAAGGAAGGCTAGTAAAATATGAAGGCTCAACGCTTGCTCTTTACAAGGATGAGCATGGGGAGATACATGCCATCAATCCTACCTGTACCCATGCCAAGTGTACAGTGGGATGGAACAGCGCTGAAAAGAGCTGGGATTGTCCTTGTCATGGTGCCCGTTATACAATAGACGGCGAAGTATTGACCGGCCCGGCACGCAAGGGTCTTGAAATGGTCGAGATAAAGGAGCTTGCATAGTTTATAAAGAAGCCCTGGCGAAAGGTGCCGCCTGCCACGTAGATGGATGGAATAAAACACCATTGCTGAATATTGCGAGGCTGCCGGCACCTTTGATTTATACTTCCTCGAAAAATACGGTAAGCACAAATATGAAGCTGCCTCCCTTCTCACTTTGAGACTGGGCGATGTGCCGTATTACAGGAGCGGTATCGGCCAGCCACTGCTGGATGGCATTTTCCGCCTCCCTGGGGTCTTTATGAATGAACATCTTGACTTTCAGGCTGCTGTCGCTTAGTGTGCAACTGGTCCCAAAACTTTCGGTTAGATTGATCGTGGCCATAGTAGTAGAATAACGCTAGAGTCCCGAAATGGTTGAGGCAGGGTTGGCTTTATCATCATTATAGCACGTAACCAGGACTTAAACCCTTCATTTTGCCCTTTTGGCTTCACCCAAGCGGATTCTGCCATTTAAAACCTAGTTTTAACGCCTCAAAAAAGGCTTTTGGTCAAAATAAAAGATAGATGGTTGAGAATCGTACTGGTGGCGCTGCCGGTTTCGATACAGTGTTGGGCTGTTGTGCAGGGTACCAAGAACCTTCCCAACTCGACCATTGCCACACTGATTTTCTTCATTACCATGGTTGCTGCTTTCGAGGGTGCCCGGTATCTTATTTACCGCAGCAGAACATGGTTTGCTTCAAAACGGGGACGCTGGAAGCGTATGCCGCTTATTTTTCCATTGGGTGCCGGCTATATGTCGCTGGTATTTATTGCCGGGAAGCTGATCCGCAATCAGCTCAATTATGGCGAGTGGAAGCTGTATGCATCGACAGGCTCAAGTCTTTATATCAATAACACCAATCTCACGGAAGGCGTGATTGGCTCTTCGATCTTCTTTGGCATCTTCTGCTTTACGCTGGCGTCGGCGTCCTATGGGATCCTGTATCATTTTCAAAGGCTCAGGCATGCAGAAAAAGAAAGGGAGAGGCTGGAAAAGGAAAAGCTGATGGCCGAGCTGCAGCAGCTTAAAGGCATTGTGAACCCACACTTTCTTTTCAACAACCTCAACTCACTTTCATCGCTTATTTGTGAGAACCCTGCGGAGGCCGACGCATTTCTCAACGAGCTCACCAAGGTATTCCGCTACCTGCTGCGCAACCATCAAAGCGAGCTTACCACGCTGCAGCAGGAGCTGCAGTTCCTGCATTCTTACTATCACCTGCTCAAAACAAGGTATGGCGCCGGTCTTAGCATGGAGGTCGCAACGGACGCAGAGCTGGATGCCTTCCTTCTTCCGCCGCTTACCCTGCAGTTGCTGGTAGAGAATGCCGTAAAGCATAATACAGTCCATAAAGACCAGCCCCTGAGAATTGAGATCAGGTCAGAGGGTCAAAACCTGGTTGTCCGGAATACGCTTTGTGCCAGAAAACTAAGGGCGGAGTCGACGGGCATAGGCTTGCATACGATCAATACACGCTACCGGCTGCTTAATCGAAAGGCGCCGTCCATCGAACATGGCAGCACCCATTTCCTCGTGAGCATTCCCCTGATCGAGCCGGAGCTTTCGCCGCTTTCCGAAACGGAGGCATCGCTACAGCCGCAAAGCCTGCTTGTTCCACGGTAATGTTAGGTTACCGTATCGTGATCAATGCCTAACTTAGGCTTATAATGCGTTCTGTTGTTTGTTTTTTCCTCGCTATTGTTTCCCTGCCTGTTCTGGCACAGTCCGTGAAGGTTTCAGGTGCCATGAAGTATATCATGCAAAAGGCCGACCTCACCGCACACGCCAGGCTGGATACGTTCGCCAAAAAAGATCTTTATGCTCTTGGCCCTGTGGCAGGCCTTAAAGGAGAGATCATGGTTCTTGATGGTACCGTGTATAGTGCTTCGGTTACAAGCAAAGGCATACGGCCGGCGAAAAACGAGGTAAATGAAGCTGCCATGCTGGTCTACAGCCATGTAAGCCGGTGGAAGGCTATTGATACCATTCTTTCCATTACCGGTTATAAGGAGCTCGAGAAGATCGTAGCTGTGCTGGCAAAGCAGCAAGGCCTCGATCCCGAACAGCCCTTTGTATTCAGGATGGAAGCCATAGCCAGCGGCAGCATGCATATAATCGACTGGCAGAAGGGTACGGAGCATACCATGGATAATCACAGGCAATTTGCAGCAGAACTTGCTTTGAAAGGCGAGAAGCTAGAGCTGCTTGGTTTTTATTCGGACAGCCATCATGGAGTTTTTACACATCATACAAGCAACATGCATATCCATGCGCTTAATTCCGGAGGGGTAGTAGGCCATGTCGATGCCATCAGCATGGAAGGCAGGATCAGGTTTTGGCTTCCGGCAAACTAAGCAAGGCCAAAAGCCCGGATAAATCAGCAAATACTACATGCGGCCTTCGTCATCATTGCCTAATTTTATTGTATGCTGTCTGCCGAATGGGCACCGGCCCCTCTTCTTCAAAACTATATACACCGCTATTGGGTGGTACAAACCGGTGCCGACTTCAGCTCCTGCACAAGGCAGCTTTATGCAGACGGGTGCATCAATCTCATTTATAACTGTGGGCAATCAATTGTGAAAACCTTTCCCTGCAATGGCCTGCTTAAGCCGGGAAGGCTCTACATCGCAGGCACGGCAACCACACCAGGAACGCTCGAGCGTCAGCCGGCCAGCTGCTTCATCGGCATACGCTTCCTGCCGGGAGGGTTTCATTCACTGTATGGTCATCCGGCTGATGGCATCGTGAATGTCATTGGCGATTTCCACGAACCGGAGCTGCAAATGCTGCTCGAACCTGATGATGGGCTGAAAGAAAGGCTGGACGATTTTTTCTTAAGCAAGCTGCCTTCATCGCAGCCCTTGCTGGTGCAATTGGTACAGGAAATGCGCAAAGCGAGAGGGCAGCTCGCCATTTCGAGGCTGGCCGGTCTTTACAATATCAGCACGCGCACGCTGGAACGGCATTTTAAGCTGGGAACCGGCGCCCCTCCAAAAGAAATAGCCAATATCCTGCGCTTTCAAACCGCCATAAAAAAACTAAAGAGCAATGGGTTGAACGAAAGCCTGCTTCGGCTTTCGGTTGAGCTGGGTTATGCCGATCATGCCCATCTTTCCAGGGAATGCAAGCGGTATGCGGGATTAAGTCCCGAGGGCCTGAGGAAGGCCGGCTTATCATAACAGCTGTGCTCTTTCTCCACCTGTCGCTTTTATTCAAATCCCGAGCTTAAGGCCTTTGTAGCTTTACCGGCAACACAGCTTAAGAAGCTGCCATTTAACTAAAAACCTTTGTTATGGCCAGGCCTATTCAGCCGGAAACTAAAAAACTTATTGCCTTTAGCGATTGCGATCCTTTCCGTCATTTGAACAACGCGCGTTATATCGACTATTTCCTGGATGCCAGGGAAACCCATATCGAAGAAGCCTATGGCATATCGTTGGTGGAATGGGCTTCAAAAGGCAGGTCCTGGGTTGTAACACAAAACCAGCTCGCCTACCTGAGGCCGGCGGTCTACCGGGAGACAATTATGCTGGTATCGCGGCTGATCGATTACAGTACCACAACGCTCAAGGTCGAAATGCTGATGATGGATGAAGTAAGATCGCACATCAAAGCTGTATACTGGGCCGGCTTTACACATATCGGTCTGGCCGATGGAAAAAAAGCCGTGCATCCCGAAGACTTTATGACTCTCCTGGAAGAGATCAGGTATAGTGAAGAGGACATGGAAACCGGCTTTTTCGAAAAACGTCTTTTGCAGATAAAGCAGTCCGCCGCTGCCCTTCCGCGGTGAGCAGAGTAGCAGATTGTTTTCCCAATGTCGCTTAAGCTGTTAGAAAATTCTTGCAAAGACATTTCGTCGGACGCTTTGCAATGCAGTTTATTCTTCTTGTCCAAGAATAGAATCCCAGTCAATTGCAGCCTCGTCTTCTTTAAGAAACATCGGGTCAATCCTTTCAAACTTATAGTCTTTACTATTTGGCAATATTCGTACTGCTTTAACCCAAAAAAAACGTGTGCCTGTGACGTCCCGAATTATAGTCTGCTGCGTGTAGTTACCGTTGGGGATTCGAATAAAGATATTAAAAATTAACTCATCATGCACCCTGCTTCTTGGGTACTCTACAGTCTCAGCCACGCTGCTCTCATAACCGTTTTCTTTTATAATGCTTTGCGGTAGGAAGGGAATCTTAAAAACGAAGTCTGGTGAAATTATTTTTTCATCAAAATCATCAAAGTTTTTCTTCCCGTCTTTGAAATCCTCTGCAAACCTCTTTTGAAGCTTTCGCTTATACCTCAAGTCGGTGACCCTAATTTCGACATCTTTTAAGGGAAAATTCCCGTAGTTGACCATTACAAAGCTCATACTATAAATATCACCCTTCTTTTGCAATGAAGGATAAACGATGCAATAGCTATCTCCTCCAGTCAATAAGTTTAAATTTTCATGCTGCAATTGAATAAGGCGCTGCTGAACATCTTCGAGTGCCTTATGTTTCTCAAATAAACTGTTTTGAAACACTTGAGAATTTCTTTCTGCTTCTTTAGTTGAGTAATACTGGCTCCATGCAGTTATTATAGCGAATAATCCGCCTATGGTAGCAATGATTGGGACGATTGATCTTTCATTTTACTATTGCTTGATTTCATCAGCTCCGAATGCTGGGGTTGTTTTTATTTGATTTATAGTGTAGGTGCGGGTATAAAGTGATCGAAAGTTATTTTGAAAAAATCTCTGTCACACTTTTTTCAGCCATGAGTTTCTCAAGCTGAAATCCTGATTTACTGAGACTTTCATACTTTATTTCTTGCAGCAAAAAGTAGTCACTAATTGTGACTGGTCTATCCATACTTTTTTCTGCTGATGTATCAAGGTATTCCAGCAAGCCATTTAGTATGTAAGTAAGGTAATACCTAAGATTGCCTGTAATTGATTCAATATTCAGATGAATGGCTGCATCGTGTACAATTTCATTCCGAATTCTATAACAACGGGTTAGGTGCCATTCAAGGTTAGTTCGATGCTTAATTATTTCATCTCCTATCTTCTTGGTACCAGTTATCAATTGTCTGTATTTGTGAGCCCTAAACGCCAATAGTGGATGTTCGTCAAAGAATTTGTCTATTATATTATCGTATGTAGCAGCATCTTTTAGATAGTCCAAGTTGTTATCGAAATTTGGTATGTGGGTTTTAAGACCCAGCCTGACTATGTCGTTATGGAACTCTCTTAGGTTCCGCTTGAAATAAGCTACGGAATGCGAGTGTATAAAATATTCTTTTAACCGGGTAATTGTCGTATCATGTACATCATAATTTGAAAAAATATATTCCAGTCCGATCCAGTAGTTTAAAAACTTCTGTTCTAGTTCGTCTGCATCTCGACCGAGTCGAAGATGCCTGAAGGCAGAAACAATTTTCTGAATACTTTCTTTTTGAATACTTCGATTGTTTAGAATTCGTCTGCTTTTTTCTAGCAATAGATCATATAGCTTTTCATTGTTTATATAAGCTCCATCTGGCGTGTAAAAAACCGGCTGCACGTTTGTTAGTTCAGGTTTTCGCTTACCAACGACAAGGCATTTTTTTGAAAAATCAAAGGGATTGTCGGGATATCCCATATTTATAAGATCGATAAGAGAAAAAACCTCTTTTTTTGCTTTTTCGATTACTGACAAATAGTCTCTGCCCGGCAATTCCATTGCTAAAAAATATCCGAAGTCCCCCTGTTTGGAAAAAAAAACAGCCGCCTTATTGTTTATTTTAGACAATTCCTGGATTTTTTCATATCCAATTTCATACTCGCTTTTAATGTCTATTTTTTTGGTGCCTCCACCCAATTTATTCAGCTTAAAAACAACTGTAAAATCTTCTAATTCTCTATTTATTGCCCCTTTGAATTCCGCCAGTGCCTCCGGGAAGGAGAACTGCCTCCAATGTTCAAAGATCCTCCAGGTTATAGAATATAGATATGCTTTAGCATGACCGCGATTAATCAGTTCTGTTGCGAGGAAGTCTGTCAACTTGCTTAGCTCATTTAGGTCATCAACAGTGAACTTGATTACATTCAGCCTGGAAATTTCCTTTTCAATGGAATCAAAGAGAGCATCTAAAAAATTCTGATTAAGGTGACATAGCAGGCTTGTCGCGTAGGACAGATGCTGATAGGATTTATCGGTGCAACTACCTAAAAGGGTCCGAAAATACTTTTCATTTATTTCTCCAAACTGCAAGTAATGACGGCCTTCCAAAAAGCGTGTGGTTTCAAGTAGAACTGGTTTGATTGTTTTGTCAAAGACCTTAATTTTGCCCTCATTCCAATCGCCTAGTACTTGTGACAACTCAATTAGAATCCATCTGGGGTTATTTAGTTTAGCCCGGTGAGAGTCTAAGGTTTTGTTAAAGAACAATTCCAATAGTTTCTGCGCTAGAAATTTTTCTGCGTTGGTATGAATTTTATTTGGCCTAAACTTTGCAATCATATCTAAATGCTATACTTTCAATGTGAATTAAATTACTTTAAGATAAAGCAAAGGGAAGTCAGCAAATTGGACAGAGGTCATTAATTCCCGCAGTTTGTGCTCCTTCCCTAATTTACAAGCCCGGTATTAACCGGGCTTTTCTATTACCAAAATAAATAATAAAATCAGAAATGCAATTCCTGCTTCATCGAAAGTGTCGTTGATACGTGGTCGCCTTTTTTTGGTGTAAAAATATTGGTCAACAAACCCTGACCCTAATCAGCGACGTCAATCGACATTAACCAATAGTTTATTGGACATCTGGAAGTGGATACGAATTGTCCAGATTGATAAATAATGGAATACGCACGTGACAGACAACCCATTTGTCAGGCTTGTGTAAGAAACTGACATAACAACCCATTCAAGATTTTGTGCTAAAAAATTTGCGTAATTAAACTACATTAATTGTTTCCCCACAGCTGACATCATTGTGCCAGCCTAGATTTCCAGGACCGCAGTGGCTGTTAATCATGCAGGATGGGAGCTTTTAGCACAATCCTCGCTTCGGGCTTCTTTTCTTACGCCTCAACCGCCGCATTATCCGTTTCGGGTCTCCTCCTTTTTGAGTTCAGCGCTTTTGTTTCTACTTTTCTGGCGCATGCGTTTCCTGTTCATCATATGTTTTCTCCTGACTGCTGCGACGGCACCCGCTCAAACACCCCATTTTCATAGCCTCAATGCGGCAAAGGGATTGAACGATGGCTCCATCCGTGCATTCGGCCAGGATAAATATGGCTATATCTGGATCGGCACACAAAGCGGGCTTAATCGCTACGACAGCTATTCTGTCAGCAGCTTTCTTCACAGGCCCGGCGACAGCACTTCGATCTACCCGGGCGGTGTGTCTTCCATCGTTTGTGCAGGCAACGGTAACCTGTACATAGGCTTTTCGGATGGCATTGTTCAATACGACTACCATAGCTCATCCTTCCGGCGCATCAAAGCCGACAGGCCTTTTGCAGCCGGACATATGCTCTCACAAGGCAGGAACACAGTCTTGGTCGCTACATCAGAAGGATTGGCGGAGCTCGATGCCTCTACGGGCCGCATCAGTTTTCTCAGCGACAGGCAAAAAGATACGGCGCAGAAAGAGCTGATGAAACAGGCGCTGGTTGACATCTGCCTCACGCAGGACCGGCAGGTGATCGCCACTTCGAGACGGGGCCTGGTGGTATACGACCTGGCTGCCGGCACAGTTAGCCTGAGAACAGTACCCGGACTGGGCCCGGCATTTTATTTTTCAGTAGAAGCTACCCCCTCGGGCACGGTCTGGGTCAGCCTTATCGACCGGCCGGTACTGATCAGGACCAATACCCGCTTTTCGGACTTTACAGTTTACAATTATATTTTTCCCGGCAGAACACCCGTACCCAATGCCATTTCTGACCTGTTGGTCGATGGTAAGGGCCGCCTGTGGGTGACAACGGTAAATGACGGTCTTTGTCTTTATCATCCGGAAACAAATGTATTTTCTTCTTTTACCAATGATCCGTTTTTGCCTTTAAGTCCAACAGCCAACCATTTTACCGCGCTATTCCAGGACAGGCAGGGATTGATCTGGGCCGGTACAGAAGGTTATGGAGTTAATTATTTTGACCCGGACAAGAACCTTTTTCAAACGATCCTGCCGAGGAAATCCGAAACCACCGCGGGTGGATGGATGTGGGGCCGCGCAGCCGCAGAAGATGACGAAGGAAACTTCTGGCTGGCCACCCTCGATGGTGTAATGCGCTATACACCCGGCCGGGGTGTAACAGGCAAATGGAAAAATGAAGAAGGCCGGCCGCGAATTCTTTATTCGAACTCGGTGAGGGGTGTGCTATACGACAGCGGCATGGTATGGATGATCACAGGGGGAGGTGTCAATCGCTATCATATAGCAAGCGGCAAAATGGATTTCCTGGGGAAGAAGGATGCTTTGCCAGAGGCTTTTTATTTCAGCGGGTTAAAAGATAGCCGCGGCAATATCTGGATAGGCGGACGCGATTTTGAAGGATTGTATTGCAGGCAGCCGGGACAGGCAGGGTTCTCGGGTATCGGCACTCATCCTGTGCTCAAGGACATCAACAGGTATGGTGTGCGAAGCATTTTTGAAGATCGCGGCAAACGTTTATGGTTCGGGCTGAATGGAGGAGGACTGGCCTGTTATAATGAAGCGGCCGGCACGCTGAGGCACTGGAAAGCCAAAGAGGGCGACAGCACATCGCTCAGCGGCGATCTTGTAACCGGCATTGCACAGGACCGTGCAGGCAGGATATGGGTCAGCACATTTTCGGGTATCGCCTGCTACGACGAAGCTACCAACAAGTTCACCCAATTTGGCCGGCATAATGGGTTGCCTTCTACGCGCACGTCCTGCATACAGGTAGACCGCCAGGACAGGGTATGGGCGGGCAGTACAAAAGGACTGCTCATGCTCGACAGGGAGCGCAGGCTGTGGAAGGTGTTTGATGAAGGAGATGGCTTACCGACCATGGAATTCACTGATATGCCTTCTTACATAAGCAGGGATGGCCGCTTTATCTTTCCGTCGCTCAAAGGTTTTGTGGCATTCGACCCGGAGCAATACGCGGAAGCACACAGTCCGCTCAGCGCTTACATCTCGGGCATAGAAGTATTCAACCAGCCGGCCAATGTACCAGTGAATTACGAAGAGCTAAAGAACATAAGCTTCAGGCACAGCCAGAACTTTTTTACCATCAGGCTTTCTGCCCTCAATTACGAAAACCCGTCCCAAACCTGGTATGCCTACAAGCTGGAAGGCTTTGACAAGGACTGGATCTATACAAAGGAAAGAGCCATACACTATACCAATGTACCTGGCGGCAGCTACCGTTTTTTGTACAAAGCCTCGCCGGACGCCGCTAACTGGACAGACGATGCAAGGCAGCTGAGTGTGCACGTAGATACCATTTATTATAAAACGGCATCCTTCTGGCTGGCGATGCTGCTGCTGGCTGGGTACGGCCTATACCTGGTTTACCGATTCCGGATGAACAAGCAAAGGCAGATCCTACGGCTGGAAACAAAGGCTAAGGAGCTGGAGAAGGAAAAAACCGTTGTCCAGTACGAAAGCCTCAAGCAGCATCTCAATCCTCATTTTCTTTTCAATTCCCTTACTTCTCTGCGCAGCCTTATAAAAACCGACACAAGAACAGCCACTATCTTCTTGGACGGACTGAGCAAAATATACAGGTACGTGCTCAAAAGCCGCGAGCGAGAGCTAACGACTGTTCGGGAGGAGATCGATTTTGTGCAAACCTTTGTAACCCTCCAAAAGATACGCTTTGGGGAGGGCCTGCAGGTGACGGTGCAGCTCGACGATGGCTGTCTTAAGCGCATGGTTGTACCCGTTACCTTGCAGAACCTCGTGGAGAACGCAATCAAGCATAATACCGCCGATAGCGAAAGCCCCCTGTGTATCAATATCAGTGCGGCGGATGAGTATATCGTTGTGCAAAACAATTTGCAGCGTTATCATATTGTAGAAACGAGCAACCGGCAGGGACTCACAAACCTGCACAACCTTTACCGGTTCTATACAAAAAAACCGGTATTAATAGAAGAGGATCAAAACAGCTTTACCGTAAAAATTCCATTGTTATGAAAGCGCTGATCATAGAAGACGAAAGCCTGATCGCAGATGAAATGCGGGCCATTATTGGTTCTGTAGCTCCTGATGTAGAGGTGCTGCAGGTATTGCCCAGCCTAAAGGCTGCAAGAAAATGGTTCATGATCAATGCCGAACCGGACCTGATCTTCATGGATATCAAGCTGAGCGATGGGCTGAGCTTCGAGCTTTTTTCGCAGTTTACGCTCAGGTGTCCTGTGATCTTTTGTACGGCCTACGAAGAGTATGCCATCCGGGCGTTTAAGGTAAACGGCGTGGATTACCTGCTCAAGCCCGTGCAGGAAGAGGAGCTGGCGCGGGCGATAGAAAAGGTGAGACAGCAGCAGGAAAGCACGGCAGCCATGCCCGTTGACATACAGCAGCTAATTAAACATTTTACCAATCCTGCCGGTTCGGCCCAGTATAAGGAACGGTTCATTGTGAACGCCAACAATAAATGGATGCCTGTGGAAACGGCCGACATCGCGCTGATCTACAAGGATAACCTCAATTACCTTCATACATTCAGTGGAGAAAAATTCATCTACGATTTTTCTCCCCTCGATGATATGGAGGTGTTGCTCGATCCAAGGTTTTTCTTCAGGGCCAACAGGCAAACCATTGTTCACATCAATGCCATCCATATCGTAAGGCCTCATGGCAACCAGAAGCTGCTGGTACAGCTGAAGCCGCCATTGAAAATGGAAGTGGACATCAGCCGCGAAAAAGCCCCGGCTTTTAAAAAATGGCTGGACAGGTGAGGCAGTTCCTGGCTATCCACCTTTTACGGCTTCCGTTTTCGTTGGTTCCGCAGCCATATATTTCCTGAATGCGTAACTCAACTTTCCCAACTCGTAACCAAAAAGAGCAGCGATTTATCAGCTTTGCGGCGAAATCAGCGAGTGATGAAGAAACTGTTTTTTTTAGGAATGATGCTAGCATCCCTGCAGGCAATGACACAAGCCATTGTAAAGGGAAAGATAACAAGCAGCCAGGGTGAGCCCATAGCCGCAGCCACGGTGGTACTGAACGGCCAGTCTGTTTTGGGCAATGGACAGGGTGAATACCGCGTCATTACAAAGGCAGGTGCTGCAAAAATGACCGTATCCGCCATAGGTTTTGAAGAAGTTCAGAAGAATATCAACCTCGAAGACGGCAAGGAAACCGTGATCGACCTGGTGCTGAGCGAAGTGGTTCGGCAGATGCAGACCGTAGAGATCATAGGCCGGAAGGAAACCGGCTATAAGAACGGCAGCTCATTTGCCGGTACAAAAACGGCTACCGCACTTAAGGATGTTCCGCAATCCATCAGCTATGTAACCAAGGAGCTTATGCAGGACCAGCAGGCCATGCGTCTTGGCGATATTGTAAAGAACTTCAGTGGCGTGAACCAGTTCAGCTTTTACGACGATGTAACTATCCGCGGATTCAGGGTACAGGGCGGTGAGGGCGGCGTGCAATTGATCAATGGCATGCGCACCACGACGGGGTTCTGGAAACAGTCGCTCACCAACTATCTCGAAAGAGTGGAGGTGATCAAAGGGCCGGCGTCGGCGCTCTTTGGAAACACTTCTCCAGGTGGTACCATCAACCGTGTAACCAAAAAACCCCTGGAAGAGCAAAGGCAAAGCATCAGCTTCACCACCGGCAGCTTCAATACCCTGAGGGCCCTGGCCGATTTTACCGGGCCGATGAATAAGGAAAAGACGCTGCTCTACCGCCTCAACCTTGGCTATGAAAACTCCGGCAGCTTCCGTAACCTGCAGTTCGACAAGAACATCATTATCGCGCCCTCGATCTCCTTTATCCCAACCGAAAAGACCCGGTTCAATTTCGACCTGGTTTACAACAAGTCCAATAGCCGGCTCGACCGCGGGCAGGCGGTTTTTGGAAACAACGATATTTATTCCGTTCCTGTATCAAAAAGCCTGAGCCAGTCGAACGACTACCTCAACGAAGACAATTACATGCTCACTACCTCGCTCAACCACAAGTTCAGCGACCGCCTGCAGTTCAACCTTGCTTATGTAAGAACAGGCTACGAAGAAGACCTTCTCGAACACCGCACGGCCAATACCTACGCAAAGGACAGCGCAGGCGCTATCATTCCCACATTGGTGGAGATGCAGGTCTTTGTTCGTAAACGCAAGCGGTATGTAGACAATGCTTCGGTCTTCCTCACCTATGATCTCAACCTTGGTCTTACCTCGCACAGGCTTTTGCTGGGAACAGACTATTCGCAGGAGAAGCAACCTTTTGGCGGCTCGCAGCTCCAGGCCAGGGGCTATAGGAACGCCACCAACACAGGGGCCGGCAATTATAATCCGGCACAGCCGTCACAATTTCTTTATCAAACCGTAAATGGTGTCAAGCGCCCCGTGCCGAATGTGGCACATTTCGACCTTACTTCTGCCAGTCCATATGCGCTGCAGGACATGTCGAAATACTTCTTTTCGCGCGTGGACTTCGATCCCACCTTCAATTCGCTTCAGGGTTTTTACCTGCAGGACCAGATCAGGATTGGAAGGCTGCAGGCATTGATCGGGATTCGCTACGAGCGTTTTTCGGATAAGATAAATTATCTCAAGCCGGCAGAAAACTCCGTGAGCCAGGATGCCCTTATTCCCAGGTTTGGGTTGGTGTATTCCGTCAATACAAAGCTGAACATTTATGGAACCTATGCAAAGGGCTACCAGCCCCAGACAGCCAGCATCATTGCCAATCCTTTGGCGGGTGGACCTTTTGATCCGCTTTACAGCAGCCTGATGGAGGTTGGTGCCAAAAGCGAATGGTTCGGGAAACGGCTGGCGGTTACAGCCTCGGTGTACAGGATCGAGCTGAGGAATGCACTGTATAATGCAGGGCTGGCCGGCCAACCCGACCTGCTTCGCCAGATCGGGAAGGAAGAGGCAAGGGGTGTTGAATTCGAGGCCATGGGCCAGATCAATCCCTCCTGGAACCTGGTGCTCACTTATGCCTATAATGATGCATCTATTACTGAAAGCCCAGTAAAAGACGAGATCGGAAGGCAAAAGCCCAATGCACCGGAGCACCAGGGAAGTTTCTGGACCAAATACATGTTTAGAAAAGGCAGTCTCTCAGGGCTTGGTTTTGGTCTGGGGGGCAATTTTGTAACCCGGAGAAATGTATCGCTGAACCAGTCGCAGACACTACCGGGCTATGAGCTGCTGAACGCCGCCGTATACTATAAGGTGGATAAGTTTCAGCTGCAGCTGAATATGAATAACCTGCTCGATAAGACTTATTGGGCAGGTGGCTACGACTTTTTGAGGTTATTTCCCGGGGCGCCCCGTAACTGGCTGGCAACAGTGGCCTACACATTTTAATTCGCGATGTTGAAAAATCCATCTAATAGAATAAGAAGTTTTTTCCTGGTTGTCCATCGCTGGCTTGGCCTGGTTTCGGGGCTGGTAGTGCTTGTTGTATCCATTACAGGATGTCTTTATGTTTTTGAAGAGGAATGGCGGCAGTTGGTGCAGCACAAATACCTACATGTGGATAAGGCCGCAGGACAGCGAAGGTCCATAACCGAACTGGCAGCTGCGGTAAGCAAGGCCTATCCTGCACAACAGATCACCCAGGTAAGGTTCCTGGAAGAAAAGGATGCCGCGTTTGTTTTCCACACAAAAAAAGAACTGGCCATTTCCGTAGATCCTTACAGTGGCAAGATCATAGGGCACCGCGACCTTAACAAAGATTTCATGAGCGTTGTGCTGGACATTCATCTGCACCTGCTGATGGGAAAAACAGGCGCGGAGATCGTTCGCTGGAACGTGCTGATCTTTTTTATACTCTGCATCAGCGGGCTTATTGTATGGTGGCCCAAGCAAAAGCGCTTTCTGAAACAGGCGCTTACCATCAAATGGAAAACAAAGAACCGCAAGCGGCTGAACTGGGACCTGCACAGTGTGCTTGGTTTTTATGCTTTGTTTGTATTGCTTATCATTTCCCTCACGGGTATCTTCTGGGTGTTTGATACGGCCAAAAGCCTGGTTAGCGCTGCAACCGGCAGCCCGGTCTGGAAAGCTCCCAAACTGCAATCGGTACCCGGTACCTTAAAAAAGGAAAACCCGCTTGATAGCGCCTACAACTATGCAAGCCTGCAGCACCCGGGCGCCAGTCAGGTATTCCTTACCGTTCCGCCAGACAGCCTTGCCCCGATCAGGATTCTCTTCAGGTATCCCTATGCCATTGTGCGAAAGCAGACCACCCTGTGGTTCGATCAGTACAATCTTGTCAACCTGCATACAGACTCTTATAAGCAATACACCCGCTATGAATATGTAAGCCGGAGCATCTACGATTTTCACACAGGCAGGATAAGGGCGCTCGGCATAGGCAGCAAGATCATCTACTTTCTTGCTTCCCTGTTTGCGGCATCCTTGCCGGTTACAGGTTTCCTTATCTGGTGGGGACGAAGAAAAAAAACGAAAAAGCCGTCTGCAGTGAACACCGTCATTAAGCGCCAGCAGCAAGGCCTGGAGACCACGCTTTGAAACAACCACATACCTCACTGGTATTTTTCTAAAAGTCATTCACGCAATGCAGGCAACAGACTATCCTTGTTATTCTACCTGCTGCTAATTTCTGAGCCGGTGTGAAAGCAGCTATGGCCGAAAGCTTTACCTTGTACACCTTTCACCGGCTGGCATTCAGAACAGGCGCGGCATTCCGTGAGGGCGAAAACCAGAACGCCGAAAGCTATTGCCAACCGGTCAAACTCAAAATACTGTATATGAGATTGATCTTTTTTCTTTTTTTGCTGCCCCTTGCCGGCTTGAGCCAAACATTCAGCGGGGAAGAGGCTGGCCGCTGGAAGCAGCAGGCCGGCAAGGTTACCATCATCCGTGATAACTGGGGCGTTCCGCATATTTATGGTAAGAAGGATACCGATGCCATATTCGGTCTATTGTATGCGCAATGCGAAGACAATTTCTGGCAGCTAGAAGAAACCCTTGTCTCCAAAATGGGAAGAAGGGCCGAGCTCATAGGAACTGCGGGTCTGGCCAATGATATCAGCATAGCCATGTTGCAGATAAGGAAAAGAGCGCGCGAGTCTTACGAAGCGGCGTCGCCCAGCGCAAAAGCCATTTGCAGGGCTGCTGCCGATGCGGTCAATTTTTATCTCTACACCCACCCCGGTAAGGCAAGGCTGTTCCAGCGATTCGAACCCTGGTATTTTACCTTGCCGGTGGTCACAGACCTCAGTGTTCATGGTATCACACCGGGCGAGATGCTGGCGCAGGGAAGGATAACAGCAGCCGAAGGGATCGATGAAGCAGCTTTTAACAGTAAACAGGAAGACGGTTCCAATACCATTGCCATAGCACCCAAAAAATCGGCGAGCGGCAATGCCATGCTGGTCATCAACCCGCATCAGCCTTTTTTTGGCGATTACCAGCGCTACGAGTGCCAGCTCGTTAGCGAAGAAGGATTGAATGCCGGTGGCTTTGGCATGCTGGGTCTGCCCTTTATCTGGAGCGGATTCAACGAATTTGTTGCCTGGGCGCACACCAACTCCGGCGTAGACTTTACCGATGTTTACCTTGAGACCTTCGACCATCCTACCGACAGCCTGAAATACCGCTACGGTGCCGGCTATCGCACAGCAGTGCTGGTGACCGATACTGTTTTTGTGAAAACGGCTTCAGGTCTGAGTCCCCGGCCTGTAAGCTTCAGGCTTACACACCATGGACCTGTGCTGGCGCGCCGCGGGGGCCAGTGGATAACGGCAGTAAACTCCTCGGCTCCAACCGATAAATGGATAGATCAATGCTGGCAGATGATGAAGGCAAAGAACCTCAAAACCTTTACTGCCGCCATGGATAAAAGAGCCCTAGGTTATCCAACTACTTCTTATGCCGACAGGGACGGTAACATTGCTTACTGGCATGGCAATGCCGTGCCCAGGCGCGACCCGAAATACGATTGGCGTTACCCGCAGCAGGGCAATGATCCCGGTACGGAATGGAAGGAGCTGCATCCCCTGCGGGATGTGCCGCAGGTGATCAACCCCGCTACCGGATGGCTGCAGAACTGCAATTCCACACCCTACCTCTCCGCTGGCGCCAGCAGCCCGCAAAAGCAGCAATATCCCGCCTATATGGCCTACGACCCGCAAACCTTCAGGGCCGAAGAAGCCTTAAGGCAACTGTCGCAACCCGGCCGTCTTTCCCTGGACGACCTGCGCCGGCTGATCACCAGTCCGCACCTGCCACTGATGGCTAACTGGAAGCAGCAGATCATTGATGCCTGTGAGCGAACCTCCGTCTCAAACCCCGGACTGAGGCAAAAGTTTTCCTTTGCCCTGGACTCACTGCGTAATTGGGACAACAGGTATGGACCCGAAAGCAGGGCTACGACCATAGCCATGGAATGGACAAGGAATTTCCTGGAGTTTACCCGTAAGACGGTGCCGCTTACCGAGGTCCAGAGCATAATCCAGGCCCGTGTATCGGGCGCCAGGCTTCCGGTCGACGACAGCCTGACGGCTAGCTTTATGTCTCAGGCCATTGATACCCTGCTCAAGCGTTATGGTAGCATACCGCAATGGGGAGACATCAACCGCTTGCAGCGTATCCATAGCAGCGGCACGCAGGAAAAATTCAGCGATGACCGTCCAAGTCTGGCCGTAGCAGCGGCTCCCGGCGTGGTAGGCTCCCTGTTTGCTTTCGGTACCCGCCGCGATGGTACCAAAAAGAACTATGGCACCGGGGGGAATACCTATGTGGCCCTTATCGAGATGGGTAAGCGTATAAAGGTTCGTTCTGTTTTTACTTTTGGACAAAGTGCCGATCCTGCATCGCCGCACTATTTCGACCAGGGCCCGCTGTATGCCGCCGGCCAGTTCAAGGAAGTCTGGTTTTACAAGGAAGATGTTTTAAAGCATACGGAAAGAACCTATCATCCCGGCGAGTAACAAAGGAGCAGCAAATACCTTTGATATTGAGGGGTATCGTTACCGATGCAGGTTCTTCTGCCGGTAGGCTTCACCCCAAAGCTTCATTTCCCGGATCACTTCCCTAAGGCTGTGGCCTTCTTCCGAAAGCAGGTACCATGCCGTTTCGTTGCCATGGCGGTCAAGCTTGCGGCTTACGAGCCCTCGCTCCTCCAGGGTTTCCAGCTCCCTCGACAGCATGCGGGCAGAAATGCCGAGCGCCGAGGCAAGCTCGCCAAAGCGATAGGCATGGTGAGCCAAAAGGGCCATGATCGGAACCCTCCATTTGCCGCTGATCAGCTCGAGTGTATCCATTACGGCCAGCAGGTCCCGGAAACAGGCCTTGTCCTCTATTCTGCGCATAAGCCTTTTTTTAACTGGTATACTGTATGTTACCTGGATTAAAGATAATAAAGGGCCTGCTAGCTTTGCGCCTATGGTCTTACCCATCCTGGCTTATGGACATCCGCTGCTCCGTCAACCTGCAGAACAGGTCTTAATGCCTGTGGAAGAGCTGCAAGAACTGATCGTTGATATGTGGGATACGCTTTACAATGCCAATGGCTGCGGATTGGCGGCGCCACAGCTTGGCCGGTCGCTTCGCCTCTTCCTGGTCGACAGCCGGCAAACCTACGAACGCATGGATGAGAACGAGCGAAGACAATACTTCGATGGTGATGAGGGTATCAGGCAGGCGTTTATCAACCCCGTGATCAGGCAATATTCGGCCGGGGAATGGACCGACGAAGAAGGCTGCCTGAGCATACCGCATCTGCAGCAGCCGGTGCGAAGACCGTGGACCATAGAGATCGACTATCTTGATGAGCAGGGAAGTGAAAAGACGGGCCGTTTCAGTGGCGTCACAGCACGTATGATCCAGCATGAATACGATCATATAGAGGGAATGCTCTACCTCGATCGCATAGGATCGCTGCAACGCAAGCTGCTGGCCGGCAAGCTCAGGCGCATCAGCAGGGGGCAGTGGCCCGCGCCGTATCCTATGAAGTTTTTTTAACGGCGTGGCCTAACCGAATCTGGGGATACCCGGTAGGATGATGGCTGCTTTTGATTTGCATGACCGAACTTTGCGCGTCAACCGGAATGTCGAGGCTCGGTCCCTCACTTCCCAACTCCAAAATCGATCTTATGCACGCACATCAATACAAAGCCATCATAGAATGGACCGGCAATGCCGGAAGCGGTACGAGCAGCTACCGCGCTTATGGCAGGGAACATACCATAACAATTCCAGGCAAGGAGCAGATCAAAGGCTCTTCGGATCCTGCCTTTCGTGGCAACCCCGCATTGCACAATCCCGAAGAACTATTGCTCGCAGCTCTTTCTGCCTGTCACCTGCTTTCTTATCTGCATGCTTGCGTTGAAGAAGGCGTGGTCGTAACGGCCTATACCGACAGCGCAACAGGAACCATGGTAGAAACCCCCGGTGGGGGCGGCCATTTCACCGAAGCAAAGCTCAACCCCGTGGTTACCGTGCAGGATGCTTCCATGGTGGAGAAGGCCCTGGCGCTCCACCATAAGGCAAGCCAGCGCTGCTTTATTGCCAGCTCATGCAATTTCCCGGTCAACCATTTCCCGGTTTGTCACGCGGAGAATGAATGACATCTTTTTATAGAAGGACATCGCTGCCGGGGAACCTGTTTGCGCCTGACGCAGCTTGGCCTCCCCCGCCTATACGGCTATGCGGCCGCTATGATAAGCATGACCCAGCGCTTCCAGGCAACACTCCAATGCCCTGCTTAAAGACTGCAGCTTGATGCCCTTTGTGCTTTGCATGGCGCTGAAGCGTGGCCGCCGGGCCTTCCATCCCATGCTATGATAGGGTACAGGCTTCACCAATGCCGGGTCATAGCCGGCCGTAATTGCAATCCAACGGGCAAACTGCGCCCAGCTTACAGTCTCGCCATTCGTAACATGATAAATGCCGGCATCTCCATCAAGCAAAAGATCGATGCTTGTATGAACAAGGTCGGGTACATAGGTTGGCGACATCAGCACATCCCGGGCAGCTTCGACCCTACGTCCTTCCCTAAGCGAAGACAGCGTGGCTGCAACGAAATTGGCATTGTCCCAGGGGCCAAAAAAGCTGCTGCTCCGGATCACTAAGGCCTGCTCATTGTTCGCAAGGATCTGTTCTTCGGCCATGGCCTTGCTGCGGCCATAAACACTCAAAGGGTTTGGTGCATCCTGCTCCGTGTAGGCAGAAGCTTTTCGCCCGTCGAATACAAGATCGGAGGAATAGGAAAGAAAGCGGGTATTCTTATCGCTGCAGATCCTGGCGAGGCTCACAGGTCCCTGGGTGTTGGCCAGGAAACAGGCCTGCTCGTCATTCTCAGCCTCGTCCGGTTTTACATAACCTGCGGCATTTACAACACCCCAGGGATCGAGGTCATGAATGAGCTTTTCAAAGCCTGCCGGATCGGTGATGTCCAGGTCGCACCTCCTCAGCATCAGGTGATGGATATTCCTCTCCTCGCAGACCTGTCCAAAAGCCTTTCCCAAAGTACCGGTCTTGCCTAGGATAAGCAGGGGTCTGCAGCTGGTGGATGTTTTTTTCTTTTTCATGCTTACAACCTTAGGCGAACCAAACTGCTGCCGGTTATCGCGCTGCCACCAGCCTTCCCGGTCAAGCACGGGGTGGTGATAGGCCTTGTTCCGGGTAAGCTCCTGCAGCAGGCGGGCAAGGGCTGTTGGCCTGGGGTATCCCGGGCTGAGGTTAAAAACACCAGGCTCATAATCGCCACAGGGTTTTGTAACAAGACAGTTCCATCCATACAGTCCAAAAATGGCCCAGGCTGTTATGGCCCTTACATCCACGCCCTCTCTTTTAACCTTGTTTACCGTTTTCCACATGGTATGGAACCAGCGCATCTGGTCCTCGCGGGTACTATGCAGGTGGCATTCGGTAATGGCCAGCGGTATCTGCAAATGCTGCCAGGCTTCCTTAAGCAGCAGGGCAGGACCGTTTTCCTGGTGCATCGGAACTTTGACCGTTTCGATATCGGCATAACGATGACGGTAGTTGCCGCCATGGTATTGCGACGGGTATTTGGACAGGTCTTCGTCGAGGAACCGCTCGGAAGTAATGTAGTAGTTGAACCCGGCAATATGCGGTATGCAATGGTGATCGAGAAAATACAGTATCTCTTCTTCAGTAATACCGGCTTTGACAAGCCATTTCCACATGTAATGGCCCTGGTCCACGCGGCCGCAAAGCAGGTCATAGGAAAGCCAGCGGCGGTGGTTCTCCATATCGGCCTGGTAAGCGAGCAAGGGTGTGCTGTAGCATTTACTCAGGTCTTCGGTCTGGATGAGCTTAGCTTCGGGGTTGATCTTGCGGATCGCCTCCATGGCCATCACCGTAGCCTTGCATTCGGCCAGCAACACTTTATAAAAGCTGTGGTCATCCTTGCCATGCGGGTACCAGTGACCGTAAAGCCCGCAAAAACGTGCTGTGGTCAGCGGTTCGTTCACGGGCGTATAGTATTCCAGCCAAGGGAACCGACTGGCTACCTGCTGTGCATAATTGGCAAGTCCCTGCTCGAAGCTGCCATCGAAAAAATTTACATGCCTTGGGCCGCTGCCATGGTGCACCAACCCGGCTATGGGTAGGATATTATTCTTGCCGAGCTGCTCCAGGCTCTGTGCGGTGAAGGACCAATCTATTTCCATCCCGGGCTCCGGCTGGTGGCGTTCCCATAGTATCGGATAACGCAGCATGCTGATTCCAAGAGAAGCCACGAGGTCGAGGTCTGCACAGCCCCTGCTATAATGATCCGAATACAAAGACTGATCAAAATACTGATCGCCTACCCTATTGATGGTACATTCAATACCGCCCCATACCTGAATTTCATTTCCGTTATTCATATTGCCCATTTTCGTTAGTAATACGTGACCAATAGGACACGTTCATTCCTTTTGCCGGCTGATTGATAATATGGTGATGAAAATTTTTGATGCACAATGGAGGGCCGGTGCTTGCGGATGAGCATTGATGATATTGATCAGCCACCGGACTATTTTGCAAACCTCCCTATGCAAAGAGCTATACCGGCAGAAGGTCACAAATATGTGCCAGAAATCGGCGCAACGATAAAATGAGGAAATGTTGTGTATAGCCTATGCTTTTAGACAGCCTTATTTTGCTTCGCTTATCGGAATAAAGGCCTTTATGCTTCTGCATTCTCTATGAGGTATGCAGCTTGAAGCAAGCGATCTGCGGCTGTTTTGCTCCCTCTTGACGATCCCGAAATCATATTCCGATCCCAGTATCAATAAAAGCATTCATGCAGGAGATGCATATTGTCCAATGGGTAATCATTTATACACTTCCCTTCAGCGCAGCATATATAAACAAAACAAAAGGCAGAGATGCGCAAAGCATACATGCAATTGCAAAGACAATTGGTACTTCCGTCAGAAATGAGATCGCATTGCTTAAGCTGTGCCGGTGCTTAAGAATCATGCGGGTCTTAAGGCTTAGAACTCTATAATGAAGCCTATGGTGGGAAGTATCACGGGATCGTCGTTATTAAGAATGATTGGTATGCCATTGCTTGCATCAGGCGCAATGGGCTGTCCATTCGTGGTGAGGTAAGCGCCAGTTGCGAGATCGCGCTGCAGAGCATAATTTGGATAAGCCACAGACCTTGCGCCCCACCAGTTTGAAACGTCGAGATAGATATCGAGTGTAAGCTTGCGGAAATTCCATTTTTTGTCTATCCTGATATCGCTTGCAGAGAAAGCATCGAGCCGGAGGGTATTGAACCTCGAGTAGTCGAGCAATCCCTGGCCCTGCGTAAGAAAGTTCTGCCGGCTTGCGGGCAGGTCGAACGGTGTATACGGAGCGCCGCCCTGGTAGCGGTATTTCAATCCAAGCTCCCAGTTTCTGGGAAGCTTATAGCCAAATGTAAGGCTCAGCAGGTGCCGGTTGTCCCAGGCACTTGCCACCAGTCGGCCATCGGCATTGCTAAACCGGCTGTAGAAAAATGTATAGCTCAGCAGGCCGAAAAAGCGACGCGTGAGCTTTTGCTGGGCGAAAAATTCAATGCCATAGGCTTCGCCCCTTCCCGTGGGCACTACCGGCTCATTGCCTACGGAGCCAAAATCGGCACCCAGGTTGTTGATGCTGATGCCATCGCGGACGGTCACCGGTACGCGGTCATATTTTTTATAAAAGCCCTCAAGCGTAAAGCGGGTAGTTGTTTTTGGCAGGAATTCAGCGCCTGCTGCATAATGTATATTGGTAACGTAGTTGTTGTCGAGGTTCACCAGCCTGCCGCTATTGTCGCGGAATCCCAGCACGGTATAGGGTACGATCCTGGCATAGCGCCCTGCCGTGGCATTTAGGGTCCATTTGTCCGCCAACACATAGCTCACTGCAACTCTCGGCGACAAGGCCTTGCCCGGGTCGGTGCCATCGTTAGTGAATGTATTGATATCGGTCCTGAGCCCTGCGCTCAGTCCGAGCCGGCCGCCAAAGAATTTTCTGCCCGCCTGTGTAAAGGCACCGAAGCGAAAGAAATTAATGTCGGAAGAAAAGAGGAACCTGTCTTCCGGTTGGCTGCCTACAGCGGCCCTTCGCCTTATGTTGTTGTCCGACTCGTACTGGAGATACTGGGCCATGGCTCCATAGCTCAGGCTCCAGCCATTCTTGTTCTTGTTCAATTCTATCCGCAGCTTGTTTTCAGTTTCCACCGCGTCGGTCCTGTAACGCAGGTTGGCCGGGTCGCTATCATCATTGAAATCAAATTTTTCGATCTGGTTATCTAGGGCATTGCGGCTCAGGGCCATCACCAGGTAGCCGTTGTTGACAGATCTTCGATAGCTTGCCCCTATAGCATAGCTCTTTTGCCTGATGGCAGGTGTTTGGTTAAGCGTGTAGAGCTTATCCTGCGTAGGCTCATTGATCTTGCCAAAGCCAAACTGGTCAATGGCGCCCACGCCAAGAAAGGTGAGGGTGGATTTAGCATCGGGGCGATAGCTGAGCTTATACTGGAAGTCCCAGAAATTGGGTCGGATGGGCAGGTCAATAAGCGAGAACAATACCTGCAAATAACTTCTCCGGGCCGATGCGAGGTAGGTAAGCTTGCCATCGCGGCTCAAAGGACCCTCTATCGTTGCTGCCAGCTCGGTACCACTCAGCCGCACATTGCCCTGGGTCTCAGTAGGGTTGCCGGTCTTTTGCCTGAATTCAAAAACGCTCGACAGTGCATTATCGTAGCGGGCATGAAAAGCACTGCTGGAAAGCTTCACGTCTTCTATAAACGAAACATTCAGAATGCCTGTGGGACCGCCGCCGCTGCCCTGGGTGGCGAAATGGTTTACCACGGGTATCTCAATGCCATCGAGGTAAAAAACATTTTCCCCCGGACCACCACCTCTTACAATGATATCATTCCTGAACCCTCCCACACTTCCGGCAGAGCCACCAACACCAGGAAGGGAATTGACCACGCGGCTGATATCGAAATTACCACCCGGGTTGGCCTTGATCTCTTCGGCCGTCAATCGCTGCACGCTTAAAGGCGTCTCCAGGGTATTCGCCCTGGCCGTGCGGCGGTTCGACCTGATGGTTACCTCAGCCAGTCCCGCTGCCGCCGGCTGCAGCTCAAAAGAGATTTCGTTCTCATTACCGCTTGTAATGACCACGTTGAACCTGCTCTCGCCTGCAAAGCCTACATTGGAAGCTGAAATCGTATAAGGCCCGGCCGGGATGCCCGTAATTCGATACCTGCCCAGTGAATCGCTTATGGCCGACTGGCCTCCCGGCTGTACAACAATGGTCGATCCCTGGAGCGGCTGCTTATTGGCAGCGTTGATAACAAAACCGGACAGGCTGCCGCTGTTCTGAGCCTCTGCCTGCCAGCAGGCAAATAAGGTTATGAAAGAAAAGAGAAGGGAAAGGGGCTTGTTCATCGAAATCGGTTTAAACTGGTGTTTGGATAGCCAAACATACAAACTGTTGAAATGTTCAAACAAACACGGCTTTCGGCGCTTTTTCGTCCCACAGTTGATGGTGGGTTGCTCATTGATTCAAGGCGCTGTCAGGGTTCCGAAGCTCCTAACATTGACCTGCTTTGGCTACATTTGGCTCATGCCAGCACAACCGGTATCGAAAGCCGCCAGAACCAGGAAGGCTTTGTTGCAGAAAGCTTTTGAGCTGATCTATGCAAAAGGCTACCAGGCCACCAGCATAGATGAGATATTGGCAACAACCGAAGTAACAAAGGGCGCTTTTTTTTATCACTTCAGGAACAAGGAAAAGATGGGACTGGCCATGATCAGCGAGATCATGCAGCCCGATATGCGCTCCGTTATGATCCTGCCCCTGCAGCAAAGCGAAGAGCCCATCAAATCGATCTATCTCATGATGGAAACGATCCTGATGAAACACCCGCTTTTCCGGGTACAGTACGGCTGCCCCGCTGTGAACCTCATAGAGGAAATGGCCCCGGTTAATGAAGCCTTCCGCTGCTTGCTGGCAGAGCTGGTGCTGGAATGGCAAAAAGCGATCGCTGCCTGTATACAAAAAGGCAAGAAGCGGCGGCAGATAAGGCATGATGTAAGTCCGAAAGGCGTGGCCTGTTTTATCACCTCGGGCTACAGCGGCATACGTAACCTCGGCAAGCTGGCAGGACGCAGCAGCTATAAAACCTACCTGGCTGAGCTCAAACGCTACCTTGAAGGACTGGGATAAATGACAATTATAAAACATACTATCCGGTATGTTTTATAATTTTGGGAGCCTTTCAGCCCTAAGCTGCAAGGTATCCTTATCAAAACGGACTGATATGTACAACACTCTCCTGGCCCTGCATTCGCTCACGCGTTGGCTCGTGTTGCTTTCCCTGCTCTATGCCATCTTCATTGCGTTCAGGGGATGGCGGGGAAGACTGGCCTTCACTGCTCACCACAACCTCGTGCGGCATCTTACCGCCACTATCGCTCATGTGCAGCTGCTGCTGGGATTGGGACTGTACTTTATCAGCCCCATCATCCGCTACTTCCTCCAGAATTTCAAACAGGCGGTAGCCTACCGGCCCATCCGGTTCTTTGGCATGGAGCACAGCCTAATGATGTTTATTGCCATTACGGTGCTTACTATTGGTTCGGCAAAGGCAAAACGAAGGACAGGCGATCGCGAAAAATTCCGCACCATGGCCATCTGGTATACCATCGCATTGCTGCTGATCCTTTCATCTGTGCCCTGGCCTTTTTCACCCATGGTGCAAAGGCCTGCCTGGAGAGGGTTTTAAAGAGGATTGTCTCAGGTAAGCTCATTGCCCTCTCGCTATGGGTCAACCTGAACCAGGGCATTTGCTTCGGACATGAACTTTAGGTTTCGCGTTAGACCATGCTTTTTCGGGAAGCCAACGACACAACTTGCATCAGGCAAGCGGTTTCATCATTGTTTGCAGTAGCTGACCAGCATGATTTTTGAGCAGGCAATGCTCAGGATACAGCGCTGCAGAAGCAGCTCCTTTCATAAACAGCACCGGCCCGTAACATTATGACGCTACCGGCCGTTTCAATTAAAACCTCTCCATGCTCAAACGTTTAAGCATCCTGTTCATTTTCTTTGCTGTCATATATAGTGGAAAGAGCGCCGCTCAAAATCCGGCCGCTGCTGTAAAAGACACAAATCTTTCCCTTCCTGAAAGATCTTTCGAGGTATTCTGGCAGACCTTTGAAGACAATTATGCTTTTTTTAGCCTGCGAAAGATCGACTGGCAGGCAGCATACCGGGACTGGCGCTCAAAAGTCGATGCCAATATCTCCGACGACAGCCTGTTCTCTATTCTTTCGCAAATGGTTGGTCCTTTCCAGGACGACCACATCAATATCATCGTTCCAGGCAAAAAGCAGTTTACAGCAAGAAAGCCATCACATTTCATGCAGGAGTTCCCGGACCAGGCTTCGAGGGCGAAGTTTTGGACTATGGTTGACAGCAGCTTGGTGAGGAAGGGTTTCAGCCAACCGGTGGGCATAGGCCCCGAACATCGCGGAAAAAATCTGTTCTATTTCTCGCGCAGTAGAGAATGGGCATACTTGCGCATAGGCAGGTGTTTTGTGTCGAGAGAAACGGTGGATAGCCCTAAGGTTGATGCGCAGCTGGCCGGGCGTATACTCGATTCGGTCTTGACGCAACTGCAGGGCGTAAAAGCGATCCTGCTCGATGTAAGAAACAATATCGGTGGTAACGATGAGTTTGCTTATGCCATTGCCGGGCGTTTTGCAAGCAAGCGAACAAAGGGGCATTCAAAACAGACCAGAACAGGTGGTTACGAAGAATTTGGTCCATTGGAGAACTGGTATATAGAACCTCTCGGCAAAAGGCCATTCAACGGTCAGGTTATAATGCTCACCAACGACCAGACGGCCAGTGCCGGCGATGTGCTGGCTATGATCATGAGCGTCTTGCTACGGGTAACGCTGGTTGGTGACAATACCCTGGGCATCTACTCGGATATGTATGGTTTTGAACTGCCCAACGGATGGCAGGTATCGCTTTCGAACCAGCGGTATTATGATGCTGATATGATCTGTTATGAAGGCAGGGGTACGCCAGTCGACCTGGTGGTCAGGAATACAGGACAGGACCTGGAAAAAGGTTCGGACCCGGTTATCGAGGCTGCTGTGCTAAAGCTAAGGCATGTAAACAACTCATCAGCACCCAGGTAACTTTTTTTTCAACTGTCATAGATTGTATTGACAAATTGCAATATTGGGTTGCACAGTTTGGTTGCATCTGACGTTCGGGTATTCTGATCTGCCCCATTTACTTTTCTCTATCGACAGGTCCGCTGCTTTGATGCCCTGTAATGAAGCCTTGCTGATCCCACGATGACTTTCCATACTGCTGTGCTTGCACGAATAGTTTCGTATAATTTGATGAGTGGTAAAGGGAAAAGCGCCAGCCTGGCTTATTTTGATCTTATGTTAGCACACACACGGGAAAGCGATCTGTTAATAGCAAAGCGACTGCTTCACAACAATATCTTCAGGAGAAAAAGCCAGCTTATATGGTTATTATGCTGCCTTTTTATTTTTAGCCAGGCCGCGGGGCAGGGCGGCACTATCACGGGCCGCATCACCGATGACAAGGGTGGGGCCCTGGCCTTTGTCAATGTTTCGCTGCTGAAAGCGGCTGATAGCTCGCTGGCTGCCGGGGCGGTTACCGACAAGGAGGGAAAATTCTCACTGGTGCGATTGACCCCGGGCCACTACCTGCTGCGTTTCACAGCTATTGGTTATGCCCCGCATACATTGCCTGCATTTGATGTGAGAGATCCTGCCTTTACCCGCGACTTCGGCACTATTGCATTAAAGCCCGATGTGCAGGCTTTAAAAGAAGTAAGCGTTACGGCCCTGCGGCCCTCCATTGTACAGATGGCAGACAGGCTGGTGGTAAGCGTGGAAGGAACGGCGATGGCCGCGGGTAATTCAGCCTTTGCCGTGCTGGCCAGGGCGCCGGGTGTTTTTATTGATCCCGAAGGCAACATCCAGCTCAATGGGCGAAGCGGCGTAACCATCATGCTCGATGGCAAGCTAACCTATCTTTCCGCCCGCGACCTGCGCACGATGCTTGAAAGTATGTCGGCTGAGAACATCAAGAACATCGAGATCATTACCAATCCTTCTGCCAAGTACGATGCCGAGGGTACTTCGGGCATCCTTAACATCAACCTCAAAAAGAATACCCGGCAGGGCATCAATGGCAGCGTGTTTATTTCCGAGGCATATAATTTTTACGGGCAGCACAGCTATTCCGCCGGTGGCAACCTCAATGTCAAAAGCGGCCGTTGGAATGCTTTTCTCATGTCCGACTTCAACCACCGCGAAGGCGGGCGCAATGGCGTTTTCACAAGGGTTTTTTATGGCACCAATACCACCTACTTCGATCAGACGGCTACCGGTAATTTTCGCGTAGAAGGCCCGCCATCTGTGCGATTAGGTGCCGATTACAGCCTAAATGACCGTCATACCATCGGCTTCATGGGCTATTACAATACCAATACGCTGCGTGCTGATTTCCTTACCGAGACCCTCATTGGCGATGCGCCGAAGAAGCCTTCTCAATTCATCGACGCCGATAATTTCAACTCGAATACATTTTCCAACTTCACCGGTAACCTTCACTACACGGGAAAGCTGGATACCCTGGGCACCACGCTGTCTGCCGATTTCGATTATGTACGGATCCAGAACCGGGGTGAGGCCTTTCTAAACAATTACTACCGCGACCTTTCGTCGGGGCAGCAAACACAGGACCTTCTCTACAACAATACACCCAATAAATTCGATATCTATTCACTCCGCATAGATTTCAGCAAGCCCCTGAAGCAAGGGCGCAAACTGGAGCTTGGCGGCCGAGCGAGCAGCATCGACTCGGATAATGATTTCAGCTTTTATTTCAACAATGGTGTTCGCGTACCCGATCCTTCCCGCACCAATTATTTTATCTATCGCGAAAAGATCTATGCCGGTTATGCCAACTGGAGCGGGCCGGTAAGCAGCAAGCTTACCCTTCAGGCCGGACTAAGGCTGGAGCACACAGCATCGCTGGGCAATTCCATTACCACGGGACAGCGAACGCCACGCAACTATACCAATCTTTTCCCCAGTGTTTTTCTTCAGCAGAAAGTGAGCAATAATTACGGGCTCAATTATAGCTACAGCCGCCGGCTCAACCGTCCCAATTATGGATCCCTCAATCCTTTCAGGGCTTATCGTGATCCCTACACCTGGTACGAAGGAAACACGGCACTGCGCCCCCAGTATACCCACTCATTCAGCATAGCACAAGTGATCAGGCAGCGGTATAACATTACCCTCAGCTATCAGCTTCAAAAAGATGTGATCTCCGAGATACCGCTTCTTTACGTGGATGATACGCTCACCGTTTACACGACGGGTAATGTGAATGACGGGCAAAGCATAGGCATGACGGGTATCGCTCCCGTCAAGATCAGCAAGAAATGGGATTCGCAGAATACTCTTGTTCTCTCTTACAATAAATTCAGCTTTGTTTCCAACAATGGTAAGCTCGAAAATGAGCAGCTCTTCTTCCTGATCCAAAGCAACCATACCATCCTGCTGCCAAAAGAGCTGCGCCTGGAAGTAAACCTCATGTATCGCGGTCCTGCAGCTTCGGGTCTTTACCGTATCGCTTCCATGCACCGGACCGACCTTGGACTCAAACGCAGCTTCTTCAACAAGAAGCTCGACGTAACACTCAATGCAAATGACATCTTCAAAGGCTTCCGTTATTTATGGACCACCGATATCAATGGCAACGTAAATGATTTTAACCAGTACTTCCGGCTGCGCAGCATCGGTCTCACCCTTCGGTATAATTTCAGCAAGGGTCAGAAAGTAAACGTGAAGCAGCGAACAGCGATCGAGGAGCTCAACCGGACCTAGCGGTCAACCGTCTATCAAGTGGGAGATTCATTATTGAATCCTTCACATACCACCTAACAACCGGGCTCTGCATGCAAATGCAGGGCTCTTTTTTTGCTGTAACAAAAGAACGAATCTTGATGGTGGTCAAGAAATATTGCTTAACAGTTTTCCGACAGATTCTTCCAACAGACTGTATAAGCTTAAAAAGCACGAATAGTGTGATAATCAGGGCCGGGTCCGCCAAGTGCTTAACATATAGATCATATTGCCACGTAAGTTGGCAGCTTATATTTGCCGCCAGCACCGCTCCAACCATCCCTGAATAAACTCGCTAACCATTCTCCTCTGACTAAGCCTTCGGCCAGTTAAAACAACCTACATGATAAAATTCTACCTGCTCATGTCAGGGCACCGTCGTGCCTTGAACCTCAGGCCTCGTCCTGCATCCTATGTCACTGCCTTATTTTTTATGCTCTGTATTGCAGCAGAGGCCCAGTACACACAAAACTTCGACACCATCACCACAGCGGGATCGGGCACTTTCAACAACCTGCCCGAGGGCTGGGGCATCTATGAGGTAGGATCGGGCGGAGCTGCAGACGGGCGTTATGTGGTCAACAACGGCAGCAGCAATACTGGCAATGCCTACAGCTATGGTATATTGAATGGCACTGACAGGGCCCTGGGCAGTCTGGGCTCAGGAGGCAACTCGCCTACCATCGGCGCCATCTTCTTTAACGAGACCGACAACCCCATCACATCCATCACCATTTCCTTTGTGATAGAGCAATGGCGCTTTGGCGGTAATTCCACCAACCGCCCTGCAGGTACGGCTGATATCATTCCTTTCAGCTACAGCCTCGATGCCAACAGCATTGCTAATACTGCGCCCGGCACCTGGGTTTCGGTTCCGGAGCTCAATCTTTCATCCATAATTACCTCGGGTACGGCAAGTGCACTCGTAGGAGATGATGCAGCCAACAGGCGTTCTGTCAGCTATACCATCACCGGCATTAACCTGGCCCCCGGCGGCAGCATCCTCATCCGTTGGTCAGATTCAGACACGCCAGGCTCCGATGATGGCCTGTCCATAGACGAGTTCTCAATCTCTGCAGGTCTTTCACCCGGTACGCTTACCAGTGGCGCCACCACGACCGGGGGCGGCACAGGCGGTGGTACCGGAACGCCTACCAATACATCAACCTCTACACCCATTTTTCAGCACCAGGTAGCCATCGACAGCGGCTTTCTTCACTTGTACGGCAACCTTCATGGCCACTCTACACATTCCGATGGAAGACCTTCGACTCTGCAGCCCATCGACGATTATAATTATGCGCGCAACGCGGCCGGTATGGATTTCCTCGGCATATCGGAACACAACCACTCAACAGCCGGTCTGCAGATCGCAGATTATAAACTGGGATATGCACAGGCCGAGTCGGTTAACGGACAGCCCAATATTGCCGGCCTGCCCTTTATCACCCTTTACGGCATGGAATGGGGAACCATTTCGGGCGGCGGCCACGTGCTGGTTTACGGCTTCAAGGACAGTCTGATCAACTGGGAGCCGGGCAATTACGATATCCTGGTGATCAAGGGCGATTACATCACCCTTTTCGACAGCGTAAGGAACCACGCAGGTGCTTTTGCAACACTGGCACACCCGAATACTTCCGACTTTACCGGTTTGACCGGTGGTTACAAGGGCATAGCCGACAGCGCCGTAGTAAGCGTGGCAATAGAGTCGGGACCAGCATTCACAACCAATACCAGCTATAGCGATTATCCCTCTTCGCTGGCCTATATCAACTATTACAGGAACCTGCTCAGGCGCGGATACCGCGTGGCCGCTCAAATGGACCAGGACAACCACGAAATGACCTTTGGCACGGCCAACCAGAACAGGATGGTAGTACTTTCAAAAGAAAGGACAAGGGAAGCCTTGGTAAATGGCATCAGGGCCATGCGTGTTTATGCATCCAACGATTACAATGCGGCTATTTCGTTCAAGATGAACGATTTTATCATGGGCAGCTCAATCCTGAGTGTCGGCAACCTTACTGCCACCGTGAACCATACCGATGCCGATGGTGAAGGCATCAGTGCCATCCAGGTTTATGGCGGACGTGTGGGCGGAACTGATGCAACGCTTATTCATACGGCCATCGACAATACCTCTTTTACCACTACCCAGGGTGCAGGCGAGACCTGGTATTATTATGCAGTGATTACCCAGGCCGACGGGCAGAAAATGATCACCGCGCCCATCTGGCTCACAAGACCCGAAAGCGCACCCCTGCCGGTAAAGCTTGTCGATTTCAAGGCCACGCTGAACAATGGAAGAACACTCGTAAGCTGGAAAACAAGCGAGGAGATCAACTCAGATTATTTTGAAGTTGAGCGTTCGGCCAATGGGCTTTCCTATCAAAGCCTCGGAAGAGTAAATGCCAATGGCAATCCTTCAGACTATTCATTTACCGATCTGTCGCCTCTTGGCGGCACAAGCTACTACCGCCTCAAGATGGCGGATGGAGACGGCTCATCCGAATACTCTTCACCCGTAGCAATTAACCAGGCCAGGGCTGCAGCTTACACGGTAGCTCCCAATCCGGCCAGCAACCGCATCACCATACGCGCCGCACAGGGTGTTGGGAAGCTCCATGTACAAATCATCGATGCAGCAGGCAACCGTGTTCATAACGAGCAGTTCACCGGCCAGCAGCAGCTGAACATCGACGTGAGCCGCTTACCCGCAGGTGTGTATGTTATCCGTATCAACGACGAAATATCAAGACTGGTTATCACCAAATAACGATACCACGACAACGCAACACAAAAGGCTGGAAACTTCCAGCCTTTTGTGTTTTATGGATATTTTGTCAACCAATTTTAAGAATGCAAAGCCCTTTTGGAGTTTGGTTCAATAAGCGATGAATAAGCCAGTATACCGGATCACCAGGCTTTGCCTGAAACTAGACGGGTCGGATCATTCTGCTGTAAGCTCTCCGGCAAGAAAACGCCTGATAAGCTTTTCTGTAAGTTTTAGAGGCGAGCCATACCAGATGATCCTGTTCTCGTTGTCGACCAGAACCGTTCTTGGCAGCACCATGGTGCCATTATGATCTATCCTCAGTGCACGATGCGTTCTCCTGGTTGTATCGCTTGCAACAATGGTTTCGAATTTTACCTTGCGAAATGTTTCTTCGGTCTGTTTTGGCTTCTCATCTGTAACAGATAAAAAAACAATGTTCGAATCCCTGAATTTTTCCTGCAGCTTGTTAAGATGGGGCACTGCGGCAAGACAGGGCCTGCACCAGGTAGCCCAGAATTCGATCACTTTGAACTTCCGGCTGAAGTCTTTTTCCGCGGGTTCGTTCAAAAGAAAGCCGGTCATGGCGAGGCTGTCGATCCTTGTTCCTACGAGCGCCTGCTGCGATGCAACAAGGCTGTTCTGTGCCAGTAAGGCCGATGGGATCGAAAGGCATAGGAAAAGCAGTATGATTTTCATCTTTTATTTACCTGTCAGGGCAATGCTTAAAAGTAAATACTATCTATATGGATTCAAACAGGTAATGTACTGGTACGCTTCATTGTCTCTTTAAGACAGTAAAGCTTCCCCTATCATCCATACTTTGATCTTTAGAAAGAAAGAGGTTTGGTTTGCGCGGCAGAGATATTGTCATACATTCTTTATATGATGCTTCTTATCCAATCCCGCTGAACCGCTGCGTCTCAAATAAGAAAGCTGCCGGCTTTTTAACTTAAGTTAACTAATCCGCATATCGCTGAAATGCAGGCTGCTGGCGCTTTAAATCCTGCATAAAGGATCTTTTCTTTGCGCCCAGCATCGCAAAAAAATTACCTATGTCAACAAGATCGATTACGCTTGGAAAACTGATGATCCTTTCCTCTCTTCTTATTTCGATTGCGGCATTCTCGCAGAAAACACCGGCCAAAATGGTGCTGGCTAAAGCAGCCTACCCCGATTACAGCACAGCGGCGGCCCATGCTGTTACCGAAGTTACCGATGGTGATTCTCTCTGGCTCTATGTGCAGTTCCAGGATGCGGTCAAGAATCACGTAGTGGTGTCGAGAAAAAACAATCCCGACGGGAGCGTTTCGAAGCGAAGTCTCCTGCTTTTTTCCATAGGTCCCAAGGGAAATACCGAAAGCACCTACAACAGCCAGCAGCTTTGTCTCAAAGGCTGCGATGCCTCTGACTATGCGCAGTTCAATCTTTATAGCATCCTCGACGAAAAAAGCATGGAAAAGAATGAGTTCAGGCTTTGCCTTACCGGTTATGTAAAGAACCAGAGCAACCCCATCTTCCTTAAAACCGTCGGGGGCGGTAACCCGGGTGTATGGCATAACGAGCTTCGCTTGTATACCGGAACGGCCGACAGCCAGTTCCCCGAAATGGTTTCGTGGAAAGACGACAAGCCCCTCGGTATCATTCCAATTCTCTGCAATGTGGACGACGGCATTGTCAAATACAAAAAAATGCTGGCCGCTTACAACGAAGTGCTCGATAAAGGCGATAAGAGCAGCAATGTGCTGCCGGCAAAGGGCAAATTCAACGATGCGGCCATCAAGGCCAAGGTAGGCCAGATTGCCAAAACAAAGGGATGGGCCGTAAAGGAAATTTTCTTCGTGGAGAACAACTGGGTAGAGTTTGGCGAGATCAACGACCTCGATAAGTACAGGCGGGTATATGCTGTGGCGGTTTACAAAAAAGGAACCAGCTGCTTCTTCTCCTACCTGGAAGTGATCCAGCGGTACAGGTATGGAACGGCAACTTATGGCCCTTCAGATATAAAGATCAGCAATGAAGACCTGCCCATAGAGTGCAGCATCAAATAATCCTATAAAACAAAACTTATGAAAAAAAAGATCACGAGCCTTTTTGTCCTTTTCTTAATGCTGTGCCAGTCCGGATTTTGCGAAGACATATTTTCAGCCGCAGGTAAAAAGATCCTGCGATCACAGGATGGAGGCAAATCATGGGAGGCCGTATGGGATTCGGATATGGATTCAAAGATTCCAGGCGCTTTTCTCACGTCCATCACCCAGGGCAATGGCATTATACTCGCAGCCGGCGGAACGCTGGTAATGTCGGCCGATAAAGGCAATACCTGGAAGGAGGTTCCTATCGTGGGACATACCGGCAGCAATAACCTGCTTGAAAAATACCTCAGCCATGTATGCTTTGGCAAGGGGGTATTTATCCTGGCTTTTCCATTTCATATTCTTTATTCCTCCGATGGCCTGAACTGGAGGTATATCGATAAGAGCAAGCCATCAATGCTTACCGCCTCAACTGCGCAAGAGGGAGCATCGGCCGATGGTGATAAGAAGAAAAAAGGCCTGGGTAAAGGCCTGGGCATGCTGAAAGGCGACGACAAAGCTCAGGGGAGCGGCTCAAAAACGGCCAGCTCACAGGCCAATCCCGCAGGGCTCACAAATGCCATGACCTTTATAAAATCGCCGCTGAAAATAAACTTCATCAACGACCGCTTTTTCATAACAGGCGGAAACCGTTCCATGGAAATGGTTTGCCTGAAGATAGATGGCACAGAACTGAAAGTAGAAAAGGTATATGATCTCTATAATGAATACGGTAACGCGGCCACGCTCGGCACTGGCGGACTCGGTAATATAGCCAGCGACGGCAAAACCCTCGTGGTGGTAGCACAGGGCTCAAGCAAAACCGCTTTCTCCGCTGACGGCGGAGCCAGCTGGAAATTTTTCAAAAATCCCGGTGAAATGCAAACCCAGTCGGTTGCTTTTGGTAAAGGCCTGTATGTGGGCGTAAACCAGTTTGGAGATGTTTTGACCACACCTGCAGCCGAGATCAGCAAGGGCTGGGTGAACAAGGCGAAGTTCAGCTCCCGTACCTCTGTGGCCAACCAGGTTATATTTTATAAGGACAGGTTCTATGTATTTTGTCACAATGCAGAAGTATTTTCTTCAACCGACGGAAAAACATGGAACCGTCTGACGGAGGGTATTAACGTAGGCACCAATTTTTACGAAGTGATATTCTTATAAAGGCATGAAATTGAAAGATCCTTAGGCTAGGCGTCGAAAGACAGATAGGTTGTTAGACTAAAGGAGAGGCCGCCCCGGAAGAGGCGGCCTTGTTATTTGCCCAGGCCGGAGAACAGATAGGCGTTACTGGTGAAACGGATTGGCGCGAAGGCTGAGTGCAAGGACGGGTAGGCGCGACAGGAAGGGAGGGTAGAGCTTTTTTTTGCGGCCGGGCCTGCTTATGCAGCCAGTTCGGCAATTCTTATGAATGTTCTAACAGCTTTCCTTCCTAACTTTCGTTTTTACCATTTCATACGGGACCAATAAAATCATTTGTGCAATGAAA
>DASTPZ010000130.1:0-11005 GCA_035761965.1 Flavisolibacter sp. | reverse complement strand
AACATTACCTCCAGCCCCGCAAGGAACACGTTCACATCCTTGATATCGCTCCCGGTATGCATATGTATGCCTTTGACCTGGAGACCGGTTGTTTTTACCACGCGCTCGATATGCCTCATCTGGTGTACGCTGATGCCAAATTTGCTGTCGATATGCCCGGTAGACATTTTGTAGTGCCCGCCGCCCATAATATGGGGATTGAAACGAATGCAGATGGGATAAGAGCCGCCGTACTTGGTGCCGAATTGCTCAAGTATCGAGATGTTGTCGATATTAAGATTGACGCCGAGATTCTTGCCTTCCTCGATCTCGGTGAAATCGACGCAGTTCGGCGTAAACAGGATCCTGTCAGGTGTGAAGCCGGCTTTCAGGCCAAGCTTTACTTCATAGATGCTCACGCAGTCGAGACCGGCGCCAAGACCTTGGATGTACTTTAATATGTTGATGTTCGAGAGGGCCTTGCATGCATAGAAAAAGCGTGTTTTGCTTCCCGAAAAAGCCTTTTCGAGGGATTCGTACTGCTCTTTTATTTTTTCGGCATGATAAACATACAGGGGCGTTCCAAAACGTCCGGCCAGTTCAATCAGTTGCTCGCGCGATAGGCTTTGCGACATGCTACAGGATTTGGGATTTAAGAAATAAAACAGGGAGCTTATTTTTCGGCCTCTTCCCCGGAAGCTTCGCCGGGTTCTTCATCTCCCGGGGTATCCCCGGTGGCATTGCCGGAAAGCTCGTCTTCCGATGGGTTTTCATTTGCCAGATCGCTGGCTTCTTCCACCTCATCGCCTTCTATAAACAGCTCATCCGAAATGAATTCTTCAGCGGCTTCCTCGGTGGGAATATCTTCGTGGGCTTCGCTCTGCCCGGCTTCATCGGACACTTGCATCTCAAAGCTATGGCCATTTACAAAGTCTTCGGCTTCAGCCTCGGGCTCCGCAACCGTCCCGTCTCTTCCAACCAGCTCTCCGTCGCCTGACACGGCAAGTGTTTCGCCCTGCTCAAACTCCTGCGGCTGAACAACCGTAGGCTCAACGATCTGGTCGGCCAGCACTTCCCTGATCTTTGGAAGATCATCAGAAGAATTGATGCCGAAATAGTCCATGAAGTTTTTCGAGGTAGAATAGACCAGTGGATGCCCCGGCAGCTTCTCGTTACGGCCGCTGATAACGATCAGGTCCTTCTCAAGCAGCTTTTGAACGGCGTAATCACTGCTTACACCGCGTATGGCTTCGATCTCACCCTTGGTAACCGGCTGTTTATATGCAACGATGGCCAGCGTTTCAAGCGCCGCAGCCGAAAGCCGCTTGAGGAATTTTTCCCCGTTCAGTTGGGCAACGGTCTTGTGATAGTCGCGCTTGGTCAGGAACTGCCATCCGCCCCCGCTCTGCCTCACCTCGAAAGGATAGAACTCGGAATCGTATTTTTCAACGATGCCTTCCAGTGCCGCATCAACCTGTTCCGGTACCACCTTGTCTTCCATGAAGCCAAAGGCCTGGTTGATGAGCTCTGTTATCTCGGCTGGCGTCAGCGGCTTATCGCTCGCAAAGATCAGCGCTTCGATATGTGGTATGAGGTTCGAAATTTCCATGGTAGTATAAAGAATGGGCAGATGAAAGGGAGGCTGAAAGGACGGTGATCGCTTTCCTCCCTCTTATCTTATCCCTGGAGGGCCGCGGCACCGCTAACGATCTCTGTGAGCTCGGTGGTGATGGCAGCCTGCCTGGCACGGTTATAAGATATTTTGAGGTTGCGAAGCAGCTCATTGGCGTTTTCGCTCGCTTTGTCCATGGCCGTCATACGGGCGCCATGCTCAGATGCATGTGCATCCAGCACGGCCTTGTAAAGCTGGGTGTTCAGGATCTTGGGCATGAGCTCGGCAACCAGCTCTTCCTTATTGGGATCAAAGATGAAGTCGGCTTTCGCGGCGGAGCTGCTGGCCGTGTTCTCCGCCTTGGGGATCGGAAGAAAACGCTCAACCACAAAATTCTGTGAAGCGGCATTTCTGAACTCGCTGTATACCAGCTCGACCACGTCGAACTCACGGTTCCTGAAGGCCTGCACGGCGGCCTGCGAAGCCTGCTGCACATTATCAAAGGTCAGGTTCAGGAATATATCCTTATAGGTATCGCTGGCTTTGAAATTATTTTTACTGAAATGCTCGTAACCTTTTTTACCGATATTCCAGATGGTAACATTGCCTTTTGAAAAAGCAGCAGCATAGCGTTCCTGGATAGTCTGCTTGGCCAGCTTGATCACATTGGTATTGTAAGCACCGGCGAGACCACGGTCAGAAGTGATCACGATAAGCAGCACCCTTTCAACGGTTCGCTCCACAGCGAGGGTGTTTCCACCTTCCATCTCCGTATTGCTCACGATATTGCTCAGCATCTCCTGGAGCTTTTTGGCATAAGGGCGCATCTGGGTGATGGCATCCTGGGCACGGCGAAGCTTGGCCGCACTCACCATCTTCATAGCCTTGGTGATCTGCTGTGTGCTCTGAACTGATTTGATCCTGTTGCGTACTTCTTTTAACTGGCCGGCCATATCGGGTTGATGATTTCTTGTTTATTGTTAGGGCCATCCTCTTTTTGCCATATGGCACCGGTAAAGGACAGCCTCGTTTCGGCCCGCAAAAGTACGGCAATAGGGATGAAATTCCATAGGAATGGCGGATTTTAACGGCACGCGCTGCCACATTAGCTCCGGCGCGAAATGCGGAAGCCGGATGGGAGGCCCGCCGCAAACAGCTCTATTCGGCCACCAGCTCAAATTCCCTTTTCAGCCCGTAAATGATGGAAATGGCGCCACCCAGCCGAGGTCCGGGCTTCAAACGCTTCTCCTGCTCCCGGTAAAGCTCCACCATCACCGGGCCGTCGACGAGGTTATCAAGCATGGCCTGGGTAACATCGAGCTGCCCGTTCACGACACCTACAAACTCATTTACGTCCGCCGAAGCAAATGCCGTATCGATCATTACCAGGCGCAGCCGGGTTTCCCGCTGTGGCAGGTTGGCCAGCCTGATGGTAAAGGGCCGGCGTACCTGCGTTACCGACCATTCCCCCGCCAGCGAAAAAGGCTGGAAATCGAAAACTTCGTTGTGGGGTCTTCCGTCCGGCAGCACGGCCCTGATCGTATGCTGCCCCGCAAATTCCGCCAGCGGCACCGAGGCCTCATAGTAGCTGCCCATGAATTTTGTGCTGTCCGGCTTAATAGCCTGATCATCCAACCAGACCCCTGCAGGCGGCAGCAGGCTGAAAGCCACTCCTTCCGGGCCTCCGCGCCTGATCTGAAAGAGGCAGACGGCATTCTCCTTGCCATCCTCCGCGGAGACCTTGTAATCCAGGAATACCGCTGTTTGTGCTTCTTCGCCCGGACTGGCATCGCGGTTATTGCAGGCCATTATGACGGTAAGCAAAAAAAATATGGGAGCTAGGCGTTTCTGCATAGGCTTATCTGGGAGTGTTTCGAAAATATTTGAGGCGGCCGGGAAGCTTCCAGCTTTAGACCTTTCATACCCCTTGCTTCCTGCATCAGTCATCATGTGGATAAGGTCAATCAACTTTCTTACCAGGGTTGCACGCTGCAATTCTTTTCGCTTTGTTAAGCTTCAAACTGGCTAAAAAGAACACTGGAATTTAAATTATCTTTGACGGCTCTGTCAAATTGGCTTCTATCCTATATTAGCACCCTTTTTGACGAGCTTATTCTTCAATATTGAATAAGACCAATACCCAATAATACTTTATATGATCGGTTTCATTTCAAAAATTTTTGGCGGGAGCAAGTCTGAAAAAGATGTCAAGACCATTCTTCCGCTTGTGACGAAGATCAACCAAAACTTCCAGGCTTACCAGTCCATCAGCAATGATGAGCTTCGCAATAAAACTGTCGTTTTCCGTGAACGTATCCGCGAACACCTGAAAGGCATCGACCAGCAGATTGCGGATACGAACCAGCAGGCCGAAGCGCTTTCTTTTGATGATCTGGTTGGAAAGGATGCAATATACCAGCAGGTCGACAAGCTGAAAAAGGACCGAGACCAGAAGATCGAAGAGATCCTCAAAGAAATACTGCCCGAAGCCTTTGCCGTGGTAAAGGAAACCGCAAGGCGCTTCAAGGAAAATGCCCAACTGGTGTCAAAAGCCACAGCACTTGATCGCGAGCTCAGCGTCAGGAAAAATTATATTACCATCGACGGTGAAAATGCCGTTTACCAGAATAGCTGGACAGCCGGTGGTGGCCAGGTTACCTGGAATATGGTACACTACGATGTGCAGCTGATCGGCGGTACCGTGCTGCATTCTGGCAAGATAGCAGAGATGGCTACCGGTGAAGGTAAGACGCTTGTGTCCACGCTTCCAGCCTACCTCAATGCGCTTGCCGGCGAGGGTGTGCACATCGTAACCGTGAACGATTACCTCGCCCGCCGCGATAGCGAGTGGAACGGCCCTATTTTCGAGTGGCTGGGAATGAAGGTGGATTGCATCGACAAGCACCAGCCCAATAGCGAGGAGCGCCGCCGGGCGTATATGGCGGATATTACCTACGGTACCAATAACGAATTCGGCTTCGATTACCTGCGCGATAACATGGTACACACCCCGGAGGAAATGGTACAGCGAAAGCACCATTTTGCCATGGTGGATGAAGTGGATTCGGTGCTGATCGACGATGCGCGTACGCCGCTCATCATCTCCGGCCCTGTTCCAAAGGGCGACGACCAGCAATACCATATCCTGAGGCCAAGGGTACAGGGATTGGTAGAGGCACAAGAAAAAATCGTACGCGGTTTTCTCAACGAAGCCAAGAAAAAATTCGCTGAGGGCGACGATGATCCGAAAAGCGGCGGCCTGCTGCTTTACAGGGCTTTTCGCGGACTGCCCAAATACGGGCCTCTTATCAAATTTCTTAGTGAGCCTGGCATCAGGGTAAAGCTCCAGAAGTCGGAAAATTACTACCTGGCAGACCAGCAACGTCATATGCACATCGTTGACGAAGAGCTGCTTTTTCATATAGATGAAAAGAACAAATCCGTAGACCTGACCGATAAGGGTATTACCATGATCACGAGAGCCGGCGAAGACCCCGAGTTCTTTATCCTGCCCGACATCGCCATCAAGCTGAACGAGATCGAGCGGGGCGCAGGCCCCGCAGAAGAAAAGCTGCAGCAAAAAGAAAACATATTGAATGAATACGCTCAGAAGGCCGATCGCATTCACTCTGTTCAGCAGCTGCTCAAGGCCTATACCATGTTCGATAAGGATGTGGAATATGTAGTTATGGACGGACAGGTGAAGATCGTGGATGAGCAAACAGGCCGTATACTCGATGGCCGCCGCTATAGCGATGGGCTGCATCAGGCCATCGAAGCAAAGGAAAACGTGAAGATCGAAGCGGCCACACAAACCTATGCCACGGTAACCCTGCAGAACTACTTCCGCATGTACCATAAGCTGGCAGGTATGACCGGTACGGCTGAAACGGAAGCCGCGGAGCTTTGGAGCATTTATAAGCTCGATGTGGTAACCATTCCTACAAATATTCCCATTACCCGCAAAGACCAGCAGGACCTTGTTTATAAAACAAAAAGGGAAAAGTTCAAAGCAGTAATCGACGAGATCGAAACCCTGCGCAATGCCGGACGTCCCGTGCTGGTTGGAACCACTTCCGTGGAAGTGAGCGAACTGCTAAGCCGCATGCTCACGGCAAAAAAGATTCCCCACAACGTTCTGAACGCCAAACAGCACGCCCGTGAAGCCCAGGTGGTAGCTGAGGCCGGACTGGCCGGGGCCGTAACCATCGCCACCAACATGGCCGGCCGCGGTACCGACATCAAGCTCGGTCCCGGCGTTAAAGAGGCAGGTGGTCTGGCCATCATTGGAACCGAGCGTCATGAATCGCGAAGGGTAGACCGGCAGCTGCGCGGACGTGCAGGCCGCCAGGGCGACCCTGGAACTTCTCAATTCTATGTTTCCCTTGAGGACGACCTGATGCGCATGTTCGGAAGCGAAAGAATAGCCGGACTGATGGACCGTTTCGGTTACAAGGAGGGTGAAGTAATCCAGCACAGCATGATCACCAAGTCGATCGAACGAGCTCAGAAAAAAGTAGAAGAGAATAATTTCGGTATACGTAAGCGCCTCCTTGAGTACGACGATGTAATGAACAAGCAGCGAAATGCGGTATACGATAGAAGAAATCACGCCCTGTTCGGTGAAAGGCTTGCCCTGGATATCGATAATGCATTTTCTGTTACTGCAGAAGAGATCATTACGAATCACCGCGAGCAGGACGACTACGAAGGATTCAGGCTCGCCTGCATCGTAACCTTTGGCCTCGATACCAAGGTAGACGAGGAAAGCTTTAAGCGTACGGATATTAATAGCCTTGCAGACCAGCTTTATACCGAAGCGCTCCAGAACTATCAGCAGCACAAGGAATCCGTAGGTGCGCAAGCTGTGCCCGTGTTCAGGAATATCAGACAAACCCAGGGCGGCCATATCGAAAATGTGGTGGTGCCGTTTACTGATGGCAGAAAGGGCATCAATGTGCTTACAAACCTCGACAAGACCGTGGCAAGCGAAGGAAAGGAGTTGTGCAATGCCATGGAGCGGAATATTACCCTGGCGATCATTGACGATTCATGGAAAGAGCACCTGAGGGCCATGGACGATCTGAAACAAGCCGTTCAGACCGCCTACCTGGAACAAAAAGATCCATTGGTTCTTTATAAGGTAGAAGCCTATAATCTCTTCAAGCGCATGAGCAGCCAGGTAAACCGGGAAATTGTTTCCTTTCTTTGCCATGCCTCTCTTCCTGTACAAGAGGAATCAACGGCACCAAGCCTGAAAGAGGGCCGCCAGCAAAAAACCGATATGAGCCGGATGAAGGCTAATAAAGAGGAGATCGATGCGGCAGGTGACGACTATGCTGCGAACGAAAAGGACTATTTCGATCCCCAAGGTGAAGTCGCTGTTAAGCAGGAGCCTATAAAAGTGGGCCCGAAGATCGGCAGGAATGACCCCTGCCCTTGCGGTAGCGGCAAAAAATTCAAGAATTGCCACGGCAAAGATGCCTGATAGATCATCATCTTACTAAAGACCCGCCTAGATAGCGGGTCTTTTTTTGCCCCAAAACCAGGAATATGATTATTGTTTTAACTGATTAAGTCGCACCTCTGCGCTGCCGAAATATCCTTTAAATGACGTTTCAACATCATTTTACTAGGTGTAATGACTTAGAATTTCGTAATGTGGATAACTTGTTTTCCAAACACATTCCCTGTAAACAGTTCATTATTAAGCATTTAAATTTTTGACGAATTTCTATGTGATCTACTTAGTAGTTTTCCGATAACGGAAGCTTGCATCTGCGTAAATCCCACACTAGATTTGCTCTCGCTAAGGGTTTTTAACTAAGCCAACGGCTAAAAAACCTTAGAAAACCTAAATTCCGAACCTAATTGAATGCTCTTAATCCGGGCATTCTCTGAAAACTAAAATGAAAACTGTTATCTTCTCCATCCTGTTCTCTTTATTGCTGAGCCTCTCGTTTTCCGCCGCTAAAGCCGTAAACTATTCAAATACAGGTACCAACCAGGCATATAGCCTTTCATCGGGTGATACATTAAGGATTCTCGAGGGAACCTATTCAGGCTCAATCAATAACCTGCCGAATGGCGCTGTTATCATTGTATCAGCCAATGCCCGTTTCAGGCCCAGCTCGATCAATTTCTGGACACCCGCCGGCAGAATCGTCAATAATGGCAAGGTGCAATTCGATTACAGCATAGGCGTAGGCGGTCATTTCAGCTTTGAGAACAATGGCGAGGTTGCCATCCAGGGTGATCTGAGCTTTTATAACGGTGCGAATAAAACCTGGACCAATAAGTCCGGTTCTTCACTCACTGTCAGCGGAAGCATTAGCCTTGGCACGAACACAACCATCCAGAACGACGCCAAGCTTTCTGTAGGTGGCTCGATTAACCTTGACGCAAACAATTCTTCGCTTACCAATACGGGTATCCTCTTTGTTACAGGAAACCTGAACAGCAATGGCCAGCTGAACAACCAGAATACTCTCAATATAGCCGGTAACCTTAACCAGTGGAATGGCAGTCTTAGCAACACCGGTTCGATACACCAAAGTGGAACTTTTACAATCAGCTCCGGTATGACTTATGTCAACCAGTGTGAACTGATAACAAAGGGAGGTATCAACAACAATGGCACCTTCCAGAACAATGGTCTTGTTTGGGCCGGCACAAGCAATACCGCAGCCGACCAGCTCACTAATTCAGGAAGCTTTATCAATGCTGCCAATGCCAAGGTCAGAACGGCAACTTTTACCAACTATGGCAGCTTCACAGGGGCCGGCTTTATCTATGTTACCGGACAAACAACCCTTGGCTCCAATGGTGTTATCGGAATAGGCACCAGCACCCTCGATACCATCAAGGTATACGATCTTACCAGGACCAATGCCAGCAATATTTTCGACAACCAGTGGGGAACAGTAAGGCCCAATACGGTCTACAGGGCCTTTGCCGAACCTGATAGCATTGAATCATATCCCGGCTGCAGCCAGGCTTACAAGATCACCGCTGCCTCAGCTCCCCTTCCTGTAAAATGGAACTATTTTCACGTAAAAATGTTGCAGGACCAGCCCGTTCTTTACTGGTCGGCAGATTATGAGCCGGGCATGCTGTTTGAGATCCAGAGAAGCTACGACAATGTCAACTTTACAGTGATCTCGAACGCAACCTCTAACAATACAGCAGCTTACAGCTTTGCAGATGCCGGCATCGACCGCCACCAGGTTGCAGTTTACTACAGGATAAAGGGCGTGAGCGCAGTAGACGGCGACGTCAAATACACAGATACAAGGATGATCAGGATCGCAGAAGCAAAAACAGCCACGCTTTCCCTCTATCCCAACCCCACCAGGAACAATGCCGCCGTTAATTACAAAAGCAGCCAGACAGAACAATTGATCATCAGGATCAAGAGTGCCAACGGCCAGCAGATCTATATGAAGAACGTCGTTGCTACTGCAGGCAGCAACCGCTTTGAGCTTGGTGAAACAAGCCAGCTCAAATCCGGTATCTATTTTGTGGAACTGATCAAGGGTATGGAGATCATTGCAGCAGAGAAGCTGGTAAAACAATAAGAAAGTTTACAGAAAAGATATACTGGTCCTGCTATGGCGGGACCTTTTTTTATGATAATCCTGCTCCTAATCGTTTTGTTGCTGCCATCGCTGATTTTCGCTTTTCTTTGCCAGGCTTTAACCCTAAATTAGTGAGGGATTGACCGTATGTCAGCCTCTAAACCGTATGCAAGCTTTCAGTTTCATCCTTATACTGGCCAATGTCATTTTTTCCTATATGGGCTTTAGGGATCGCACCCTCTTAGGCCGTTACGCCCTCAAGGTTGACAAGGTTTTTTTAGAAAAAGAATACTGGCGGATCATTACTTCGGGGTTTCTGCATGTAAGCTGGCCGCATCTAATTTTCAATATGCTCTCGTTGTATGCTTTCAGCGAGATGCTGGAACCTTTCCTGGGTACAGGTTTTTTCCTGCTGATCTACTTTTCCGGTCTCGTTGGCGGCAACCTGTTCTCTCTATTCCTGCATCGTAACCATGGTGGATTCAGCAGTGTCGGCGCCTCCGGCGCAGTATGCGGGATCATATTTGCTTCGATCGCGCTTTTCCCGAGGCTTGAAGTCGGGCTTTTTTTCCTGCCGCTCTTTATTCCTTCCTGGATATTCGGATTGATCTACGTGCTTTACACCATATGGGGGCTTCGATCCAAACACGACAACGTGGGACATGAAGCACATTTGGCAGGTGCGCTGGTCGGCATGTTCATCGCCATATTGCTTTATCCTGGCGCTATCGCCGCCAATTATCTTCCTATTCTGGCCATCACTATACCATGTCTCCTCTTTATCTATATCATCGTTAAAAAACCCCATACGCTTTTGGTCAGCAACAATTTTTTTGACCGCCAAAAACAGGATTATTATTCTATTGATCACCGTTATAATGCACGAAAAGCGACCGAACAGAAAGAAATAGACGCCATACTCGAAAAGATACACAGAAAGGGTATGGGGAGCTTGTCTAAAAAGGAAAAAGAAGCACTCGATCGATACTCGAAAATGTCTAAATAAAGTTTGAGCCCACAAGAGAGTGGAAAAAGATTATCCTCCGCCTATGGTCGCCAGCCGCTGCTACTGCTTACCTTTCCTGTCTCCATTTCCATAGCAGCAAACATCAGCAATGGACGATACCTGACTGGAGTCAGTTGCGCGCCAAAATATCTCTTCATCGAAGACTGCCGGCCTGAACCGCGCATTCTGCCTAGGCCATCAAGCGGCTCTTTCAGCCTCGATCCGGGCCATCTGATCAAAAAACCTTATCGAGCCTTAGGCAACGCTCCGGCAACAGGCCGGCAGATCATAACCTGCATAACACAGGCGGCTACAATCTGCCTACATCATCCAAGAGCTTTTCAACAGACTAGATCCGGTCAGGACTGAAGCGAATTTTTAAGGGTATGTAAGCATTGCTGTAGTAAACCATTTTATGACCTAAGGAAATCTTCTCTTTTCCATAGCACTTTTTCATCGACTGCTTATCATTCTCTCCAGCTGTATTAAGCCTCGGATAATACTGATAGCGGATTCTTTTGCCATCTACCCGGAAGCCGCTTTTTGCTTTAGGCTCCTTACCTCCGATTAACAAACCCTATCATCACTTCCTTCTGCAGGGGCATGGAAGGCATCATGGCTAACAAGACAAAACCCGGCAGTGGCTTTTCCCGCAGACCTATCTTTAAATAACAGGACTTTCACCTATTCTCTGCCAGGTTCCCGATCTTACTAACCCAGGATATTGGTAATGTTTGCCGGAAGCTGATCGGGCTGTTGCTGACCGGCCCTCTTCTCTCAGTAAAATTATCATTGGATGAATGGCTGCCCATGAGTAAAAAACCAAAAACA
>DASTPZ010000129.1:0-18847 GCA_035761965.1 Flavisolibacter sp. | reverse complement strand
AGCGCTTTTGTGATGGTCATCAGGCGCTCGATAGAGAAGGTGATCACCATCAGCAGCATACCGATCAGCAGCGGCACGATGATTCCTCCTTCGTAGATACCATGCAGACCATCTTTTGGCTTCTGATGGTGAGGCCAGAATCCGCCAGACTTATCAGGCTGCTCGAATCCGTTTTCCGCACCGAGGATGAAGCGCCAAATACAATAACCGGCTACGACACAAATGATGGGTGCAAGCCAAGAAATTGCATTGCCGCTTTTCTTGGGTTGAACTGATGTAGCCTTAACAGATGAAGTTGCACTTGCAGTCGGTCTTGTTTCTGCCATGATTGTAATTTTTAATTTTTAATTTAAAATCAGTGTTTAAACTTTCGGGGTCACAATTCTACTGAAAAAATGCATTGAATGTTTGTACAGTTATCTTTTTTTCAGCCTTGATTGCAAAAAAAACCCCAATAATTAAGGACTTTTTAAAGGTAGCGATATCTGTTCTTAAAAACTCTTCTGCATTGTGAAATGTTGATTACCTGTTATTTACTCGTAGCGCAGCGCCTCGATAGGATTCAGGCGTCCTGCTTTCCAGGCGGGATAAAGTCCGGCCAGCACCCCTACCGCGCTGCAAATGGCAATGCCATACATCACCCAAAGCCAGGGTACTACGAATCCGGTTTGGAGTACGATCGAGAACAAATTACCAACCAATACGCCAAGCACAATACCCATTACCGCTCCGAAAATGCTGATCATCACAGCTTCTGACAGGAACTGTTTTCGCACTGTGCTGCTTCGACCGCCGATGGCCTTGATGAGACCCACCTCTTTTGTTCGCTCGGTAACCGATACAAGCATGATGTTCATCAGGCCGATAGAAGACCCTATGAGCGTAATGAATCCGATCACGATGATGGCGGCGGTGAGATACCCCAGCACACTCATTGCCTTTTGTGCTATGCTGTCGCTTCGCTCAACCACGAAATTGCTTTCCTCGGTAGTGCTCAGCTTCCGCACGGCCCGGAATACGCCTTCGGCCTCACCCATGGCATTCTCGACCTGGTTGATCTGGTTGGCCTTTACCCCAACGGTAAAATTCGTTGCGCCGAAAAGCCGGCGTACGTTCTTATAACCTACCAGCACGATATTGTCTCTGCTAAAGCCAAAAGAAGATCCCCGGCTGGCAAGCACGCCCAGTACGCGGTAGGGCAGCTCGTTGATCCTTATCACCTGGTTTACCGCAGCGGCGGGATTGGACCGGAATAGTTTTTTCGCCACATCGTACCCGAGCAGGCAGGCCCCCTGGGCCGAAAGCACTTCCTGCCGGCTGAAATTACGGCCGGCCTCGAGGCTGAATCCGTTGAGGTCGAGGTAGTGCTCATCGCCGCCGAAAAGAAAAACGTTTGGACTGGTCTTCCTGGAACGGTAGGAAAGAATAGCATTCCGGCTGGCAACGGTAGAGATACCTGCCGTTGCGGGAAAGCTGTAGTGACTGATGAACTGCTCAGCCTCGTCGATTGTGATGGGCTTGTCGAGACTGGACTGCTTCTGCTTTTTTGCATTCTTCTTTGCGAGCTTTACTTCGGGCGAGCCATTGCCGATACGCAGGTTCCTTTCCTTATAGCGGATGGTAAAGCCATTGGCGCCCATGGTAGAAAAGCTCTCCGTGAGCTTTTGATTCATGGCCTGGATGGCCGTGATGATACCGATAAGCGCCATGATGCCAAAGGCGATGATGGAAATAGTGAGGCCCGAGCGAAGCTTGTTGCTCCGGACCGTTCGATAGGCAAGTGAAAGCACATCAGAAAGCTTCATACAAATGGGCTGCCTAAATGTAGCACTTATCCGGGAAAGCAGGTCCGCACGATAAAGAGTTCAGCCTCCTGCCCTTTTAATAGAGAAAGATGCCGACAACAATACGCAGCTACCCTGTTAAAAATAGAGCCAGTTCAGCAACAGGTTGGGGAATACGCCGAGGATTACGGTAACGGCAGCCAGCGCCACAAGCGTATACCTGAAAGCCGGTGAAAGACTCAATCCGGCAACTCCCTCGCCTTCCTTGAAATACATGGCCTGGATAAGGCGGAAATAATAATACACACTGATGGCTGCCATAAGCACGGCGAAAATGGCAAGCCAGAAGCTTCCGCCATTGATGGTTGCCCTTAGCATATAGAATTTAGAGAGGAAACCCGCAGTAAGCGGGATACCGGCCAGCGACATCAGGAATACCACCAGTGCAGCTGCCACCAGCGGCTGGCTGCGGGCAAAGCCGTTAAAGCCATCGAAGGTATAATCGTTCATCTTCACCAGCACGGCAAAGATGCCGATGGTGGCCAATGAATAAGCGGCAGCATAAAGGATGAGGCCTTCCCTGGCATCGCTGTTGAGCGCATACACCGCCAGCATCATAAAGCCGGCCTGGGAAATGCTCGAATAAGCAAGCATGCGCTTCACACTATGCTGGAATACCGCGGTTATATTTCCGATAAAGAGCGTTGCCGCCACGATGATGGCAGCGAGCAGCTTCCACTCGGATTGCAGCTGGTAAAAGGCATCGTTGAAAAGCCGCATGAAGGCGATAAAGCCAGCCGCCTTTACAACCGTGGCCATGAAAGAAGTGAAGACTGTAGGTGCTCCATCATATACATCGGGTGTCCAAAAATGAAAAGGAGCAGCCGATACCTTAAAAGACATCGAGAACAGCAGCAGCATCATGCCCGCAATGGAAAGCACAGGTATGCTGGCAGCGTTGGGGTAGGTATAGGTGGTCTGGAAGGTACCGGTAGCACCATAAACCAGGGCGATTCCCATCAACATGAGACCGGTGGAAAAGGCACCCATGAGGAAATACTTCAGCGAAGCCTCATTGCTTTTAAGGTTGCGCTTGTCGCTGCCTGTAAGGATGTACAGGGGAATGGATATGATCTCGATACCGAGGAAAAGCATGAGCAGGCTTTTAAAGGAAGCTGCTATTACCACGCCTGACAGAATAAAAAAGATCAGCGCGAAATAGTCGCCATAGTTGAGTCCGACCTTTTCCATATCCTTTGAAGAAAGAAGGAAAAAAGCAAGGGTTGAGACATTGGCGACAAGGGAGAAAAGGAGGGCAAAACGGTCGAATACCATCATGCCATTCGTATTGATATGAAAGATGTCGACACCCCTGAGCTCAAGTATATTTACCGTGATCACTGCCAGCAGCAGCACATGGGCCAGCGTACGCACGGTGCTCCGCTTTCTTACCAGGAAAGAGCTGAACATCATGATGACACCGCTGAGGGCTGAAAAAATTAGTGCGTTCATATTAGTTTTGAAACAGATGTGCAACATTTATGTCCTTGAGCAAGGCATCAACAAAACCATTCGTCAGGTTCAATAAAGGCTGCGGGTAAATGCCCAATACCAGGATCAGCCCAACGATGATGGCCAGGGATAATTTTTCATTCGCCCTGATATCCTGGGTTGTTTCCGTAAGGCTGTTGGTATGGCCGAAAAATACTTTCTGGATCATGGTGAGGGTATATACTGCCGCCAGGATAATGCCCAGCGCGGCCAGGGCCGTAAACAGGATATTGTATTTGGTTACCCCTGAGTTCCAGATACCGTTGAACATGAGGAACTCCCCGATGAAGCCGTTGGTAAGCGGAAGCGCGATGTTCGCAAAGGCGGTGATCACAAGAAGAATGGCCAGGGCCGGCGCTTTTTGCGCAATGCCGCCGAGCTCAGACAGCTTACGGGTCTTGAACTGGCGCTCGATCAGCTCCACCACGATCCAAAGCCCTATAATGTTCACGCCATGGTTGAACATCTGCACCATTACACCTTGCAGGCCGCTTTTTGTTTCCGCAAAAATGGCTGCGGCCATCAATCCTACGTGGGCGATGGAAGAATACGCAATAAGCCGCTTGATATCGTCCTGCTGGATGGCTATGACAGAAGCATAAATAATACCGGTAATGGCAAGGCTCATCGTAACATCGCCCCAGGCGTAAGAGGCCATGGGAAGCACGGGCAATACCCAGCGGATAAGACCGAACAAACCCATTTTGACCATGATGCCACTCAGTACCATGGTAGCCGCTGTTGGCGACTGCTCATAGGTATCGGGCTGCCAGGTATGAAAAGGGAATACCGGCATCTTTACCGCGAATGCGACGAACAGAAGCCAGAACAGCCAGGACTGCTGCCTTCCGGGCAGGTCGAGGGCATAAAAAGATTCAAGGGCAAAGGACCTGTCGGGGGTCTGGAAATAGAGATAAAGCAAACCCACCAGCATCAGTACCGAGCCCGTGAATGTATAGATGAAGAACTTGAAAGTAACCGGTATCCTCTTCTCTCCGCCCCACCCTGAACAAAGAAAATATGCGGGTATCAGCGCAAGCTCCCAGAAGAAATAAAACAGGAGCGCGTCTGTTGCGGTAAATACCCCGATCATTCCTGCCTGGGTCAACAGCATGAGAGCGAAGAAATTATTGGGCCTCCGGTAACCTGATCTCCAGGTAGCTATGAGGATAACCGGGTAAGCCAGGGCTGCAAGCAGGCAAAGCAGCTTGGAAAGTCCGTCGAGCTGCAGTGAGAACCTGCTGCCAAGGTTGCCCATCCAGGGAGCTGTAAAATTGAGCTGGCCGGCCGATCCTGCCTGAAGGCTGCCGGTAATGGCCAGTGCTAAAGTAACGAGACTTACAGCAAGCGCCCAGCCACGAACAGCCTTATCATTCTTGATGAAGAAGGACAGCAGGCCTCCGAGCAAGGGAACCAGAAAAACAGATAAAACGATCATATACAAGGCCGCCGAAGCGGATGGTTTTGTTTAATATGATGAAAGCGATGATCCGGGCAACATGGCGCCAGGCGCTTATTTCCTTAAAAAGAACTGAAGCAGGAAGAAGAGCACCATGCTGATCACCATCAGCAGCACATAACTTCCCACCTGCCCGCTTTGCAGCCAGCGCATCTGGCGGCTTCCATAGTTCACCAGCCTTCCAATGCCGTTCACGATGCCGTCGATACCGCTGCGTTCGAAAATATTGTTAGCGATCACGCCAAGCCTGTTCACCGGCTTTACAATGATGCTGTTGTACAGCTCATCCACATACCATTTGTTCTCGAGCAGTTTTCCGAAAGCATTGGATCCCTCCTCCCTGTAGTGACGATAGCGCGACCAGGCGATAAAAATGGCCACGAGAGCCAGCACCGTCGTCAGGCCCATAAGCAGGTATTCCGTTGAATGAGAAACATGAGGATGAAAGGCGGGCACACCGGCAAGGCCAAGATAAGCAGCCAGTCTTTCGCCGCCGTGTACAAAAACTTCGGGTATGCCCACAAAGCCGCCGATAGTGGACAGAATGGCCAGCACTACCAGCGGGATGGTCATGGCAGCCGGGCTCTCGTGCAGGTGATGCCGCTCTTCCTCGGTACCGCGGAAGCTGCCGAAGAAAGTAATATACAGCAGGCGGAACATATAAAACGCTGTGAGCGCTGCGGTGATCACACCAACTGCATACAGGAAAATATTTTTTTCAAAAGCTGCCAAAAGGATGGCATCTTTTGAGAAGAAGCCAGAGAACGGCGGGATACCGGCAATGGCGATACAGCCGATCAGAAAGGTGAAATAGGTGATGCGGAGCTTGCCTTTGAGTCCGCCCATAAAGCGGATGTCCTGCTGACCGCTCATAGCATGGATCACAGAGCCTGAGCCGAGGAAGAGCAGGGCTTTGAAGAAGGCATGGGTCATGACATGGAAAACTGCCGCCACGTAGGCGCCGCTGCCCAGGGCAAGGAACATGTACCCGAGCTGGCTGACGGTAGAATAAGCCAGCACTTTTTTGATATCGTTCTGGCGCAGTGCGATCGTGGCTGCAAGGAGGGCTGTTGCCGCACCAATGATGGCAATGATATCGTTGGTGAGATGCGCCTGTTCAAATAGCACATTGCTGCGAACGATCATGTAGATGCCCGCGGTTACCATGGTAGCCGCGTGGATAAGCGCCGATACCGGTGTAGGACCCGCCATGGCATCTGGCAGCCAGGTATAAAGCGGTATTTGCGCACTCTTGCCCGTGGCGCCAAGGAAGAGCAGCAGGGTAATACCGGTGATATCGGTTGCCGTGAAGACCCCGGGCTTGCCAAGGGCTGCAAAAACGCCGCTGAAATCGGTGGTACCGGCCTTGGCTACCATCCAGAAGATGGCCAGCAGAAAACCCAGATCACCGATCCTGTTCATCACAAAAGCCTTTTTGGCTGCCCTGGTATAATCGATGTTCTTGAACCAGTAGCCGATCAGCAGGTAAGAGCAAAGCCCTACTCCTTCCCATCCGATGAACATGATCACAAAATTGGATCCCATCACCAGCAGGAGCATTGAAAAAACGAACAGGTTGAGATAGGCGAAATACCTCGCGAAATGCTCGCTTTTTTCCTCGTGCATGTAGGACGTGGAATACAGGTGAATGAGAAAACCCACGCCGGTGATGATCAGCAGGAAGAGCGTAGAGAGCTGATCTACCTGGAAGGCAAAAGGTATCTTAAGCGTGCCTATGTTGATAAAGTCGAAATAGCTTACCGTAGCGTAGCCATCCTGCAGGAAAATGGACAGGCTGATGATGAAGGAGGCGAGCACCGTACCGCTGCCAATGGCGCCGGCCAGGCCTTTTGACAAATAATTTCTGCCCAACCCGTTGATCAGGAAGCCGAAGAATGGCAGGAGGGGGATCAGGAAAATTAAGTTCTTCATGTTCTTTATTCGCCATCTGCTGCAACCGGGGGATATGCCGCCGGTCATCAGCCGGTGACATTAGTGTTTTAGTCTGTTCAAAAAGTTCACATCCACCGAATGCGTATTCCGGTACAGCATGACGATGATCGCCAGTCCCACGCTTACTTCCGCAGCCGCTACCACCATGATGAAGAATACGAAGAGCTGGCCCTCGCTTCCCGCGCCGGCGTTCTTGGCGGCGTTGGCAAGGTGATGCATTTTTGAGAAAGCCACGAGCAGCAGGTTCACTGCATTCAGCATCAGCTCGATGCACATGAAGATGATGATGGCATTGCGGCGTGTGAGCACACCTATCATACCTATCACAAACAAGGCGATCGAAAGGAAGATGTAATAATTTACGGGCATATAGTCTGGTTTTCAACAGCGGGCCAGTGGCCTGCTTTATTGCTAGTCTTTTTTTCCAATCACCACCGCTCCCACCATGGCGCTCAGGAACAGGATGCTGCTGATCTCAAAAGGCACCACATAATCGGTGAAGAGCGTTTTTCCAAGATTTTCGATCAGGCCTATATTGCCTGTGTTGAGCTCCGCCATACGCTCCTCGGTATTCCTGAGGGCAGCCACCAGCACAAGCAAAAGGCTTCCCCCTGCCACGGCGCCCACGATCTTTAGCCATTTGTTCTTCTGTGGCTCCGTATCTTTTTTAAGATCCATCAGCATCAGCACGTAAAGGAAGAGCACCATGATGGCACCCGCATATACGATGATATTAACAATGGCCAGGAACTGCGCATTCAAGAGCACATAATGACCCGAAATGCAGAAAAAGGTAACGATCAGCCAAAGCACGCTGTAAACCGGATGCTTGCTGGTTATGACCATCAAAGCACTGAAAACGGCTACGACGGAAAGGATCCAAAACAATATTTCTGTAATACTCATGCTAGCAGTTGGTTCTTTATTTTATTTCCTTGCCAACAGCTCCTTTTGCTTTGGCATAAGCTTCGGGCTCCGTAACAGGGTTGGGTATCAACAGCTCCTCCTTTCCGTAAATGAATCCCTTGCGGGCATAGTTCGACGGCGCAAAGGTCTGCGTAAGGTAAACGGCATCCTTCGGACAAGCCTCTTCGCAAAGCCCGCAGAAAATGCAACGCAGCATGTTCACCTCGTATTTGGCTGCATATTTTTCTTCCCGGTACAGGTGCTCTTCTCCCGGTTGTCTTTCGGCCGCTTCCATGGTAATGGCTTCGGCCGGACAGGCTACTGCGCAAAGACCGCAGGCGGTGCAGCGCTCACGTCCCTGCTCGTCGCGGTTCAGGATATGCAAACCCCTGAATACGGCGGAGAAAGGTCGTTTTTGCTCCGGGTAGTTGATGGTCGGCTTTTTCTTGAAGAAATGGCTCATCGTAATGCCCATACCCTTTGCAATAGCAGGAAGGTAGAGTTTCTCCCAGAATGTCATGGGTTTACGTTCAACCGGTTTCTTTCTGTTCGTTAATGCTTGCATCTCTTATCCTTCGGGTTTTAACGGCGCAAAATTAGCCGTTTTGGGTCAGCCTTTGTTTAAAATTTGTTTATTTATTCAACAGTAATACGACTACAGCGGTCAGGATCATATTGAGCAAAGCCAGTGGCAAAAGGCCTTTCCAGCCAAGGTTCATCAGCTGGTCGTAGCGGAAGCGCGGGATGGTCCAGCGGATCCACATGAAAATAAAGATGAATATCAGGGCCTTTGTCATCAGCACCGCGAATCCTATCAATCCAACCCACCAATGATTGCCCCATGCAGCCTCGTTCACAAAAGGAATATCGTAGCCGCCAAAGAACAGCGTGGCCATAACCACACTGCTGATGAACATGTTGATATATTCGGCAAAAAGGTAAAAGCCCAGCTTCATGGAAGAATACTCCTGGTGATAGCCAAAGTTCAGCTCATTCTCTGCCTCGGGAAGGTCGAAGGGCGTTCGGTTGCACTCGGCCAGGGCGCAAACAAAAAATATGAGGAAGCCCAGCGGCTGGTAAATAATATTCCAGCCATTGGCGATCTGCTCACCCACGATCACGCTCATTCTCAGCGAACCCGAGATCATGAGCACCGCAATGAGCGACAGACCCATGGCCAGCTCATAGGAGATCATCTGAGAGGCGCCGCGGATAGCCGCCAGCAGCGAAAATTTATTATTGGAAGCCCATCCCCCGATCATGATGCCATACACTCCTATGCTCACAATGCCAAATACATAAAGTATCCCGATGTTGATATCCGTGATCTGCAATGGCACCTGTCTGCCATTGATCTCTATCGTGGAGCCCCAGGGTATCACTGCGCTGGTAAGCAAGGCGGTGATCATGGCCAGCATAGGGCCAAGGATAAAGAGGAATTTGGAGGAAGCGAGCGGTATGATCTCTTCTTTCATGAAGAGCTTGAGTCCGTCCGCCATTGGCTGCAGGAGGCCAAAAGGTCCTGCCCTGTTCGGACCGACGCGGTCCTGCAGAAAAGCCGCAACCTTGCGCTCGGCATAGGTGCTGTACATCGCTACCACCATGGAAAGGCTGATAATGCCTCCTATCAGGATCAGTTTTTCAAAAAGAATCCACCAGTCGAATTGTAATAAATACATAATATGGATTTGAGCTTTAGGCCGTCAAAGGACGGTTTTGCTTCATTTATTGTCAATGCGCCGCTATGCAGCTTCAAGTTCCTAATGCGTATCAGGGTTCGTGCTGTCTGTTCCTGCCACGTTCCTTCCCTTACCTTCCTTCACATCGGTAGGATTGCTTCCCACCGCGGCGGGGTTACCATTGAAGGTATTACCGGTAGCCGGGCCAGGCAGCTCATTCAGGTCCACCAGGTTTACCTCGCTCACCGAATGTATATCCATCAGGAGCTTTGGCTTGCGGCCGTCCATGATGGCAGTAAAGGTCTCGTTCGGCTTCACCACGTTGGTATAGTGGCCGGCATTGATCACCGAATGCCTGTCGAGCCTTGTGGGTCCTTCGATCACCCAATCGCTTACTTTTTTCTTTTCGAAGCGGCATTCGTTGCAGATCCACTCTTCGGCCTCACCCCACTGGTCTTTGCGGGCAGTAACCCTCAGCACGTCATCGCCGCGCATCCACAGCCTTACATTGCCTTTGCAATGCGGGCAGTCGCGGTGTGCATCTACGGGCTTTGTGAACCAAACCCTGTTCTTGAACCTGAAGGTGCGGTCAGTGAGCGCTCCAACGGGACAAACATCGATGATATTGCCTATGAATGGACTATCCAACGATTCCTGAATATAGGTAGCGATCTGGGCATGGTCTCCCCTGTCAAGCACGCCGTGCTCCCTTTGACCCGACACCTGGTTGGCCGTATGCACGCAGCGATAACAGAGGATGCAGCGTGTCATGTGCAGCTGTATATAGGGACCAAGGTCGATGCGTTCAAAGGTGCGGCGCTTGAACTCGTACCGTGTTGCTTCTGCACCGTGCTCGTAGCTGAGATCCTGCAGGTCGCATTCTCCCGCCTGGTCACAAACGGGGCAGTCGAGCGGGTGATTGAGCAAAAGGAACTCCACCACGCCTTTGCGGGCTTCGAGTACGGCCGGGTTGGTAATGTTCTCCACGATCATACCGTCCATTACCGCCGTGCGGCAGCTGGCCACCAGCTTGGGCATGGGGCGCGGATCGGCGGCCGAGCCGGCGGCAACCCTTACAAGGCAGGTGCGGCAATATCCACCTGTGTTCTTCAGCTTGCTGTAAAAACACATGGTGGGCGGCACCACATCGCCACCGATCTTGCGGGCGGCCATGAGTATGGTCGTACCCGGCTCCACCTCCACGGTGATGTTGTCTATCGTTACTTTAAAAAGTTTCTTTTCTTCAGACATCTTTGCGATCCTTTGCGCAGGACTCTGCGTTCTTTGCGTTTATAAATTATTTGCGATTCTCGTTATTCCTCTCACACCCGAATCTTTTTCAGGCACCACCCCGCTTATCCTACGGCTACCCCCAGCGGGTCTGCATAATGCGCCAGCCCGAAATTTCTCTTCGCTGCCTCATCCGGGTTGAGCACGTGCCATTCAAACTCGTCACGGAAATGCCTGATGGCAGCCGCCACCGGCCATGCCGCCGCATCGCCCAGCGGACAGATCGTATTGCCTTCGATCTTTGATTGTATATCCCACAACAGGTCTATATCGCTCATCTTGCCTTTGCCGTACTCGATGTTGTGAAGGATCTTCTCCATCCAGCCCGTTCCTTCACGGCAGGGTGAACATTGCCCGCAGCTCTCGTGCCGGTAGAACCTGGCAAGGGTAAGAGTATGGCGAACCACGCACTGGTCCTCGTCAAGCACGATAAAGCCTCCGGAACCCATCATGGTACCGGTCTGAAATCCGCCATCGGCAAGACTTTCATAGGTCATCATCCTGGTTTCGCCCTTTGCCGTTTTCAGCAACAGGTTGGCAGGAACAATGGGAACGGAGGAACCGCCCGGTATGCAGGCCTTCAGCCGCTTGCCATTAGGTATGCCGCCGCAGTATTCATCGCTGTAGAGGAATTCTTCTACCGAGATCGTCATATCTATTTCGTATACACCCGGCCTGTTGATGTTGCCACAAGCGGAGATCAGCTTCGTACCCGTGCTCTTGCCGATGCCTATCTTGGCATACTCCTCGCCACCAATGCTGATGATCGGTACCACGGCTGCCAGGGTCTCGACGTTGTTTACTACGGTCGGACAATCATAAAGTCCTTTTACCGCAGGGAAAGGCGGCTTGATGCGCGGGTTGCCCCTCTTGCCTTCAAGAGACTCAAGCAGGGCGGTTTCCTCTCCGCAGATATAAGCGCCTGCGCCGCGCTGTACATAGATCTCGAGATCGAATCCGCTGCCAAGGATGTTCTTTCCCAGCCAGCCATTCTGCTTTGCTTCCGCGATAGCCTGTTCGAGTATATCGGGTATCCAGGCATACTCGCCGCGAATGTAGATGTAGCAGGTATTGGCCCCAAGGGCATAGGATGAGATGACCAGTCCTTCAATGAAAAGATGGGGCAGGTATTCCATCAGGTAACGGTCTTTGAAAGTGCCCGGCTCCGATTCGTCGGCATTGCAGACAAGGTAACGGGGCACGCCTTCGGGCTTCGCGAGAAAGCTCCATTTCAACCCGGTAGGAAAACCTGCACCGCCACGGCCCCTGAGACCGCTTTTCTTCACTTCTTCTATCACATCGGCAGGCGACATCCTGAAAGCCTTCTCCATAGCGGCATAGCCGCCATTCTTGCGATAGGTATCGTAATAACGGATACCTTCTATATGTGCTTTCTCCAGTAATAATTTTCTACCCATTTGTTTAGCTTTTTGAACAGCTGCCGGTTAAAAACAAAGCCTGCCTGTTTTAGAAAAACGACCTTGCCAGTCCCAGCATCAGCAAAACCCACATCATGAACATACCAAATATGAAGAGCGCAAAAATGATCACGAAGATCTTAAGGCACCCTGGTGTTGTTTTGCTCACGTTTTCTGAGTTTTCCGCTTCTTTTATTTATAAAGAGCTAACGGCACAGGGCCGGTCGCTATCAGCTTATGTTCTTGGCTGCCTCTTCAAAACCCCTGGCCCCTCGTTGTACGCACTGGTACCGGGCAGCAAAGGAAAAGAGGTCAGCTTTCGTGCGATCAATTGTTGACCGCGGCATTACGCCTGCATTCTTCGATGATCTGGTCCACTTTCTCCGGCGTAAGGTGCTCCTTATAGAACTTGCCCATTTGCATCATGGGCGCATAGCCACAGGCGCCGAGGCACTCCACCGTCTTAAGCGTGAACAGGCCATCGGGTGTTGTTTCGCCCACGCCGATGTTCAGCTTTTGCTTGATATAATCGATGATGTTGTCGCTGCCGCGCAGCATGCAGGGGCCTGTCTGGCATACCTCAAAAAGGTATTTCCCTACCGGCTTGAGATTGTACATGCTGTAGAATGTAGCCACCTCGTATACTTCAATGGGCTTGATCTGGAGCAGTCCTGCCACATAGTCCATGGCCTCAACGCTCAGCCAGCCATTGTTTTCCTCCTGAGCTATATGCAAAAGGGGGATCAGTGCGCTTTTTTGCTTACCCTCGGGGTAGCGTGCGATGATCTCGTTCACCTTTTTCAGTCGTTCTTCTGAGAATTTCATTCTGGTTGTTTATGTGAATGAATACCAGCAGGACGGATTTTCTTCCTCTTCCCGCCTTATTCACTATTTGCTAGCCATCCATCTCGCCGGCAATCAGGTTCAGCGAGGACATCACGATGATGGCATCGCTGAGCATACCGCCTTTGATCATTTCCTCGTAGGCCTGGTAATAGATAAAGCAGGGCCTGCGGAAGTGCAGCCTGTACGGGCTACGGCCGCCATCGCTGATGAGGTAAAAACCAAGCTCACCGTTGCCACCTTCCACGCAATGATAGACCTCACCCGGCGGAATGTCTATCTCGCCCATGATGATCTTGAAATGATAGATGAGGGCTTCCATCTTGGTATACACATCCTTCTTCTCCGGCAGGTAATACTCCGGAACATCGGCATGAAAGATCGATGCTTCCTCTCCCTTCATATCCTGGATCTTGCGGTAGGCCTGCTCGATAATGCGCAGCGACTGCCACATTTCGCCGTTCCGCACAAGAAAGCGATCATAGGTATCACCGGTGCTGCCCACGGGAATATCGAACTCGAAATCCTGGTAGCTGCAATAAGGCGTGTGCACGCGCACGTCGTAGTCTACACCCGCCGCCCTGAGATTGGGGCCGGTAAAGCCGTAATTGAGCGCCCTTTCCGCACTTATGGGACCTGTACCGATGGTACGCTCCATAAAGATGCGGTTGCGTACAAAAAGGCTTTCGAACTCTTTCAGCACCTCGGGATATTCTTTAAGAAAACGTTCCAGCTTGGTAAAGGCGATATCGTTGAAATCCCTTTCGAAGCCACCGATGCGGCCGATATTGGTCGTGAGCCTTGAGCCGCACACTTCTTCCCAGATCTCGTAGATAAGCTCGCGGTACTGCATCACATAGAGGAAGCCGGTAAAGGCACCTGTATCCACGCCAATAACGGAGTTGCAGATAAGATGATCGGCAATACGGGCCAGCTCCATGACGATCACGCGCAGGTAGTCCACACGCTTGGGCGTCTGGATGCCCAATAGCTTCTCACAGGTCATATGCCAGCCCATATTGTTGATAGGGGCCGAGCAATAGTTCAGGCGGTCTGTGAGCGGTGTGATCTGGTAGAGCGGTCGTCTTTCGGCGATCTTTTCAAAAGCCCGGTGAATGTATCCAACTGTTTGCTCTGCCGATACGATCGTTTCACCATCGAGCTCCAGGATGTTCTGGAACACACCATGCGTGGCAGGGTGCGTAGGACCCAGGTTGATCTTGGTGGTCCTTTGCTCTATACTTCCTTCCGGAAGCGCTGTATATTTTTCTGTTACAGACATTTCTATAAATAAGCATTGAGCAATCTGTTCATCATGCTCAATTTTTAAGGTTCAAGATTTCAAATCATTCCGCTACTGCTCCGATTCAGGGATCATCCTGCTTTTATCGGCCGTAGGCTTATTGCCGAAATCAAGGCTTCCTCCCCTGCCGAACATCTCGTCGTCCTTATCGATCCGCGTCTGGTCTTCGAGGGGATATTCCTTGCGTTGCGGAAAATAATCCATTTCATCCACGTTCTGGATGCGTTTCAGGTTAGGGTGACCAACGAAGTTCACGCCATAAAAATCATAAGCTTCCCGCTCCTGCCAATTGGCGGAAGAGAAAAGCCCCGTGGCTGTAAAAACATCGGGTTGGGCAATGGAAGTAAAGACCTTGAAGCGGATACGGATATTATCCGTCATATTATGCAGGTGATAGACAACCGCCAGCTCACGGCCATGGTAGGCAGGATAATGAACCGCGGTAAGATCGGTGAGAAACCGAAACGCCAGCTCTCCGTCCTCGTAAAGGAAATTGAGCACCTTCAGGTTGAGCTCTTTGGGCGCTTCGAAAGTAAGCATGCCATAGGGCTCTTCAAAGCCGGTAACCTGCTCACCAAACTTTTCTATCAGCCTTTGTTTGATCGATTCGTTGGTCAATGACATAGTATAAGCTTCGGGCCTCATGCCATTCCATGCCTGCGGGCATCGAACAGCAGGTATTGGCTATTGTATTCCGTAACTGTTCAATAAGTTCTTGTAATGCTCACTGTTCCGGCGGCGGATGCTTTCCTTTCCCACCAGGTCCTGTATCCTCATTACGCCGTCCAGGATGGCCTCCGGGCGCGGAGGACAGCCGGGCACATATACGTCGACAGGAACTACCTGGTCGATTCCCTGAAGTACGCTGTAAGTGTCGAAGATACCACCGCTGCAGGCGCAGGCACCAACGGCCATTACCCAGCGGGGTTCTGCCATCTGAAGGTAAACCTGCCGAACAACCGGGGCCATTTTTTTAGCAATGGTACCCATGACCATGAGCAGGTCGCACTGCCGGGGTGAAAACCCGAGACGCTCCGATCCAAAACGGGCCAGGTCGTAGTGAGAGGCCATGGTAGCCATGAATTCGATACCGCAGCAGGAAGTAGCAAAAGGCAGGGGCCATATGGAGTTCTTCCTTGCCAGGCCTACCACATCGCTGAGCTTAGCGGCAAAAAAGCCTTCGCCCTGGTAGCCATCGGGCATGTCGGAAACGCTGATATCCCGTTCGAGGGGCTTATCGTGAATATTGTATGATACTGGACGAGCCATAATTAATCTAGTTTAAAAGTTTCAAAATCCGGCCTTCTCAAAGCACAGTCCCAGTTCTCTGATATCAATCTTCCCATTTTAGTGCCCCTTTCTTGACGATGTAAATAAATCCACACAAGAAAAAGGAAACAAACATCAATACAGCCCAAAAACCGCTCCAACCAAGGCCCTTGAAATTAACAGCGTAAGGGTAGAAAAAGATCACTTCAACATCAAATAACACGAAAAGTATGGCTACAAGGAAGTATTTGATGGCCATAGGCTGGCGGGCCTCACCATGACTTTCGATACCGCTCGCAAAGTTTTGCAGCTTATCGGTTGTTTTTCGCTTCGGCCCGAGAAGATGGGTCACAAACATCAGGAACCCAATAAGCCCTACTGTAAAAAGGATCTGCAATCCAATAGGAAAATAGCTTCCCGCGCTGTTTATATCAGCAACTGATTTGGTGAGGTCTGTCTGAAGGAGGTGAAACATAGTTTTTCAATTGGGCACGCAAAAATAAGCCTTGCTATTCAATCTTGGCGTTAATATTTGCATGAGTTTGGTTAAGTGAAAAGCCCTACGCTGAGCGCAGGGCTTTGAATCTGGTAAAAAGCTCCGGTATCCGTCTAACCCCTGCCAGGGGCTGTACCCTGACCGGCTGGCCGGCCGGCTCCGGGAGCCGAGCCATTGGTACGCTGGGGAGTTGAACCGCCGGCCTGCTGGGTGCCCGCCGGCTTCTTGATCTTATCCAGCACATTATTGATATTGATCAGGTTAGCATTGGTAGGGTCGAAGCGAAGGCCTTTGACCGCATAATCCTTTGCCGCCGCATAGTCTTTTTTGACATTGGCATAATAGATCGCCAGGCTGGATGCCGCCGTGACGCCCTGGGGCTTGTAACGTACAGTATCGGTAAGCGCTATATCAAGTGATTTCTGGAAATAAGGGACAGCAAGACCCTGGGGATTAGCACCTGTATCGATAGCAGCCTTGGCCCTTGCACCCCAGTAGTAGCCATAGATGCTGTCTGGCGCCAGCTTGATATACTCACCCGCAATGCTGTCTGCACGCTCATATGCACCACCCAGGTAAAAAGGAATGGTCATATAGCTGATCAGCTCAGTTGGGCTGGTAGGTGAGCCCTTGGCCTGTCTCAGCTGGTAAGAAAGCGTTCTCAGTTCGGCAATAAATACCTGCTGACCATTGGTCTTTGCATCATCAATCGCGTCATTGATCAGCCTGATCTGGCGCGAGAGCACGCTGTCCTTCTGCACGGCAGTGAAGATCAGTGTACGCATCATTTCAGGATTGTTCCTGCCGCAGGTCTGAGCTTTCAGGATATAGTCCGAACCCAGCACGTCCTCGTCTGTAGCCTTGGCAAAGAACTGGTCTACATAGTTACAGGCCGTTGCCGTATCCTTTAGTCCCATGGAAATAAAGGCCATGGTCCTGAATACCCTTGGATTCGGGTTATTATTAGTCTGTGAAATAATATTCTTGCCAATGGCAGACGCTTCTGAGAACTTCTTCTGGAGCAGCAGGGCCTGAAGGTTCAGGTAGTCGTTCTCTACGCTGGGGTCGGCATTGGAAATGAACTGCTTTGAATAATTCTCAGCAGTGGCATAATCCTGCTTTGCAAACAGGTTGTAATAATACAGCTCTTCGTAAGCCGGGGCGAACTTGGGATCGGCCTTGATGGCTTCATTAAGATTATCGAGCACCACACCCCAGGCTGCCGCATCCTTATAGCTTACCTGCGTTTTGTAAAGCAGGGCAGAACGATAAGAAGCTATGGCGAGTGAAGGGTTAATGGTGGAAGCCTGCCTGTAAGCCTGAATGGCCTCTCCACCCGAGCCGCCTTTCTTGCGGTAGGCGTTGCCCAGGTTGATAAATATGTCGGCATTAGTAGGCGCCAGCTGCGAAGCTTCCTTGAGTTTACTGATAGCATAGTCGAGGTCGCCCAACTTGTTCTCATCGCTGTAAGCGGCTACGTTGGCACGGCCGACCGCGTTAAGAATAGCAGGGTCATTACCCTTCCTGCCCTTGCTAGCATTGATAGCTGTTTCAAATTTCTGGCGGGCGTCGGCCGATTTGCCCTCGAGCAAGGCCACATGACCGGAACCGACCATGATCAATGGAGCGTTATTGCTTGAAGCAAGCGCTTTGTCGTATAATGATTTTGCCGCATCCGTATTCTTTTGCAACAGGTGGGCCTGACCCAGCCAATAAGTAGCCTCTATATTGTTAGGATTGGAAGCAAGCATTTTTTCAAAAACCGTTTTAGCGCTCTGGTACCGCTGCGCGTATAGATGATTGATCCCTTCCTGTACATTCTGTGCCAAAGCTGTAGTGGATAGGAAAGCAGCAAAAAATAAAATAATAGCTGACCTCTTCATTGTGCTTTTTCTTTTAAGATTTAAAAATTACGCTTTTCGTTTACTTACTGGTTGTTAATATTTTCATTCAGCCTTGCATCACGTATATAATTGGGTCTCAATACGGGCATCAGGTAAGAACGCCTGAATATCAGCTGTCCTTTATCGCTTTGCTGTAAAAAATAGGCAAATGCATGGCCGAGCCCCCTGTGTTTTTCTTTCAGCACATATACCAAATCGCGTACCATTGGATAGCTATTGGTATAAATTACATACTGCGAGGGCTGTTGATAAGCTCCTGCGCTGTCCTTGCTTTCCAAATAGGCCAGTCTAAGCTGCCGCCTGGCTGCCGTCTGGCTGGTATCGTCGTTGTTGCCGATCCAGCTGAATCCAACGAAACCCACTGTATTGGGTACCCTTTTTACATAATCGATCACCTCGCGGCTATTCTGAGCCGCCACTACCCTCGACGAAAGTGTATCGCCCTTCAGCACGGAATCCAACATAAATCGAACCGTACTGGTGGCCTGGGCCCCATCGAATACGGGAATTAGATTTTCTTTAGACTTTCCGGACAGCAATTCCCTGATCTCCTGCATGGTAAAAAAAGTTTCGCCGGCCGAAGGATGCAGGATCACCGCAACCAGGTCCCTTGCCACCGTCAGCTGCTCCGGGCCAACCCCCAGCGAATCAACGATCACTGCCCTTTCTCGTTCAGAAAGACCCCTGGTAGCTACGACCATCCTGATCGAATCAACCAGCAGGTCGCGAAGGCATTCGGCCTCCGGCTTATAGTGAACGATGATGTGTGCATTGGGGTGCAGGTTATTATAAGCGGATACCTGTTCATCCATCACAGGCCTGAAAGACTCGTCGCAACTGATATGTATGGTGCCGTTTTCAAAATCGTCCAGTGGCTTGCTGTTTGTATTGCCATCCGATTTACAGCCTTGTAAAAAAAACCAACCTGCTGCCAGCAGAAACAGCCGCCATGTCCTTGCCTTCATCATCGATAATAATCCTTTTTATTTCCC
>DASTPZ010000128.1:0-3846 GCA_035761965.1 Flavisolibacter sp. | reverse complement strand
GGACTGGCGGTTCCGCTTGGCGATGGTATAAACAATGCTTTCGATATCATTATCGGCCATGCCTTTGCGGGTACGCTTAGACCACAGGATGGAGCGTGGCGGATGGATGCCGGCGAGGATCCTCTTCTTGCGGAAAAGATCGGGAGGTTCATTACCGACTGGATGGAAAAGGAAAGCGTACTTCCTGCAGATCATTATACCTCAGCATTTCCGGACCTGCCTGAACGGCCTTCCCGATAACGGGCCCAGGATTGTCTGGACCAGCAGGATCAATGTGCAAAACAATGCCGGCTACCCGGCCTCAGCTTTCAGAAAGTCTGATACGGCTATCCTTCCTACCGCTTCACCCCCTATTTACCGGCAGTGGACAAAATGAAATGCTAAAACCCCCGTTATTTCTCCAGGCTCGTTAGTTTTACAGTAAACAAAATCCATTAAAATCCGTCTAATAAAAAAACCACCACCATGGACAGTTTAATTACGAATTGGGAGATGAGTTTCGAAGCGGAACAGCAGGCTGTGACCAGGGAAGAGATCGCGAACTGGCCTTCTGAGCCTTATGTGCTCGACCGGAACGGCATCAATTGGAACTAAATGGGCTAAGCCCGTTTCAGCAGGTTTGTTCAAACTTCTGAGAGCTGCAGCTTCGCGGCAGGGAATCATTACATAATCGTTCAAGAAAAAAGCCAATGAAAGCGACAAAAAGAAAGACCGGCAGCAGCTGGATCGTTTCAGTTTGTGCGCCCTCATTGGCTTATATATCCTGGCCGAACATTTAGGAACGGAACAGGATCATCGGGCATCTTAACCGGTAAAAGCAACGGCCATGATCGTGATGATCAGGATGAGCGTGGTCGCCCATATAAAAAAGGCAACGCTGTTCACAATAAGAGCAACGATTGGATTCTGTTTGTAAAGGTGTACTATCGCTTTCATAGGGTTTAGTTTTATTGTTAGGATATGCGATTCTAACAGCAAATTAACCGGCCCTTCCGACACATAAAAGCAAAACGAAAAAAATCATTTCAGATTACAAACTAATACGTAGGGTAATCCCGAAGGCTGTTTAAGTGGATTTAAGTACATCATCTTTGGGTTGCTACGCGCCTTTTTATAATGCATTGTAGAACAAGCTCCTTCATTTGCCATTTTTACCTCATGGCAGCAGCAGTTCAATGAGGCTTTTATTGCATGTATGCCAAATATTTAATTGACCGTGATCATTTAAATGCATTCTTTTCACGACTGTGTTATACTGGATTACTAATTCGATAATGCCCGGCATTGATCGCTAAGCCTCTTCTTCCGAAGAACGGTAAGCCGTAGGGTGAGATAGTTGTCGGAGATGATCGGATATTCGGAGAGCCTGGAATTACGAAGCTCCTGCAAGGGATTGCCTGTTACTCGTAAGGACCGAGGCTTTCAATTCCAGTATCTGCCTGAACCGGTCGTGCAGGAAGATCAGGATATTATTCCAACTTTCCTGTACGATCCTATCGAGTACGGTCAGCTCATCGTCCAGGAATTTTTCACCATTGAAGTAAACGTATTCTTCAGCCAGGAATTTCTTCACAAGGTCGTTCAATTCCCGGTCGTCTTCAAATGCGCCGGCATCGCTCCATTTGTAAAGCGATTCTTTGAACAGTGGCTCCTGGTCCTTTACTGCTCCGATGATTTTCTTGATATCATCCGCCGGCAGGCTTTGGCCTGCATAGATGGGTGAGAGTGACTGGATAATGCTCTCCAGTAGCTTAAGATATTCAGCTGCGTTCTTCCTGAGCAAAAAATACTGGTCATACTGCGCCCTGTAGCTGGCAAGGAGCGCCGGCTCCTGCTCCGCGATTTTCCTGTCAAAGCATAGAAAAAGCTTTCTGTCCAGCTTATCGAGCTTGTCACTGCATTCTTTCAGCTCCGCTTCAAGCTGTGTACGTACCTCTGATGCCTTTGTCCGCCTGTACTTTTTTCCATCAAAATCGAAAGTGCTGGTATCTATGCTCTTTTCTTCAATGCTTTGTAAAATGGCTATATCCTGCGTAAGGGATTGTATCTTTTGCGGCAGCTTCACGTTCTCATCCGATAGCAGCTCTTCTGCGATGAGCGTACTACCGGTATTCTGCAGCTCCGGCGCCGTATCGAACACATTGATCTCCCTATTATCGAAATAGCCCTTGAAAACGGCGGGCATGGAGAAGCGGTTCGTTGTATGGATATGAAAGGCTTCAAAATCGTCACAGCTCATGCGGGCTGTCTGCTCTTCAACCGGCAGATGCCTGTAAAGTATGGCGGTAAACTGTTGCCTGAGGCCTTCCTCATTGCGAAAAAGGCTCCAGGCAGATTCCTGTTTGACTTCTGCAGACAGGTTGAATGCAGACAAGTAAGCGCTGCGCTCTTCGATAGTAGGATGAGAGGCCCACTGATCCTTAAAATTGACACGGTTGAAGCGCTGGCTGTTCAGCGCCTGCGGCACGGGTATTCCATCCTGCATTGCGAACTGCTTACTGTTCCCGCGATGGCGGAGCACAATGCTGTGATTCGCGTACATGTCGGCCACAACTTTATTGTCTTTCCAGATCCTGTTGCACAGATCAAGCGTGTGCTCGAAGCAGGCGTGCGAAAATTCAATTCGGCGAAGAGCGGATATGATATTATTGGACCCGCTGTATGAGGCGGCAACAAGGTCTGCGTGAAATTCCATTTGCCTCGAAAGGTCCATGTAATTTTTGTTTACCAGCTTGTACATCTGGTGAAGGGTCCATTGTATGCACCTCACAACGCTGCCCGTGATCTCCGCACTTAGTCCGAATATGCTATGTATGCGCACAAAGCCCTGTATTGTTTCCGCATATCCCTTATTGTTGAATAGCATATCGTGAATGATCCTGTTGACCTGGTATACAAAGCTGCCAAGCTTCATGCTGCGCTGTGAAAAATGTCCGAATTCGTGGGCTATCACGGCCTGCAGCTCACTTACGTTGAGGGAATTTACAAGTCCCAGGCCAATCCTAAGATTCTTGGGCACGGGCAGGAACATGCTCCAGAAGCCCGAGTTATAAAAGACGCAGGCATTGACATCAGTACTCAGAAATATCTTTCTTGGTTTTGATGTGCCTATGTCGCCGGCCAGCTTATGAATGAAATCGACAAGCCCGGGCTGGTCGTTGCGGCTGATCTCGATGCTGTCCGATTCATCTGGTCTTGTTTCTGCAAAAATGAACTTGACGATAAAAATTATGATCATAATGCCCAGTCCAACAAGCATAGCTGCGATCATGATGCCTAACAAATTAGGCAGGAACCTCGTCACCATGATACCTCCCCACATGCAGGCCACTGCCAGGGATAGTGAAAGCACTACCAGGGCCAGATATACCACGACGACGGCAATGATTGCTGCGGCAGAACTCCATACAGCTTTCCGGAACGCAGGTGAGACGGTATTGACGGTTGACAGCTTAGGGTGGCGGCTGTTCCGGCTCATAAGGCAGTTAATTTGATCTCAATCTAGTGCAGAATAGCTGCAGTTGCAAATTGACATTGCTTTTGTAGGCCGGGAAGCCTTTAACATAACCTTACCTAATGATCATTAATCAAATCGGCCTGCCGGCTTTCTCAGTTAACAGAACGGCTTTATAAAACCAACGTTCCTCTCATATGAAAAAACAAATTTTACTTTTTGCTTCTTTCCTTTTGGCCGGTGTTGCTATGGCCCAGGTAAGCCCTTCTTTCGGTATCCGTGGTGGTGTTATTTCTGCCGGTATGCGCGGTGAAGCCGTTGATGGTCTGCGCAACCTGATCGACTATACGGAAGGCAGGATCGTTACGGCCAACAGGACCGGTTTTTTTGCC
>DASTPZ010000127.1:0-10327 GCA_035761965.1 Flavisolibacter sp. | reverse complement strand
GCTGCTGGATCTGGATCTTCGGATTGGGTATGATCAAACGGATGGTATCCATCACACCCCCGGCATCGTCAATGAAGACAAGTCCAAAACCTTCCAGCGTTGAGCTTTCCGCATATTTTCTCACGACCGATCGTTGATAGGCAGGCTCCTTCGTTATTGCCGTATCAACAGCAGGCATTGCAGATAAGGTATCGGGAGTTGTGGCCTTAAGGCTGTCACTATTCAGAACCGGCTCGCCGGAAGTAACCAGCCCTGTACTGTCTTGGACCTTTATGAGGCTGGCGCTGTCTGCTGGCGTGCTTATCACAGCCTGCAGGGTGTCGGCCGGCACCGGCGGATCGGTTTTAACGATAGCCGCAGTATCCTGTACACCGGCAAGCGCCTCAGCTGCGGTCGTATCCCCGGACGGCTTCACATTTGCTAACGGCATCAGCGTTCCTTCCGCGACTGCAGGCTTTTCCGGCTGAACTTCCTCCTCATATACCGGCATAACCGCATACAAAAGACTCGAATCCTTCATGGCCTTTGCCAGCAGCATGCTGAATGCATCTGTTTTCATCTGGTAAGAACCCACTCTTTTCCTGGCGGCATGAGGTTTTATGGATGCAGAAGACTGGAGGTCAAAAAGGTTCCACTCCTCGCCGGTATGGCGGATGAGAAACCCATGATCCCTGCCCGATATGGGTATGGTAAACTTCGACTCACCCTGTGAGGGAAATCCGAGCGTGAGGCTATATGTGCTATCGGCTAATGAAGGAAGGACCAGGTAACCGGGACTGGCCGAGCTATATATCTCATCGCCAAGCTTTACATAGAACGGGGCCTCGCTGTCTGTTTGCAGGTAAATAAAATAAGTGCGCTGCGCATAAGAAGCAAAGGAAAGGAAGATGACCAGCAGAAAGCAAGTAACGAATCTCATTGCTTTCAAAATTAGGCTAATTCCTCATTTGTCAATATGGGCGGCACTTCTACCCGGTGCATTACCGGGCTTTTAACAATATATTTTCAGCCCTAACACCGGAATCTCACCACACGATATACCACTTGCCTTCATCATCCTTTGCATATAAAAGACCATTGCTCATCTGGTGAACTTCCTTTTTTTCGCGCGGGTGAAAAAAGGTCTTTTGCTCATAAACCCTCACACCGTTATTTTCCCTGGTAAGGTATACCACCAGGGCATTGAGCGTTGGCGCGACCTCGTGAAGCCATTGTTCGTCGTTTTCCCTTACAAAGGCCTGGCTCATCGTTTTACCGTTTTAAATGAGCCGGGTATCTCTTCTGTATCAAAGAATCCTCCCGCAGGTGACTCGACTGCTTTGAAAGCCTCAGCCTCCCATACCCTTACCTGTTCGCGGGTTCTTTTTTGCTGCCAGTACAAGATCATCCCGGCTATAGCCGCCCCGACCGCTGTGACCGTGATCAGCATTTTTCTCATGGTGATGCTTTTGCCTGATGCAGCAATTCGTGTACCAGCCTGCATCACTGGTCAAGGAAGCGCCAGCGCGCAGGCAAAGGCTGCCAAGTCCAGCGACCGATTCATTAAACATTCGTTCTTTTGGGTTTATGCCGCTAATTGATAACTATTAGTGAACAACCTGCTGTTTTCCCTTTTTCTTCTTTCTGTCTGACCGTATATAAGAACAGCGACCCGGTTATCCGGGCCGCTTTTCTTATTGCTCTGTATATAACCTTACTGATCCTTGGTCTTTGTTTTACCGCTCTGCTGGTTCATGTTCGAGTTCTGGCTATTGGTCGTACCTGGTCTTGTATTCATGTTATTCGTGCCATTCGTTGTGTTCATATCCGTATTCATACCTGCACCCTGCGTACCATTGGTATTGCCGGTATTGTTCATGCCGTTTGATTGCTGCTGCATTTGTGTACCATTCGCGTCTGTTCCCATAGAGGTGCCATTTGTCATAACAGTCGAATCCTCACGGTAGATATCCAGCGTCTTATTGCCGCTTTCGTCAAGCCAATGGTGACCCAATTGACCGTTCTCGATCGTTCTTATATGATAAACCTCCTGCCCATGTGTTCCTTTTATTACGCTCACGTCATAAAGCGTAGGACCAAACATTTCCACTGCCCTTGACATAAAGGTTTCGGGCACCAGGCCTTGCCTTACAGGAAGCGATACCGTGAAGGTCTGGCCTGAATTGTTATAATACATATGGGTAGGCTGGCCGTTCGCTACCGAATATCCATGCCACCAGTCCCCGGTCTGCCGCCAACGGATATCCGAAGCCGTGGGATAGTCTCTCATCACATAGGTTTGCATGTAATCGGGCACTGTTGCTGTAAATGAGTTATAGGCATTGTAGTTTCCGGCACTGCTCAGGGTGCCATTCTGCATTTGCATGCTGCTGTCCTGTGTGGTTGTCTGCATTTGCATATCGGTGTTCGACTGTGTTTGCATCTGCATGGTATCGCGCCGCATCATCGATGTGTCCGTCTGCGCAAATACTGCACAGCTGCCTCCTGTCATAAGCAATGCAAGGATTGTCTTTTTCATAATCTATTTGTTTTTTTGAGGTTAGCACAAATTGTCAATTCTCGTCATGCAAGTTTGATGCCTACACCTGCGGAAGCGGTTTTGTTTTTTTTGAATAGATGAGGCAGGAGATGCCGGAAAAGAAGTGCACAGCTGGCAGTCTCGCCATAAAGCCATACTTTGACAGCAGGTTGTTCAACTACATTTCAAATTGTTGGACCAGCCCTTTTACAAAAGGCCGGGAATGAATTTTGAAGTGCAACTGCATCAAAAGACTTATGAACAAAATGAACCTGCCTGCTTTAATGAAAATCACCCTGCTCATCTCCTGCCTTGGCCTGCTGCAGGCATGCGGCTCATCGCGCAGAAGCATTGGTATAGAGGAAGGATGGGACCTATTGGCCGAAAGAAAGGTCAATTTTGTCAAGGACAAGGATGAGATCGACGTAACGAGCCGCAACCAGTATACGGCCATTCGCTTTAAGGTGGAGGACCGGGATGTAAGGATCAGCGATCTGACGATCTATTTTGAGAATGGCGATAAGCTCGAACCGAATATCGACGCCATCATCAATGCGGGGCAGGAAAGCCGTATCATAGAGCTTGCCCGCGACGGCCGTTATATAGACAGGATCGAATTCAGGTACCGCACTACAGGCAACCTGCTGGGAGGCCGCGCTAATGTACTGCTGCTGGCTCAACGCTACCGTCCTGTTTATTAAGCGGTCTTTATCCAATCCCCGCATTTGCGGATGCTGGCAGGGTTCTATATAGTTCGCCTGATGATAGATGAAGAAATACAGGCCGGCCTTTTGAACCGCTGCTCAGGGCTTTCTCTTAGTTTATCAGAAGAGCGGGGTTTCTTTTAGAATGCTGATGGTATTTTTTTATCTTGTATTGATAAAATACCGCTTATGAGCTTTTTTTCACGTCTTGCCAATGGCTATCGCCTGGCTATGGACAGCTTCAAAGTACTGAAGGATAATAAACAATTAATTGTATTCCCTATTCTCTCCGGCCTTTCGCTAGTTCTCATAATGGGGTCTTTCGTGGCCATGCTGCTTGCCGGTGCGGGGTGGGATCCTGAGCTGATCGAAGCCCCTGGCCAAACAACCTCTGTTCTCCTGCTCTTTGGCTACTACCTCGTGAACTATTTTGTGGTCGTGTTCTTCAATACGGCGCTTGTGCACTGCACCAGGCTTTATTTTGCCGGCGAAGAAGTGACGATCGGCAAGGGCATCAGGTTTAGCATGGGCCGTATCGGCACCATATTTACCTGGGCAATGTTCGCGGCCACCGTAGGAACCATCCTTCGCCTGATAGAGGAAAATGCCGGCTGGCTTGGTAAGATCGTCGTTGGCCTCATCGGTATTGCATGGAGCGTTGCAACCTTTTTTGTTGTTCCTGTGATCGCTTATGAAGACAAAGGTCCTCTCGAGGCATTCAAGCGCTCATCGCAGCTGATGCGCGAAAAATGGGGCGAAAGCATTGGTGCAACTTTCAGCTTTGGCTTGCTGCAGGTGGTAGCCTTAGTGCTGATAGCGGTTCCGCTCTTCTTTCTTGGCTCGGCCCTTCACCTGGTTATCGGCATTGCGCTGGCCCTGTTGGGCTCTTTGCTCGTGACGGCGGTGATCAGTGCCTCACAGACCATTTTCATCAGCGCGGTTTACCACAATATCAATGGTGACCCTGTTAAACATTTTAAATCCGAAATGATCGACCGGCTGTTTGAACCCAAATAACCTTTTATCTGAAATAAAAAGCGGCACCGTTATCGATGCCGCTTTTTATTTCTCAAGCCTGCGCCAGGTAACGGCTGTAGGCATATCCTTCAACACCATCATCTGTTTTGATCAGGCTCCACTGCTCATTGGTTTGGTTTAGTACCGTTACCGTGTCCTGGTGGCCGGCCTTACCAACAATAGGCTGGTCGGTACCAGGTCCCTTTCTTATGTTCAAGTTGGAAGACTCGGTCACCACCTTGGCCTTTGTGCCGGTTACCATCGGCTGTAGCTTAAGGTCAAGCACCAGGTCGGCAGACCGGAAATCAGGGTCAAGCTTATTGTAGATTGCCCATAGCTGGTCCTTTACCTGGGCGCTTGGAGCTACCCCATCTATATAGAGCACATTGTTCTGTTCCCTCACCTGCATATTGCCGATGCCGGCCTGCCTGGCCGCATTGACCAGCTCCGCATATTTTTGCTGTACAGCCATAGCTTATTCTTTTATGGTTAGCTGATTGATTACTTTTTTAGGGTTAAGAGCCTGCACAGACTGTATCAGCGACGAAAGATCGTCTCTCTCGATGCTGCCTGTCAGTGTAACCTCGCCATTGTGAACGGTTGACGTAACATCGGGATAATCCTTTGTTGCGTCCTGAACACCCCTGCTAAGCATATCGTCGGCAGCTATTTCCACAGGAGCGGGCTTGGCCGCGTTATCGTCTGTTGTCGTTGTTGTTGTAACAGGCGTTGTTTCTTTTGCCTTGTTCTTGCAGGAGCTGATTGTTCCCGCCATTAAAAGGGCGACCATGCCCGAGGTTAGCATTAGCTTTTTCATGTCGTGTTTTTTTGGTTAGCAATAAATGACATCACTGGTTGGCAGGTCAACGGCCGCCAAGTATCCTTCCAAGCAAGCCGCCGGCACTGCCCAGGCCTCCTCCGCCACTGCCACCGAGCATACCGATCAGGGAGCCCAGTCCCCCGCCCGACATCCCACGGCCCAGACCGCCGCCTCTGCCCCTTGAGAGCATACCAGCCAAGAGCATAGGACCAATGGTGCCAAGCAGACCTTTGAACAGACTGCCTGTATTGATGCCTGCGCCCTGCAATTTTCCGCCAAGGCCTGAGGAAAGCATTTGGGGACCTGCTTCCGGTGATTCACTTGCTTTTTCGGCAAACTGGCTAAGAAGGGAATATTGCTGCTCATCCAGCCCCAGGTACCTGGCAATCCGGCTTACATGCTGCTGTTCTGACTCCTCATAATTCTCATCGGTCTTAGCAAAAGCAAGCAGGTCCGCCACAAGCGAATAGCGAAGCTCACTGGTTTTTAAAATATCGAGGTAATGAGTAAGCTCGACTCCCGAAGTTCCCCTGGCAGCATCCATTACAGCCTGCTGCCGCTCGGCAGGCAGGCTTGCAGCACCGCATAACTCCGAGATATGATCGAGCTCTTCTTCCGTCGCCTGCCTGTCGGCTGTTGCAATAGAAGCGATCGTTCCTATATAGGCCTCTTTCTCGAGATCGCTATGGCCTTCCAGCATTGATGTCCTATTTTCCATTTTAACAATAATGAGCAAGAATCGCTGAAAATTCTATGCCATGGAATAAGGGAAGCAGCAGATACAATGAAGGCCTTTTCGACGAGGTCTATTGAGAGTAAATTTTATTTGTCTCTTACACCATGATCTTATCTGGTGTAATGGGCAGCTCCCTGATGCGTTTACCAATAGCATGGTAAACTGCATTGGCAACAGCAGGAGCAAAACCGATCAGAGCGATCTCTCCCATTCCTTTTGCACCCATAGGATTAAGGATCGGGTCGGGCTTGTTCACAAAAAGAGTTTCTATATGAGGCACATCGGCATGCACGGGCACATGATAGTCGGCGAAATTATTGTTTACCCACTTACCGTAGCGGTGATCGATCACGCCTTCCTCCATCAGGGCCATGCCAATGCCTCCAACTACGCCACCGATCATCTGGCTGGCCGCAGGTTTTTCGCTGATCACTTTTCCGGAGTCGGCTACAGTTACAACCCTTTTTACTTTTACTACACCTGTGGGCGGATGAACATCCACTATTACAAAATGCACCGAATAAGAGAAGGATGAATATTTGCGCTGCTCCTCGGTCGCCTTGGATTCTTCGGTTGCTTCGACAAAACCAAGACCCGATTGCTTTAACAGATCGATATAACTGATGTTCTTGTTGCTGTCGGACTTATGCTGTAGACCACCGCCGGAAAAGATCAACTCCTCGTATTTTACCTGCTGCCATTGGGGGATTGTCCCGAGCAGACCGGCGATCTTTTGCCGGAGCGACATGCATACATCATTGACTGCGGAACCAAGCGTGGAGGTAGTGGTTGATCCGCCCTGTGTTGGCCCGGGCGGAAGTGAAGAATCGCCCAGCTCAAAGCTGACCTTGTTAAGCGGAAGTCCCATTACATCCGATGCAATCCTTACCATGGCCGTTGCGGTACCGGGACCGCTGTCCGCCACCGCGCTCTGTACCACCAATGAGCCATCCGCCATCAGCCTTGCTGCAGCCCTGGCCGTTCCCCTTGAAGCATTGAAAACACCTGTGCCCATGCCATAACCCGTCATCCATTGTCCGCCGGCGGCGGAAGGTGTGGAGCCGGGCTTTGGATTGCGTTTATCCCAGCCTATGCGCTCTGCCCCTATCCGGTATGCTTCGCGCAGGAACTTGCTCGAGTAAGGCCGGTTTCGCTCCGGGTCTGTTTCTGCATAATTGCGCAGCCGGATCTCAAGCGGATCTATGCCAAGTGAGTAAGATAGCTCATCAAGGGCCGATTCCAGCGCGAAAGCGCCCGTTGCCTCCCCCGGTCCACGCATCCAGGTTGGCGTGCTCAGGTCGAGCGGACGTACTTTGTACCTTGTTGTTACATTAGGACAAGCGTAGAGCAGCCGGGATATATTGACCACGCCTTCGGTAAATTCTTCATAGGTTGAGGTATGAGAGAAAGCTTCGTGCGTGATGCCAACGAGCCTGCCTTCCCTGTCTGCTCCGATGCCAATCTTTTGGATCGAGTAGGGACGGTATCCAACCATGGTGAACATCTGGTCGCGGCCCAGTACCAGCTTTAACGGACGGCCGATCTTTTTTGCACCAATAAGCGCAGCTATTACGTGCGGCCATGTACGAAGAGCGGCACCAAAACCGCCGCCAACAAACTGCGCGTTCACCTGCACATTTTTTTCTTCAAGCTTAAAAGCCTGCATGATGCTGCGCTGCGTTGATTTAACACCCTGGGTTTTGTCGTAAACCGTTACCTTGTCCTCGCCCTCCCAGACCACCGTGACCGCATGCATCTCCATGGGGTTATGCACTTCAAGCGGTATGGTATAATTCGCCTCCAGCATGACCGGCGCTTTCTTATAGGCATCGGCTTCGCCCCTTATGCTATCCCCATAACGCCCACCCTCGAGCGCGGGCAATTTATTCATAGCATGTTCGAGATTTGTAAGATGTTCTTCTTTTTGATACCGGACGTTTAGCAATGAGGCTGCGTGCACCGCTCTTTCAAAACTATCGGCCACCACCATGGCCACCGGCTGCCCGGCGAAGCGGATAAGATTATCGTTGAACACCTGCAGGCCTTTGCCGCCAACAGGTCCTTTGGCCGGATTGCCGCCAGCATCGTAGCCCGGCACCTTGATCGTATTGAGGTGGGAAATGATGGCCAGAACGCCTGGCGAACGTTCCGCAGGTTTCGTATCGATAGAGCTGATGCTTCCCCTGGCTATCGTGCTGCCAACGAGCACGCCATAAACCAGCCCGGGAATATCGTGTTCGGCAGTATATTTTGCAGCGCCTGTAACCTTGGCCACGCCATCCACCCGGTCTTGCTCGGGTATAAAAGGCTCATCAAAGAAAAAACTTCCCATAGTATTTTTTTATAGCATGCTGATGCTGGTAAGTGTATGTATGATGGTATTCCGTCCCAGGCGGGGTTTAAAACCATTGTGAGCGAAGGTTCGCGCGCCTTCCATGGCGATCGCCGCAGCCTGCTCGAATACGGGCTGGGACGGCTGCCTGCCTTTGAGAAAAGCCTCTGCTTCTTTCAGCCGCCATGGCTTATGGGCTACGCCTCCCATGGCAAGCCTCGCGCCCTGTATGATATCGTTGTTGATGTCGAGCATGGCTGCAACGGATACCAGCGCAAAGGCGTAAGAGGCCCTATCGCGCACTTTGGTATACAGCGCGCGTTTAGCCAGTGCGTCCTGCACAGGCAGTTCGATCGCGGTGACAAGCTCCCCTCTTTTAAGGTTATTGTCCTTTTCCGGGTTAGTGCCGGGCAGGCGGTGAAAATCCCCGAAGGCAATGCGTCTTTCTCCCTTCGCCCCGGCAACTACCACTGTAGCGTCCAGTGCTGCCAGCGCCACGCACATATCGCTGGGATGTACCGCGATACAGGAGTCGGTGGCACCAAAGATCGCATGCATACGGTTGTATCCTTCAAGGGCGCTGCACCCGCTGCCGGGCTGCCGCTTATTGCATGGCATGGCCGTATCATAAAAATAAGGACAGCGTGTGCGTTGCATGAGGTTGCCTCCTACGGTAGCCATGTTCCGCAGCTGCGGCGAAGCGCCTGCATGAAGCGCCATTGAAAGCAGGGGCAGCCTGGCTTTGATGAGAGAATGATCTGCTACCTCGCTGTTGAGTGCCAGCGCGCCTATTCGTATGATGCCCCTGGATTCTTCGATCTGCCGGAGCGGCAGGCCTGTGATGTCGACCAGCTTCTGCGGCGCAGTCACGCCTTTTTTCATCAGGTCGACCAGGTTGGTCCCACCGGCGATGAACTGCGCACCTGTATCCTTGGACAAGGTTTCTATTGCCGACCGCAGAGAAGCTGCTTTGACAAGGTCAAAATTGATCATGACATTCCCTCCTTTCCTTTTGCGTCCATGATGGCTGCGACAATATTAGAATATGCTCCGCAGCGGCAGATATTGCCACTCATATACTCCCTGACCTCCTCCGCCGAACCAGCGTGTCCTTCATTTACACATGCTATCGCCGACATGATCTGCCCCGGCGTACAATAGCCGCACTGGAAACCATCATGCTTTATAAAGGCCTCCTGCATCGGATGCAGCTTGCTGCCTTCGGCGAGTCCTTCTATCGTCCGCACCTTTTTTCCATCCTGCATTACAGCAAGGCTAAGACAGGAGAGTACGCGCCGGTCATCCACATGCACCGTGCAGGCGCCGCATTGTCCATGGTCACATCCTTTTTTAGTACCTGTGAGGTGCAGTTGTTCGCGCAGAAGGTCGAGCAGGGTGACGCGGGGCTCAACCTGGAGATCATATCGTTTTCCGTTGACCGTCAGGCTAAGATTCTTTTTTTCGAAAAAAGCGGCGGCTTTTTCATCGAGCTTTTCCTCCGCGGCTCTCGAAAGCAGGGGCGGCGTTGCCATAAGCGCGGCCAGCGCGGACGACCGTTTCAGGAACTGTCTGCGGCCTTCGTCGGCGGGATTGTTTTGATTTGTTTCCATCAGCAATAATTTAACCGCACTTAAATTAAGTATTTATTGATTAGACCTCAAAAAAAGCCGGGCGGTAGGTGTATCCTTGCCAGGGTGCCTGAAGCCGGCGAATAACTTAGCTTTGCTTCCTTTTCCAGCTATGACAGAAACGAGTACAGGCCTGCAGTTGCTGGCCCAGCTGTTCGGTGAGCAGCCACAGCCCGTCTTTTGGATGAAACCATTGTGGGGCCCAAACGAAACAGGGATCATAGATTTCGAGTACTTTTATTGCAATGCTGCGATGTACCAGTTTTCAGGCCTGTCTCCCGTTCAGCTCATCGGTAATCGCATATCCAATACGCTTACCCTGAAAGAAGAGAATAAAGCAGAAGTGATCGAGCAAATGGCCCTTGTTCTTACCTCAGGTAAGAAATTTGAGGGAAGCATCTACAATACACAACTGAACAAGTATTATAGCTTCACCCGTACACGGGTGGAAGGAGGTGTTTTAACCGTGATCCAGGACCGGACGGAGGAATACAAGATGATCAGGGAGCTCGAGACACAGAAAAACCTGCTCAACAGCATTCTGACTTATTCTCCAAGCGGTATTTCGGTGA
>DASTPZ010000126.1:0-8852 GCA_035761965.1 Flavisolibacter sp. | reverse complement strand
AAGACCCTACTGGAACTTTTCACTGGGGTACCGGCTTATCAACTCCCCAGGGGTTTTCCGCAACCAGAAAACGAACCACAACAACTACGTATTCACCTCCTGGTACCAATCGCCTTCCAAACGTTACAATAATTTTTTCGTCATCCTCGGAAACCGGCTGCAAACTGGGGAGAATGGCGGACTGCGGAATGTAAATGACCTTGATTCGCTGGTCTATGCCAAGGACCGCTTTCTTATACCCACCAAGATCGGCGGGTCGCCTGTACCCTCCCGTGATTTTTTCACAACTTCGCTTTCAACCGGTAACAGGTACCGCGAGTTCAATGTGATGCTCCGCCAGCAATACGATCTTGGGCGCAAAGACTCTATCGTTACAGACTCAACCGTCATACCCCTGTTCTATCCGCGCGTTCGCTTTGAGCACAGCTTCACCTATGGCAAATACAGCTATAATTTCGAGGATATCAATACAGTGAGCGGAACGATCCGCAATGTGCCCGACTCACAGTTTTACCGCGATAACTACGACATCGTTTTCAGACCGGGTGAATCGGTCTGGTTCAGGGATAGCTGGAAAGAAATCACCAATGATTTTTCCATTTACCAGTTTCCCGATGCCAAAAACCTCAATCAGTTCATTAAGCTGGGTGCCAGCCTTCAGCTATTGCAGGGAGAGTTTACCAGGGACTCGCTTGATGTGGGCTCTGCTTCACTTTATAACGTAATGGCGCACGGCGAATACCGCAACCGCACAAAGAACCGCAAATGGGACATGCTTGCCTTTGGACGCCTTTACCTCAATGGCTATAACCTGGGCAACTACCACGCATATGGAAGTTTACAGCGCCAGGTTGAAAAAATAGGCAGCCTGCAGCTCGGCTTCGAGAACATCAACCGCAGCCCTTCCTTTATCTACGACCAGCGAAGCGGGTTTTACCTTGATGCTCCGAAAAGTTTTGTCAATGAAAACACCGCCCATGCCTTTGCCTCGCTTTTCCTTACGAAACAGGGACTGAGGATAAGCGGGGATTATTACCTGGTGAGCAATTATCTCTACCTGAGGGGCTATAACGAGCTCCAGCAGGAAGGAACAATATTTAATGTTCTTAGGATCAACGCCAGCAAAGTGTTCAGGATCGGCCGCCGGTGGAACCTCCACAGCGAGGTTTATATCCAGCAGAAAACAGGAGGCGCCCAGGTGAACCTGCCTGCGCTGTACACGAGGAACAGGTTCATGTATGAAGGTAATCTCGGTTTTCCCAATCTCAACATCGCATTTGGCGTGGAAGCCCGTTACCATACCCCTTACAAGGCCGACAATTACTCACCGGTGCTAGGACAATTCTTCTACCAGGATACCACAACCATCAGCAACCTGCCCGACGTTCACCTGTTCCTGCATTTCAGGATCCGGAGCTTCAGGGCTTATGTAAGGGCTGAGAACATCAATACAGCCAGGTTCCTCGGCGGCTTCCAGTTCAACAACAATAACCTGGCTGCACCCGACCATCCCACTCCCGGCGCCATACTGCGCTTTGGCATTCAATGGAGCTTTGTTAATTGATAAACAATACAATGCATCCCAAGAAATAAAACCCTCGTTTTAACGATTTGCTGTTCCTGTTCTCAAAAGCAGTGTTTAACTTTACCGTTATGAAGAGGCTCCTCGCATCCATCATACTCCTGCTGTACTTTACGGTAAGCTCGGGGTTTGTTGTGAGCCTGCACTATTGCATGAACAGGCTCGACTCGGCTCAGCTGGGCGATAGCGGCAGCGATAAGTGCGGAAAATGCGGCATGCATAAAGGAGACAACAACTGCTGCAGGGACGAGGTAAAGATCGTAAAGCTTGAAAGCTCGCATTTTGCATCGGAGCTCCATTTTGACGGACAAGCCCTTACCGCCGTACGGGTCATCAATACCGGTTTCCTTCTCTCCCCTTTCAGGAATTTTACAACCACGCCGGAATACATCGATTCAGGACCTCCGCCTGATGAACAGCATGTATACATAGAAAACTGTGTTTTCAGAATTTAGACCGTTTACAGGATTAACGACAATCCCGGCGGGCATGGCCCCGCGGGTAAATTTTTCTGTAAACAATTAAATTTCTAAAGATGAAAACCTTTAAAATACTGATCGCCTCCTTTCTCTGTCTTGCCCTCTCCACAACAGTTACCGCCCAGGAAAAAACCGAAAAAATCAAAGTGGCGGGTGAATGCGGCATGTGCAAAAAAACCATCGAATCCACCGCTAAAAAAGCAGGCGCCAGCTATGCCGCCTGGAATGCAGATACAAAAGAGCTTTCCGTTAAGTTCAACAGCAATGCCACAGATATGGCCAGGATACAAAAAGCCATAGCTGCCGAGGGTTACGACACCCCGGCTGCAAAAGCTTCGGATGAGTCTTATAATAAGCTTGAAGCCTGCTGCCAGTACGAAAGAGCAGCAAAGACTTCCTGTTGCGAAGCACCGGCTTGTACAGAAAAGCAGTGCACGAAGGACGGCAGCTGTACGAAAGACACGGCTTGCTGCAAAGAAAGCGGCTGCGACAAAAAAGCCTGCTGCAAGAAAGCCTGATTTCATTTGCCGGCCTTCCCGGCTGGTTATCCGTCAAACTTAACTATTCAAAAAAATGAAAAAGATAGTTTTATCACTCATAGTCGTGGTATTAGGCCTGGCAGCTCAGGCCCAGATCACCAAAGTGTCGCTGCAAGCCAGCGGGCTTACCTGTTCCATGTGCTCTAAAGCCGTACTGAATGCCTTGGAAAAAGTTCCTGCTGTCGGCAAAGTACAGGTGGATATAAAAAACCAGCAGTACAATATCAGCTTTACAGATTCGGCGCAGCCCGACTTTGATGCGCTTGCGGCTGCCGTGCAGGATGCAGGTTTTGCAGTAGCGAGCTTTAAGGTAACCGCCAACCTGGAAAAGACCAGGCTCCAAAAAGACCAGCACGTGCTGATCGGCGGCCGGTACTTTCATTTTCTTAATGCAGCCAACCAGGAGCTGAACGGTCCAACCAGTTTTACGATCGTTGACAAGGCCTATACATCTGCCAAAACATTTAAAAAATACAGTGGCATGAGCACGATGGAATGCGTGCAAACAGGCAAAACAGCTAAATGCTGCAAAAGCGATGAGATCAAGGAAGAAACAAGGATCTTTCACGCCATTATGTAAACAAGCGGCATCCGAGAGCGAATAGTGATTGCCCTTTCCTCCCTGAACACCGACCGCGGCCCAGTCCCGGTTGGTGTTTGGGAAAAGGGAATGGCGCTTTAATGCTGCAGGCTCTCATTCACCTCCTGATCATTCATGCAATTTCGCTTATGAAAAAAATGTTTTTTTTCCTGCTCACCTATGCCCTGCATGCAAGGGCCGGCGCCCAGGAATTGTACGTATACAGTGAGCCGGCTTCCAATATGCCCGCACACTCTCTCAGCACCCGGGTAGTGACCAATTTTGGCGAGGGCCATCATGGCGGCCAAATGCAGCGGTATACGCCGGAGCTGATGTTTGGCTTCAGCAAGAAACTGATGGTCCACCTCGGAACGAGCTTTTCCAATATGTATACGCCAAATACGCGGTGGGAATCGGTGTACGCCTATGGCAAGTACCGCCTGCTGTCTGTGGATGATATACACAAGCATTTCAGGGTAGCCGTGTTTGCGGAAGCTGCCTATAGCCGGAACGATTATTATTTCGAGGAGATCAGCCTGCAGGGCGACCGGAGCGGCGTTCAGGCTGGGATCATTGCCACTCAGCTGCTCAACAAACTGGCCGTATCGGGTACGGTGAGCCATACGCAGGCTTTCGATCCATCGCGCTATGATGAGGTAGCTTATATGCCCAAGCGAACATACAGCTCATTGAACTATACGCTTTCGGCCGGATACCTTGTGTTGCCAAGGGTCTATAAGAATTATGACCAGCTTAACCTGAATGTGTATACAGAGTTGATCGGGCAGCGCACCCTCGACAGGAAAACATTTTACGTGGACCTTGCGCCGGCAGTGCAGCTGATCTTCAGCAGCAATACGAAGCTGAATCTCGGCTATCGCTTTCAGCTCAATGGCAACCAGTTTAGGAATATGGAGAAGAGTTACCTGGTATCTCTCGAACATACATTCTTCAACCTGCTCAAGCGGCGCAAATCTTAATGAGACCCGGTTTCGATCATAGCCACAGGGGGCTCAAACCGGTTCAACCAGTATATTGCGAGCAACCTTTTCGCTCAGCTGGATCGCTTTTTTCTGTACCAATACAGCACAGGATTGATCATAAGCCTGCAGGTCGGTGATCTTGATGCGGGTTCCCGGCCTGATGTTCAGCTGTCCCAGGTAGTCGAGAAAAGAATCCTGCGTTTCGGCCAGGCTGATGACACGGTAGGTCTTTCCTTTTTGCCCGGCAGACAAGGGCATGGATATATTCAGCTTTAGCTTTCCGTTTTTGTCGGGAATAGGATCACCATGGGGATCGAAACCGGGATATCCTAAAAAAGCATCCAGCCGGTCGGTAAGATCGATCGATTCCACATGCTCGAGCTGTTCAGCCAGCTCATGAACCTCGTTCCATTTATACTGAAGCTTTTCTACCAGGAATACCTCCCAAAGCCTGTGCCGCCGGATAGTAAGCAAAGCTTTTTTCCTCCCTTTTTCCGTGAGCTGGATAGACTTGTCGGCCTGCATGGCTACCAGGTTCTTTGTGCTGAGCTTCCGCACCATTTCAAGCACCGTTGCCGGGTTAAGGTCCAGGGCTTTGGCAAGGGCTACATTGTTCACTTTTTTGATCTGCTTCTGGCCAAGGCTAAAAAGGGTCTTAAGGTAGTTCTCCTCTGAATGATGGGTGAAGTGCGCCATCCGGCAAAAGTAAAGATGATCGGCCTCATCCAAAAAATTTGGCTAACCAAATAAAATTGCTTTGGATTATTAAACGTTTATTAGTTTTGCCGTATGAAAAGAAGTTGGCAGGGTTTGATATTGCCGATCCTGATGTGCCTGATGCTGAGTACGAACGCGCAGGTGATATTAAATGGAACAGTGTCGCAGTCCGGCGCGCCGGCGGCGGGAGCCACTGTTTCCCTGGGCAACAGCTTCCAGCTTACCGATTCGGCGGGCCGCTTCAGCTTTCGATCGCTGCAGCCGGGCAGACAGGTGCTTCATATCAGTCTGGTAGGCTTTGAACCTTATCACCGCGTGATCCAACTGGCAAAAGATGAAACCAGGGAGCTGGAAGTGAGTCTGAATCACTCGGAAGCTTCGCTTGATGCAATCGTGGTAACCGGCACCATGAGGCCGGTAAAAAAGCTTGAGAGCCCGATAGCCGTTGAAGTATACAGCCCGCAGTTCTTCAAAAAAAATCCGGCTCCGAGCATATTCGAATCGCTTCAGCATGTGAACGGTGTAAGACCGCAGATCAATTGCAGTGTTTGTAATACCGGTGATATCCACATTAACGGCCTTGAGGGGCCCTATACTATGGTGACCATCGATGGCATGCCTATCGTCAGCAGCCTCTCCTCTGTTTACGGGCTGTTCGGCATCCCAAGTGAAATGATCGAACGCGTGGAGATCGTAAAAGGTCCGGCCTCCGGTTTATATGGGTCCGAGGCCATCGGCGGCCTGATCAACATCATTACAAAATCGCCTGAAAAAGCACCGTTGTTTTCAGCTACCCTCATGGGTACAAGCTGGCGCGAGCTCAATACGGACCTGGGTGTTAAATGGAAACTGGGAAAAAAGATACAGTCGCTTCTTGGCGTCAACTATGTGAGCTATGATAACCCGGCAGACAAGAACGGAGACCAGTTTACCGATGTGGCGCTCCAGGACCGCATCAGCATTTTCAACAAATGGAGCATCCAGCGCAAGCTGAACAGGACGGCAACCCTGGCCGGCCGCTATTTTTATGAGAGCCGCTGGGGCGGCGATATGCGATGGGCCAAACAGTTCAGGGGCACGGATAGCATCTATGGAGAAAGCATCTATACACGGCGCTGGGAGCTGATCGGCAATTACCAGCTTCCCTTAAATCAACCCGTTTTTTTTTCCTTCTCTGCTACCGGTCATCACCAGGATTCTTACTATGGCACCACACCTTACCTCGCCACGCAAAAGATATTGTTCGGACAGCTGCGATGGGACAAGTCGATCAGGAACCACAACCTGCTCATCGGAGCCGCGCTACGGCATAATTATTACGACGACAACTCCACGGCCACCATCGACACCCTGACCAAGCTCAATGCTCCCGAGCGTTATACTCTTCCCGGCGTTTTTGTACAGGACGAATGGAAGCTATCTCCCGCTCATACCCTGCTGCTCGGACTTCGCTACGATCATCATCCTGTTCACAAAACCATACTTACGCCAAGGATTGCCTATAAATGGCAGATCAGCCGGAAAGAGAGCCTGCGGCTTAACGGGGGAACAGGCTTCAGGGTAGTGAACCTTTTTACGGAAGATCATGCCGCACTGACCGGCGCCAGGGCTGTTGAGATCAGGGAGGAGCTGAAACCAGAGACCAGCTATAACCTCAACCTCAATTACAGCCGCCAATGGACCACGCCATCATACAGCTGGCTGGTTGACGCGGCGGTGTGGTATTCGCATTTCAGCAACCAGATCATTGCGGACTACGATACAGACCCCAATAAGATCATTTATGACAATCTGGATGGAGCCGCCGTATCGCGTGGCTTTACCCTCAACCTGGAAGCGAATCTTCTTAAAAGAATAAAGGTGCTGGCCGGCGTCACGCTGCAGGATGTGAAAAAGATAGAAACCATCGATGGCATAAAAACGCGGCAGCGACCCGTTCTGACCGAAAGCTGGAGCGGCACCTGGGCCCTTAGTTATACCCTCCCGCTACAGCGGCTTACCATCGACTATACCGGCAATATTTACGGACCTATGCGGCTGCCTCTCGCCTCTGCTATGGACCCCCGCCAGCCATATTCACCGGTATGGAGCATACAGAATATCCAGCTTACCAAATGGATATCTGAGAAGCTGGAGGTTTTCGGCGGCATCAAGAACCTGCTGAATTGGACGCCTGCGAAGAACAACCCCTTCCTTATTGCAAGGTCGCAGGACCCCTTCGATAAAAACCTCGAATACGACGGCAATGGGAATGTGCTGGCAACACCGGATAACCCTTATGCTTTAAGCTTTGACCCCTCGTACATCTATGCCCCGAACCAGGGCATGAGGGCCTTTGCCGGGCTGCGCTTTAGAATAAAATAATCAGACCCTGATGAGGGAATTCGGAGACGAACGTTTCAACCACCTGGCAGCCTTTGTTTTTATCCGCCGGCTTAGTGTTCGAAAAGACAAAAGCTGCCGCCAACCCATTCCTTGTCCTTATTATAGCGCACACCGATCATCTTCCCCTTGCTAAGCCTGGCTAGGTTGTTGGCTGCCACAGGTCTTGGCTGCCCTGGCTCCCAGAAATAGAACAGGCGGATCTCCACCTTCGCAGGTTCATCCGGCGTATCCACCGCTGGTGCATACTGTACCTTTTTTTGAATGATCCAGTTTTGCGGATCGGGGATCTGTTCGATATCTTCCGGAGTAACGTCGATAATCACACCCTGCCCTGCAAACGAGAAAAGCGGTTTTACAACATAGGCCGATAGGTCATCCGGCAGGTTTGCCTTATCGAGGAAACTTGTTTCGGGCACATATGGATGCCGGATAAAAGGCAGGGTATATTTACTGATGCGGTAGAACCAGTTGGGATGCGGCACCCACGTAACATCCAGCTCCTGCTGAAAGATCCTGCCTTTTTCCTGGACTTCGCGGGGCTGCTGAAACAGGTCGTCGAATATTACCCGGTTATAGATGCGTCTGATCCTTGTTTTTTTCCCCTCAAGTTCATAGAATAGCTGGTTGCCTTCCTGTATCAGTTTTGTAAGACAAACTGTTTTGATGCCCAGCAGACTTTCAGTGGCAAAAAAATCAACCCTGGTCTTTTGATGTTCCGGGAATATTTCAAGAAGAATGACCTGTGAGGGGTCTTCACCGGCAACAATGATGCGCTTCAGCAGTTCGATATAAGATGTACGGTCGTAGCCATTAAGATAAACCCCATAACCTTGCGGAGCTGGGAAATGCCTGTTGTGAACCTCCGGCAGAATAACCTGCCAGGCAAAGAGGGAAGGAAAGCCCTGCATCTCGATCAGCTGAGGCTCCAGTTCGCCCGAGGCACCCTGGCATACACCAAAATCAAATGCTATGCAGTGCGGATGACTATCTTCCCCGGGAACCCTGAGCTGCGGAGGTATGGCCGCTTCGCTCTGCGCAAGGTAGCCGGGCCGGGAGATAATATCGATGATATGCTCGCAGGCAGAAAGCAGTTTGGAGGTAAAATCCGCCGGTATAAAAACGGGTGTTTCGGCCACCCGGAAGTCGAGCTGTCCCGGAAACACATTCTCAAGCGATGAAATAAAGTTCTGGTATTGCTCAAGCGTGAAAGCCCGGTTGTATTGTTCTCTTAAAGCCCTGATCATATATCAATTTAGGGTTAAGATAAAGAATATTGAAACCTGACGTACAGGAGGCGACCCGGAAGATAAGATGAGGGTTCTGCCACAGCCTTCCGCGATATAACTGGCGCAAAAAAATCCCCCGTTTAGAAACAGGGGATAATTCGTTCAGGCGCACGTTGTTTTGTTGCTTTTCAGAGGGTCGGACGCCTGCGGGCTTTCAAGGATTGGACAAATTCAGCTTTTCTTAGGTTTGGATTGGTTCTTCTTTCGGAAACTGGATTTAATTGGTTTTTCTAAGATGATTCAAAGATGCAGAAGTTCACCAGCCTGAACAATAAAGCGCCAGCCTAATTCACTGGTTTAC
>DASTPZ010000125.1:0-31842 GCA_035761965.1 Flavisolibacter sp. | reverse complement strand
GGCCAGGTTAAGTCCAACAGTTTGCCTAAACTCACCGCTATTCATAGTATAGTTGGCTTTGATTTCCCAACCACGGTTGCGCACCTTGGCTACATTGTAAGAAGGAAGGCGGTCTTGCGACAGGCCAAAAAGAGTTGGAATGTCCTGGCGGCGGTATAGGATATCGCTGGTTGTTTTATTAAAATAATCAAAGGAGAATTGCAGCCTGGAGCCAAACAGGGCAGCATCGAAGCCGATGTTAGCAGTGGCAGCCTTTTCCCAGGTCAAATCCGGATTGCCAAGCCTGTAATTGGCTGCAACCACAGAGGCACCGTTGAAGGAGTAGCCGTTGGGGGAGTTGACAAAAGCTGTTTGATACTGGTAAGCTATTACATTCTGGTTACCAAGCAAACCATAGGAAGCCCGGAGCTTTAGTTCGCTGACAACGCTTTTTACAGGCGCCATAAAGGCTTCTTCCGTTATGCGCCAGGCAACAGCAGCCGAGGGGAAGAAACCCCAACGGTTGTCCTTGGCGAACACGGAGGAGCCATCGTAGCGAAAGCTGAATTCTGCAAAGTATTTGTTCTTGTAGTCATACCCGGCCCGGCCAATGAGGGAGTTAATGCTGGTTTCCACTGTAGCAGGTGCTCCCCATGGCGTGGTGCCATTGGTATTGAAGCTTCTGTTGGCGTCAATTTTTGTGTCTGAGTTGGGTACACCGAGTGCTGAATCGGTGAACTGCTGGTACAGGGCACTGCGTTCCTCCTTATAGGATTCGTTGGTGCCACCAGCCAAGATGCGCAGGTTGTGCGAACCAAGGCTGCGGTTGTATTCGGCCAGCAGTTGAATATTGGTCAGCAGGGATTTGAACGTTTCGTTGCCGATGGGGCGATCAAGGGCATATCCGCCGCCCGGGAAAAACCTGAGCTGACGGGCCCGTGAAAAAAGATTATTAGAGCGGGAAGTGCCGCCGGCCACGCCACGCAGCTTAAAGCCTTTGAACAAGTTGAGTTCGCCCGATACGTTGCCGAATACCTCGTCGTCGTTACTGCGACGGGAGCCTCCATTTTCCAATACGGCTTTGGGATTGAGCTCCTGCGATACTGCGTTTGTCAGATAACCACCGGCGCTGTCCTGGAACGAATAATACAGCGGCACACGGCTTGCATCCACTATGAGGTTCTGTGAGCTGTACGAATGATCCTTGTTCATAACCTTGGCATAGCTTAGCACAGAGCTCAGGCGAAACTTGCCAATGTCGGTGGTTTGATTGAAGCGGAAGTTATACCGCTGGTAACCATAATCAGGACCAATAAAATTGCTTTGCTGGTTGATGTACCCGGCGGAAAGCAGGTAGGTGTTGTTGGCCGAGCCACCGCTTAGGCTTATGTTATGAGACTGCTGCAGGGCATTTTGCATGATGTTCTTCAACTGCCAGTCGCCGTCGCCCCTTTGCTGCAATCGTTGAATATCGGATGGAGTAAACACCGGCGATTGCCCGGCATTCACAAGTGATTCATTCTTGTAATAGGCATTTTCCCAGGCGCTGACTGGCTCATAGGTAAGGCGGGGTGATTGTATTCCCAAAATGCCATTGTAGGACACGGTGGGTTTTGCGTTCTTTCTTCCCTTTTTGGTGGTAACCAGTATCACACCATTAGCCGAACGGGAACCGTAAATAGCAGCTGACCCGGCGTCTTTCAGGATGGAAACGCTCTCGATATCGTTTGGATTCAAAAGGTTGATATCACCGCCCACGATCCCGTCAATTACCACCAATGGCGTATTGTCACCCAACGTTCCAAGGCCGCGAATATTGAGGTTTACCGGCTGTCCCGGCTCAAAATTGCGCTGCTGTATGATAAGGTTGGGCGAAACACCCTGGAGGGCCTGGGAAAGGTTTACTACGGGGCGTCCCTCTATAGCACGGCTGTCGACCCTGTCTACGGCACCCGTAACGCTGGTGCGGCGCTGTGTGCCATAGCCCACTACTACCACATCTTCCAGCGAGCGATCGGAGGGCTGCAGCGCCACACTGAAATTGCGGCCGCCGTTCAGCGGCACTTCCTTTTCTGCATACCCCACATAGGAAATGATCAAAATACCGTTGGCCCTATCATCCGGAATGCTAAGACTGAACTGTCCCGAAGCATCAGTGGTAGTACCGATGTTGGTGCCTTTGATATAAACGCTGGCCTTGTTCACCGGGCGGCCGTTCTCGTCCACTACGGTGCCCGTGATGGTAATGTCCTGTACAGCGCTGGAACCTGTCAGGTTGTTGCGCAATCCTCCATTAGAGGTTTTGCTGCGCAGAATGATTTTGTCGTTGATAATTTCGAAGGCGGCGCCGATTTGCCTGGCAATTGTTTCTAAGACTTCAGATAGTTCACTGTTCTTGGCCTCAAGGCTTACTTTCTGGTTGATGTTGATATCATCGGGCGAATAGACGAATACAAATGGTACCTGCTTTTCCACCTGTGCCAGTACAGCTTGCAGCTTTTCGTTACGCGCTTTCAGGTTCACCCGGCCGGTTTGCTGGTTGGAATAGTATTCGGATGTGCTGCGGGCAAAAGCGATTTGAGCCTGCACTGGAAAGCCACTGGCCGCCATGCATACAATTGCGAGCAAGCCGGCATTTTTGCACAGCGTACCCGACCCCGGTCGGGGAAAGAGTCTTTTTTTCATATCAAGCAATCATTTTGTTTGGCGTTACCGCAAGGCGGATAAAATGACTTGTGATTCCGTGATGCGATACGTAAATGGTTTTGTTTTGGACAAATAGTACAAGATATCTTCAAGCCGGTCGTTCTCAAATGATCCGCTAAAGTGGTAAGTGCGCAGTTCTTCATCGTTGATGAGCACTGGCTTGCCGAAGTTCCGCTCCAGGGTTTCCGCTATGTCAGCCATAGCAGAGCGTTCGAAAATGAGTTTGCCCTCCGTCCAGGCTTTGTCCAGTGTGCTTTTGGTGGCCAGGGTTTCCAAATTTCCATTTCTAGGGCTGTAGATGGCCTTATGATCTTTTGTTAGAACTACTTCGTCTGGTTTTTTACCGCTCAGGGGCTGTGCCGGGATAAACACCACCCGGCCGGTAGACACCGAGGTCTCTACTTTTGAGGCATTGTCGTAAGCTTTGATATTGAAGGAGGTTCCCAATACCTTTACCGTGCCTTTCTTAAGGTGAATGATAAAAGGTCTTTGCTTGTTTTTGGTGACGTCGAAAAATGCCTCACCGGAAAGCCATACCTCCCGGGTGTTTCCTTCGAAGGCTGTTGGATATTGCAACTTGCTATCGGCATTGAGCCAGACCTTGCTGCCGTCGGCCAGCGTAATGATCGAGCGTGTGCCTTTGGCATTGTACTTTTCCACCACCGGATTAGCGGTTGCATGCACGCCAGAGCTTGTGGCGAGGGAGCCGCTGCCTTCCTTGGTCTTATCGGTAAAATAGAAATAGCCCGTGATGGCGAATGCAAGCGCTACGAGCGCTACCGAAGCCCTTATTAAGAAACGCCGCTTGTTTACCGGTTCAACGCGGGTTGGCTGAAGCGGCAGCTGCGCATTCTCATCGCTGATCCGCTGCAGCACGCGGGTAAGTGCCCTCTCAACATCAGGCGTGGAGTGCTCTTTTTCCCAAAATTTTTTCAAAAGAAAATATGCCTGGCGATTATTGTCTTCCTCGAGCAGGATATCTAATTCCTTTTCTTCCTCGGTGCTGAGTGAAGCCGAGAGTTGTTTTGTAATAAGCTGCAAGAAACGGTCGGATAACATGAAGAAAAGGTTTACGTTGATAAAGACAGGCAGATCTAAAAACTTACGTACAGGAAATAAAAAAATTTATGAAGATTACTCGCCGGCAGATTTTTTCAATTGCTGCACTACGGCAGACAGCCGCTTCATGGCCCGGTAAAGCTGGGTTTCTACCGTGCGTATCGATATATTCAGGATCTTGGCCACCTGTTGGGGCTTTACGCCTTCTTCTTTCACCAGCCTGAAGATCGTACGGCATTGCTCCGGCAGCTCGTTCACCGTTTGTTCCAGCCGGAGGCGAAGTTCTTTTAGTTCAACCTTCTGCGGCGGACTATCGGTTGAGGCGAGTTGTTGAATAAGGTCTTCGGCCGAGGTGATTTTATAGCGGGAATATTGCTTTATATAATTGAGGGACTGGTTTTTTACCCCGATAAAAAGATAGCTTTCAGGGTTATTCACCGTATGCAGATGAATGCGGTACCGCCATAATTTAAAGAAGATATCGGAAACAATTTCTTCTGCTGCCTCGGGGCTTTCTACGTACTGGAGGGAGAAGCGAAACAGTTTGGCATATTGATCACGAAAGAGTTCAGCAAAGGCGCTTTCGTCGCTTTCCGAACCAATGCGCTGGAACAGTATTTTCAATTTCTCGTTCTCGTATTGCATGCCATTGTTTTTGAAAGGAGCCGGTTCTTTTCGCCTGCTTAAGCCAGCAGCTGTCTTTTCTGCTGCCAGGTTTCCCATACCAGCTCGCCGAAAAGCGTATTGGCCCAGGCAAACCATTTGCGTGTGAATTTGCCGGCGTCGTCCTTATGAAATGCCTCGTGCATAAAGCCCGTACCACCGTGGGAAGCTACCAACATATTAATGCTTTGCATCCGCTCTGCATCATTCACCGCGGTAAGCCCGCGAATGATGATGCTCAGGGGCCAGATCATGTCTATACCAACATGCGGCCCGCCAATTCCTTCACCTGCCTTGCCCTTGAAGAAGAATGGGTTCTCGGTGCTCAACAGCAGCTTACGGGTGTTCTGGTAAACCGGATCGGCAGATCTCACCGCATTCAGGTAAGGCAGGGCCAGCAGGCTGGGTACATTGGCATCGTCCATCAGGTTGTAGCTGCCAAAGCCATTGACCTCGAAGGCATATACTTTTCCGTATTGAGGATGAGTAGTAGTGGCGTGCTTCTGCAGTGCAGCCGCCACTTCGGTGGCCAGTGCATTGCTTTCGTTGGCCAGTGCCGCATCCTTGTAGACCTTATTTGCGATCTCGGCTAGTTGCTGAAGGCTTACCACCGCGAAGAAATTGGAAGGGATCAGGTAAGGATAGATCGTGGCATCGTCGCTGGGACGAAAAACGGAGCAGATAAGCCCGTTCGGCTTTACGGGATAGCCATAGCCTCCCAGGGGCACACCGTCTGTAGCCCAGGAGGTAGTGCGCTCAAATTTGTAAGGGCCTTTGTCTTTTTTGCGTTGTTGCTCCCTGAATGTTTTGACAATTGTTTTGCCGGCTTCTTTCCAGTGCGCATCAAAAACAGAGGTATCGCCTGTGGCCTTCCAGTAGCCGTGGGCCAGCCTGATAACATAACATAGACTGTCCACCTCCCATTTGCGTTCGTGCAGTCCGGGTTTCATTTCAGTATGGTCACTCTTCCATTCACCCGTTTTATTGCGGTCTTTATAGAAGGCGTTGGCGTATGGATCGTATAGCACATTGCTGGCCTGCCGGTTCACTACACCGGCGATCAGCTGTTGCAGCGGTTTGTCTTTTTTTGCCAGCGAGAGATAGGGCCAGACCTGTGCCGTGCTGTCGCGCAGCCACATGGCGTCGATGTCGCCTGTGATCACGTAAGTATCAGGCCTGCCATTGATGGTCTCAAATTCGACGGTGGTATCCAGTGTATTGGGGAAACAGTTGTAAAACAGCCAGGCCAGCTCTTTATTGCGTACGCCCTTTTGTACGGCAGCGATGGCTTCCTCAACCGCTTCGCTGCGAAAGCGCCGCTGACCGGCGGGCACCCGTACTGCCGGGAAGTCCTCTGCAAATGAGAATTTGGAAAGATAAACTGAAGCTGCCGTGAAAGCTGCCGACCGAACAAATTCTTTTCTATTCATAAGCAATTGTCAATTGATAAAGACAGCAAGTTGGCGCTTTCTACGTACAACAAAACAAAGTTTTTTTAAATTGGCTTCAGAGCCTTCTTCCCAATCTGCAAATGGTCTGAAAACACATTTCGAGCAGGCCAGGGTCTACGGATCAGGCTTATGTAATGCCAGGGCTTCATTGTCTTTTGAGATGGGCGCTGTCCAAATAAGACATCTTCCGGATCTCAACTCTTTACATTCAGGCGGCTCCCTGCTATATTCCCTTGTGGGATTCATTTAATGGATTCCTGAAAAAAAGCCGCCGCGTCTGTATATTTTCTTTATACAGCAACGCGGCGGCGAAGATTATTTCCTTCTGCTCAGGGGAGTTTGCCAGGAGGGTGGCTGATGATCCGTTTCAGAAGGCAAAACCGAAAACCTATCAGGCTGAGATTTCGACTGTCCTGGTTAAACTGCATGCAGAAGAAAAAAACGGCCTTGCCCAACTTTCTCCCGGGTTTACCACGACAGGTTTGCTAAAATTATCCATCCCGCCTCCAGGCTTGGTCATCCTATTGCTTCAACACCTGCTTCACCCATTCTTCCTTCCCGCTCCTCACCCGGAGTTGATATAGTCCTGCAGGTACATCGGCCAGCGATAACCGGATCAATGTTCCGGGCGCCGCAAAGGCAAAGGACTTTAACAGGCGGCCACTGCCATCGACCAGGTCTATATGTACAGAAGCCATCGGCCTCTTCAGTGAAACCTGCACTTCGGACACAACCGGGTTCGGGAATACCTGTACCGGCCCGGATTGGCGGTTCACCAACAGGATCTTGCTATAGACAAAACCGCCGTCGATATCTACCTGGCGGAGGCGGTAATAGGCCGGTCCGTTAAGCGGCAGGCTATCGCGGAACTGGTACACCTGGCGTCCAGGCAGGTTGCGGCTGTTCACCTGGCCTAGGGCTGTCCAACTGCGCGCATCGGCACTTCTCTCCACTACAAAATGACTGGTGGCCACCTCGTCTGCTGTTTCCCATTGAAGATCTGTCCACTGTTCGCGGTTGATAGCAGCAAAGGAAAGAAAGCGCAAAGGCAGCACCGTGCCTACGATAAAATTGGCGTAGGCGGTCAGGCTCCAGTCGTTACGGCTGCGTACGTACAGTGTATGCTGTCCATCAGCGAGGCCGGTAGTGTTGACAGCGAAAGCAAGATTGGAAAGATCGACCCCAGGACTAAGCGTCACCGCGGTTCCGTTCCCAAAGCCAGGATCGGTATCAAGAAAATATTCGGCATAGGTAATATTACCGGGGGCAGCCGGAGCGGCTGTATAGGCCGGATCGACATCTACTATAAAATCCCGGACAGCGGTTATCGACCAATGGCCGTCTGTGCTGCGGCTGCGCAGGTAGAGCCGGTGAGCGCCAACGCTAAGGCCGGTGGTACTGATGGATGCAACCAATGCGCTGACATTCGCAGCGGCAGGCAGCGCAATAGCCGTTGCATTGCCAAAGCCCGGGTCCGTATCGATAAAGTATTCAGCAGCTGCCATATTCTGCGCTGCTGCAGGGGCAGCAGTATAGGCAGGATCAAAGTCAACAACGAATTCCCTTACCGTGGTCAGCGACCATGCCCCTCCATTGCTTCTCGTACGGAGGTAGAGCCGGTGGGTGCCCGTGGAAAGACCAGCAGTATTGATGCTGCTTACGAGGTTGCTGATATCGGCAGCCGCCGTTAGCGGCAGGGCCGTTGCATTGCCAAAACCAGGATCGGCGTCGATGAAATATTCTGCGGCAACGATATCCTGTACTACGGCTGGCACATTGATATAAGCCGGATCAAAATCTACGATAAACTCACGCATGGTGGACAACGACCATGCGCCTTCTGCATTCCGGGCGCGGATGAACAGCCGGTGAATACCGTTGCTTAGTCCCGCCGTATTGATGGAAGGGGCCAGGCCGGCAAGTTCTGTGCCCGGTGTGAGGGAGATCGGCGTGCCGTTGCCAAAGCCGGGATCCAGGTCAATATAATATTCCGCGGCTACTATGTTTTGCGGTGCGGGAGGAGGCAGGGTATAAGCCGGGTCCTGGCTCCGGGCTGCCAGCCCGCAAAGCAACAGGCAGATGGATAGAATTTGTTTCATTGTGAAATCCATTAATGGTAGAAGGTGATGCCGCTTAATTGTTGTTACGCGTACTGATCGTAACGTTCATGGTGGCCGTGCCCGTAGGGATCGACGTGGGAACGGTCAGCTGGTAGATGGTAGGAATGTTCGGAATGCCCGATGGTACGTAAGAGTCGATGCCGCCGCCGCTGTAAGCCCCGATGTTTGGCGTAATGCCGCCAACGGTGACGCCCGCATTCAGGGCCGGCGAGCCGGCTTTCAAGGCATATTGACCATCAAAGCTGCCGGTGAGCTGGTAAACATTGCTCATGACTACATTCACCTGATTTCCTACGGCGGTACCGGGCAAGGTTTGGTTGGTGGAAAAAAAATTGTTCTTCACCACGCAGTTCGTAAGGTTGATGGCAACGGATCCAAAGATATTGTTTGCCACATAGCAGTTCGCCAGCGTGCTGTTGACGCCAACGCCATTCAGGCTATTGTTACGGAAAATGTTGCCCGTACCGGTAAGCGTTCCGAGGTTGATGTAGGCGAAGCTCGAGTGGAAGATATTGTTTTCGCAAACAAAGCCTGTCATGCTTCCAGAGGTCTGTTCGATCCACCGGTCGCTAAAAAAACATTTGCGGATCGTTACGTTGCTGTATGATCCGTTGCTAAAGGCAATAGGCCCAGTGGCAAAACAGCGTTCGATAACCAGGTTGGTGGGGGCCACCAGGTTGCCGACCGTAATGGAAGCAAAGGTAATACCCATGATCTTGCTTCCCTCCGAGCCTGCTACCAAGGAGATCGTTCCTGTATTCGACACGAGAACGGATGCCTGAAGTCCGGCATTGCCCGGGAAACTGGTGTTGGCCGGATCCAGCAGGTAGCCGGCTCCAATGATGACGAGGCGTTTGCTCACGGTGGCACCTGGATACTGGGTAGCACTGGGCTCAATATGGATCGTATCGCCGTTAACCACCGAGGCGGAGGCCATAGCGGCGGCAAAGGAATTGAAATCGGCGATGACGCCGGCGTTGTTGTTGACCCGCCAGATTTTTGCTTCGGCGTTTTTGAAAAGCATGAGAACAAGCACCAGGGAAGAGATCCGTAACATGGTATAAGTATTTAGGTTAAAAAAGAGGGGCAAAACCGGAACCTTTCCCGTTTTGCGGTGTAAACCTAGCCAGCGACCGGTAGCCGGCAACTCATGGAAAATGGGGATTTTTGAGAGAAGAGGGAAGTCGTTAGTTATAAGTGGTGCGCTCTATCTTGAATTGCCGACAGGTACCTGTTCCGGGTTTATGGCTATGCAAAACGCCCGGAAGATGAAATAGGGCAATGCCCAAAATCTCGCCACCGCATATGGCCGGCAAAATCTGCGAACAAAGAATCTATATAATAACAAACCCTAAAGTACGAGAGCGTTGGGCTATTTAGCAATGCATTTCAATCCCTAAAGTCGATTTCGATTTTGCGGAAAAAGATAAAAATTCAGACCATCTACAGTGCAGGCTATAAGTTTCGATTGCGTAAATAATTCTACCGGTTAGAGCCCGCAGAATCCAAAGACTATTAAAACTGCTTCTTCCGGCTCATACTTCGATCAACAGCCGATTAGCTCGGTCTTTTGTTGTACAGAAGATTTTGTATCGCATCCTCTAGGCATATTGACAATTTACATTAGCCGATATATCTCCTGACTATTTCCTCGGCTTCCAATTTGTATTCCTCATACTTTTTCTCAAACAACTCAATTTTCTCTTTCGATCTCGGGTCGTTTAAATTAATGCTTCTCGTTCCCTTGCCTAAAAAATATACCCAATTGTCCTTATTTATCACATATCTTTCAAGTCTACCGTTGCTGAAATTGCAGCGATATACGTCCGGAATAGTAACTTCGAGGAAAGCGAATTCCCTTGCTGCCACAGTAGACATGCCGGTCATAAACTTCTTCAATTTCTTCAACGCCAGGATTGGTAACAGCGCCGGATAGTCTGATTTATTTGTAATAAATCCTAAAGCGAGGACTTCCAAATTTTCCAGCTCCGTCAAAAAATTGAAACTTTCGATAGGCTGCTTCCAGTCAAGTGTTCCATCAATGTGCAAATACCTTAGGCTTTTGATCCCCTTGAGACCGTCGAAGTTTGAAACTCCACGAAGATTTTCACAAAGCAGCGATTTGAGTTTTGTCAACTTCTTTAGCGGCGTCAGGTCCGAAAAACCTGAAACATATTCAAGTATAAGCTCTTCCAAATTCGTCAGCTCCCCAATGAACTCAATGTCGTCAGTCTTGAAGAAACTCACCCTTAAACGTTTTATGTTCGTCAGTTTGCGCGCTGCACAAACCTGCTCCTTGCTTGGGTTGTGAAGTGTAAGCTCTTCAAGATTAGGGCAATCGAATATTTGTTCCCAGTGATCCTTGCTCTGATCTTTATTGATGGTGAGAATCTTCACTTCCTCTTTATTCGATATGTCGAAATTTGCAATAAATGCGTACCGGTCTCTGTTTGGCGTTGTCGTCCAATAGTCGGCAGTCCTATCTAAAAAGTCGCCAAAATGATGCTTCATTTTTTACGGTGTAGTTTTATTGTTGCCGATGTATTTCAAAGTTTCTTTACATGATGAGACCTAAATTTCACCGATTTAAATTTATCACTAAAGTCTGACACCGAAGCAGTGCCTTTATACTCTTTCGCTCCTACCAAAATGCCAAGCCAATGTCGGATGCGGCATGTCATTGCGATGCATGGCATTAAAGAGTTTTGTCAAAGAAGGAATATTTCCGGTTCTTGTATCGATACATTAAGCTTGGCTCATAGACTAAAACCCAATAATTCTGTTACTGTTTACAGGACATATCTCACCGGCGCCTGCTTCCCGAATTCCTGATCCCTATATAACCCTGCCCAAGGCAATTATACGCTCTTGCAGTTAACTCCCGGATCTGGCCAGATGTATGCAACACCTGCTCTGCATAAACAAGGCTGTCATTTAAAATAAAATAGGGCTGTTGTCCCGAAGGTGAGATCATCACCAGCTTATCATCGAGGTAAAAAAAGATCAGGTTTTCCTCTTGCGCTTTGTTCAGGCTGGTGATGCTGCGCATTTTACCGGACCCTTTGTAAAAACAATAGTCAAGCCTTGCCTCTCCGATAGTGGCTCGCTGGTTCGATAGCAAACGCCTGTTGTAAGAATGAAGCCAGAGACTGTCGATTCTTTTGGCATAAAGACTATCCTGGGCGGTGACTGCCGGACTGAAAAGCAGCCCTAAAAAGATAAGCGTAATAACCAGGCGAAATTTCATTTATGCGATCGCTTTTCATTGAGATGTGGCGAAAAACCGTTTCCATAAAGGGCGGTGGAGTAATGGTTATTTTATTCGCCACCGCTATTTTACAAGAATTTCAAGGCGTCTCTGTTGTATAGTTTTTACCTGGTTAACTACGAGTGCGACAGCCTCAAACCCGCACCTGTATTTATAGGTGAAAGCTATCAGAGATCCGGTCACCAGCTTTGCTTTCCATTTTATGCTTCAAAAACGGTGTTGGCAGAATATACTGCCGATTGCCTGCTCATTCTTCAAGTTTTTACTAAGGCCTTTGTTCCGGTAAGGGCTGCCTTTTTGTTACAATACCGTAAGCCGGACATCTACAACAGCCTATGCTCAAAGCATTTGTCGAAACTTTCCACAAGGCAGCTATTGCCTTTGAATAAGATCAAAGCGCTCTAAACAATGAAGAGCCCGCTGAGTACCGGCTTTCGTTTACGATCCTTTAAGGCAAACACCCTCATCTACATTCAATTTCGTACCTTCCTCTTATCCCACAGCAAATTATGGATCAACCCCTGACCTCACTTAATGTAATGTCCAGCCCCGAGCTGCAGCGTGGCGATATTGATTCCCCTTTGTCCTATGAGCATTTGCATGCCTTGCTTTTCCAGTCACCGGCGGCAATGGCCGTGGTTCATGGGCGCGAACATGTATTCACGCTGGCCAACCCGCTGTATCAAAAACTGTTCGGCCGCACCGAAGCCCAGCTTCTTGGAAAAACCATCAGGCAGGTTTGGCCTGAGGTCGAAGACCAGGGTATTTGGGAGCTTTTTGATGCAGTGTTTCTTTCGGGCGAACCTTTTATTGCTCATGAGTATGAAGCCCGGTTTAAAGACAATGGACTGGAAAAAACAGGTTACTACGATTTTACAGCCCAGCCTATCAAAAATGCCAGGGGTGAGGTAATAGATATTCTCATCCATGCCATGGAGGTCACCGGGCAGGTTGTTTCGCGCAAGGCGGTGGAGGAAAGTGAGCACCGGTTCCGGCAGGTGGTAGCCAATGCACCCGAGCCGATCTCGCTCTACACGGGCGAGAACCTCGTTCTCGAGGATGCCAACGAAGCCTCGCTCCGCATTTTTGGCGCAGGGAGGGAGATCCTCGGCAAACCCCTGCTCCAAATCGCCCCGGAACTGGAAGCGCAGGGTTTTGCGCGCCAGATGCTGGAAGTTTACAAAAGCGGGATCAGCTGCACATCCCAGGAGGTGCCTGCCATGCTGTTTCATGGATCTAAACCCGTTCAGTTCTATTTCAACTATACGTTTCAGCCCTTTACCCGCGCCGATGGTACCGTTAGCGGGGTGCTGGTTACTGCAACCGATGTAACCTCACTTGTTGAAGGCCGTAAAAAAGTGGAGGAAAGCGAAGCAAAGCTGGCCTTCGCCATCGAGGGCGGCGAGCTTGGCACCTTTGATTTTTTCCCGCTCACTGGAACACTGCATTGGTCGGCCAGGAACAAAGAGCTGTTTGGGTTGAGGGCGGATGCGGAAGTCGATTACGACAGCTATTTAAAAGGCCTGCATCCCGACGACCGGGAGCGGTCGAACGATATTGTACAAAACTTAATGCAGCCCGAAAGCGGTGGGCTTTACGAGAATGAATACCGGACCATCGGTATCGAAGACGGCAAAATAAGATGGGTACGCAGCAAAGGCAAGATCATTTTCGATGAGGATGGAAAGCCGGTTCGCTTTACCGGTATTACCCAGGATATCACGGCCCAGAAAGAAGCCCAGGCTGCCCTTCAACTACAGTCGCTGGTACTGGAGCAGATGGATGAAGGCGTTTCCATTTCAAACGAAGAAGGCATCATCCTGATGACCAACCCGGCCGAAGACCGCATTTTTGGATACGAGCGGGGCGAGCTGATCGGCAAACATGTTTCTGAACAAAATGCCTATTCACCTGAGGAGAACGATCGAATCGTGTCCGCTGTAATGGCAGAGCTCAGGGACAAAGGCGCCTGGACCGGCGAGTGGCAGAACCGGCGGAAAGACGGAACAAGCTTTTTCACCCATTCTTATATTACTACACTTCGTTCTGGAGGCGGCTCCTATTTTGTTTGCGTGCAGCGCGACATTACCCAGGAAAAACAAGCACTGGAGGCACTCCAGGCGAGTGAGCAACAGTTCAGGCTCATGGCAGATGCCATTCCGGAAATTGTTTGGGTGAGCGATGCCGAGGGCCGCAGCGAGTTCTTTAATAAACGATGGGAAGAATTTAGCGGCCAGCCTTTTCAACCCAGTACAGCCAACCAGGTTGCTAATGAATTTCTACACCCCGATGACGCACCTATTGTCATGGCAGCCTTCCAGCGCAGCCTTCAAACGGGCGAACCCATGGAGGTTGAGCAACGCAACCGCTCGGCCTCTGGCGCCTACCGCTGGTTCCTTAACCGTGCCCGCCCCTATCGCGACCCGCTAACCGGAGAGATCCGGAAATGGTTTGGGATCGGCATCGATATCCACGAACGCAAAGGAATCCAGGAAGCTCTAAAGGAAAGTCAAACCAATCTTTCCTTTGCACTCGAGGCCACCGAACTGGGCACCTGGGATATGAACCCGGCTACCAATACCTATAAAGGCAACCAACGATTCAAAGAATGGTTTGGCCTGCCACCCGATGATGATATGCCCATATCCCTTGCACTGGAGGCCATTTGGGAAAAAGATCGCGACCGCGTAACCGGCGCCATCCAGGCGGCCCTTGAATACAGCTCAGGCGGACAGTACGATATCACCTATACGGTTATCCCTCCAGGCACCGGCCGGGAAAGGATCGTGCGGGCAAGAGGCAAGACCTCTTTTAACAGCGAAGGTGTTGCCTGCCGCTTCGATGGCACCATGCAGGATGTAACTGAACAGGTGAGGGCCCGTAAAAAGCTCGAGGAAAGCGAAAAAGAGCTGCAGCGTTTGTTTGCCGATGCACCGGCCGGCATCGCTATCCTCAAAGGAAAAGAGCTCCGCTATGTGATGGCCAATGATTTTTACCTGGCCTTTTTCAACCGAACCCGCGACCAGCTGCTTGGCAAAACGATGGGTGAAGCCTTTCCGGAGCTCCAAAGAACCGACCTGGAAAAAGTGCGCGAACTGCTGCGTTCAGGGCAAACCTGGCGGCACTCCGAGTACGCGGTATTTCTCGATATTGAGCAAACCGGTATGCCAAAGCTGTACTATTATGATTTTACGATGAAGCCGCTCAGAAATGAAGAGGGTAGGCTTGATCAGCTACTGGTAGTTCTTTATGATGTAACCAGCAGTGTGCTGGCAAGGCAAAAGCTGGCCGAGAGCGAGTCCCGCTTTCGTACCCTGGCCGAAACGCTGCCTGAGCTCGTGTGGATGACCGATGACAGGGGCCGGCTGGAATTTGCTTCTTCCAAATGGAAGGCATTTGCAGGCATTGAACCTTCGGGCACCGATGCCTGGATGCCCATCATCCATCCTGATGATAAGAATGGTATGGCGCTGGCCTGGACAAAAAGCCTTTCATCCGGACGGTTTCAGCCATGCGAGGTCCGCCTGAAAAATATCAAGGGCGATTATGTATGGCACTATGTACAGGGAGAATCGATCCGCGATGAGCAAGACAGGATACATAAATGGATAGGCAGCTTTACCAATATTCAAAGCCAGAAAGATATTGCCAGCGAACTGGAAAGACGAGTGGAGGAGCGCACGGGACAGCTGGCAGAAGCCAACAGGGAGCTTCAGCGCTCTAACGAAGACCTGCAGCAGTTTGCCCACGTAGCCTCTCACGATCTCAAAGAGCCGGTTCGCAAAGTGATGACCTTCACCAACCGGCTGAAAACAGAGTTGGGCCGGCAGCTGCCGGAACAGGCACATCTCTACCTGTCTAAGATCGAAAGCTCAGGCATCCGGATGTACAGCATGATCGACGGCGTATTGCTGTATTCATCGCTCAATGCGCTGGAACAGACAAAAGAGCTTGTTGACCTGGATGAGCTTATCCATACCATACAAGCCGACCTTGAAGTGCCTATGGCCCAGAAGAAAGGACAGATCATCATGGAAGACCTGCCGGCCGTCGAAGGTTCGCCCGTGCTGATGTATCAATTGTTCTATAACCTGATCAACAATTCGCTGAAATTTGCACGTCCCAGCATCCCTCCATGTATCCGTATATCCGGCGAGGTGTTGCAAACTGCATCAGATGCAACCGGTAATGACCACCCCAGGCATGGTCTTATAAAGCTTGTACTTCGGGACAATGGCATTGGCTTCGATGCCAGCCAGGGCGAGAAGATATTTGGGGCCTTTACCCGTTTGCATTCAAAAGACCGCTACGAAGGCACAGGCCTTGGCCTTTCGCTTTGCAAAAAAATTGTGGAGCGTCATGGCGGAACGATCAGTGCTACAGGTAAGGAAGGAGAAGGCGCAATCTTTACCATTCACTTTCCAGCATAGAAAAGCTCGTTACAGGTGTGATTGCTCCATGTTCGCCACGAGCCTTCATCACAATGAGCCGGTTGATGATAACACCGGTGCCAATGATGTACATCATGAAGTGAATTATTTTCCAGACAGAGAACGCATCGCGCACTGGCACCTGCGGAAATGTATTTCGCCGGGCTTGTTGAAACCCCGTTCGGCAGGGTGAAGCTGCCTGCAGGATAGATTCTTAATAAAGATTGAAGCTAAATGTATCGTTACCGAGATGAAGCAAGAACAGGTACGTTCATTTGATACAGAGCTCTAAACAAAGGTCTCACCGTAGCAGGGTCACTGTTCCTTTTCTTATGATTTTTGCACCGCTTTGTTTGGTGGCCTGCAACAGGTAAATATAGGTGCCGCTCATAGCCGGCTGCCCATTGAAAAGGCCATTCCAGCCCTCGGATTTATTGCGGCTTTGGTATACGACCCCGCCCCAGCGGTTGTAGATGATGAAGTGAAAATCACCAATACCCGAACCCACCACCCGCAGCAGCTCATTGCGACCATCGCCATTGGGTGAAAAAGCAGAAGGTATATAGATATCATCCAGTGGCTTTACCTCCAAAAGCAGTGAAGCAGTATCGCGGCAGCCACCACCAGCCTCACCCACCACCTGGTAGAGCCTTGTGGAGTCGGCCAGGAACTGCTGGCTGAGCGCGGATTGCTGGGCAAATAAAGCCTCTGGCTGCCAGCCTATAACAGTGTAGGGAAGGGTGGCGTTGGAATTCAGTCTAAGTTCATCACCCTCATAAGCCGGGTTTTGAGAGGCACTGAGGCTAAGACTGAAGTCCTGCACTTTTACGCTTTGCAGGGCGGCTGCCGAGCAGCCATTGGGTGAGCGGCCAGTAAGCAGGACACTGTACTCACCTGGGGCCGTAAAGACATAAGCAAAAGAAGACGTCTGGGCTACCTCGCTGCCATTGACCGTCCACTGCCAGGCGTAGTTCGCCGCATTAGCCGTGCCATTATTAAACTGCACCTCCGTGCCAAGACAGGGTGGAGTATAGGAAAAAAGCGGTTGTGGTATTGCTTCAATGCCTACCGTGGCGCTTGCCGTAGCGGTGCAGCCATTAAGGGACTCAACGGTGAGCTGCACAGGATAGCTGCCAGGGGAGGCGAAAGTAAAGAAGGGTGAAGGCTCCGGGGAGGACAGGCTGCCTGCCTGCCAATTGTAGGAGGCAATAGTGCCGATAGGCTGCAGCAGGGCTGCGGGTAGCGAAAGGGGTGTGCCAGTGCAGCCAATGGTATCGCCAAGAGTCAGCGATGGCAAGCTCTCTACGGTGATCTGCCTTTGCACTGTATCGCTGGGGCACCCCAGGGCAGAGACGGCCACGTATTGGATAGCATAGCTACCGGCAGGAAGCGAGGGCTCAATGCCGGGTGTGGTAAAGACCTGGGCTGTGGGAAGGATGCGCCAGTAATGATCTAAAATGGTGGAGGCCTCTGCGCTGGCGGTGCTGCTAAGGGTAAAAGCTTGGCTTTCGCAAGCGTCATTGTTGTAAATGATGCTTGCCTGGGGTTTTGCGCGGATGGTGAGGGTCTGGCTTGCTGTATCGCTAAGGCAGCCTGCCCCGGACTCTACCACCAGCTTTATATCGTAGGAGCCAAAGGAAGCAAAGGCATGCACCGGCTCAGGGGCAGAAGAACTGTTTCCATCACCAAAGTCCCAGTGATGGCGAACGATCGAACCGGCAGCAAGGGAAGAAGTGTTGCTGAACGATGCTATAAGACTGCCACAGGTCTCAGCAACCGTAAAGGAAGCAGAAGGCCTGGCTTTGAGAACAATGGTTTTTTCCATGGTATCTGAAAGCACACAGGAAAGGCTGCTGCTTACGATCAGCCGGGCGCTTACGGTATCGACCGAAGGGTAGGCAAAGCCCGGGTTTTGCAGGGTAGAGCTGGAGAGCAGGGCGCCGTCTTTATCCAAAAACTCCCATCGATAAGTGATCGAAGGGTTGAAGTTGAGCAGCGAGGAATCGCTGAAAGAAACAGAAGATGATCCGCATATCGTTTGATAGCCAAATATGGCCTTTGGCCGCGGGGGCTTTACAATAACCTGTTTGCCTATCCTTCCCTGACCGCAGACCCCATCGGATGATACAAGGAGTGTAAGCTCAAAAGTATCGGTACCGGGCGGGTAAAAATGAGTAATGGAGGCAAAGCTTGTATCGCCGCCCGAGGCAATGGTCTGGGTTTCCGTAACACCGTCACCAAAGATCCAGGTAAAGGTGAGGTTTTGCCCTTTGATATAAGTTTTACCGGTGAAATTGACCGTTCTGCAATCCGGGGCAACCGCATAGGAGAGCTGCACATTGGGATTTTGAAAGATGAAGGGAGGAGCAAAGGGCAGCGTTCCTAAATTTGGAAAAGGACCCAAATTTATACCCCTGGGTATAAAATTGCAGGCGGTTCCAGCCAAAAGCGGTTTGTCGATCACATCCAGCCATCTCTCGCCTACAACAGCTTTATAGATCTTGCCATCTGGACCTAGCTGCATGTGATTAAGAATGGCATATTCTCCGATCCTGGATGATATAACCACTTTAGAGTTCTGGATGCTTGAGGAATCGTAAACAGAAAGATCAAATTGAAGTACTTCGGCATACTGATTATCTTGTTCCCTCTTTTCCGAAGTAGCATAGACATACCGGGAGTCTGGAGAAAACTCCACACCAAAGGGAAAGCGGAAATCTAGCTCTACCCGGTCATATAAGGTTCCATCGTCCTGGTTGATCCGAAAAAGCTCAAAAGACTCAATAAAGGCAACAGCAAGCAACTTACCGTCAGGGGATGCTTTCATAACACCTTCAGTACTCGGTGGGTTATTTGGATTGTAGCCAATGGTAGTGATGGAAGGCACTGGATCGATACCATCACATTTTACTTTAACGCTATAATAATTATTCAGCCTATCGCGTGTGATAAGCCAGACATCAACACCATTGGAATGGGCAGCCGCAGCTATCTTTCCGGAGGAATTATGATTGCCGATCCTGATATTCTTTGCCGTCACATCTCCTAAACCTCCGTTAAGGCTCATATCGACTATGTTATAGGTATAGCCCAACTCTGCAACTTCTGCAATAGACCGGCCTTGTGAGTTAAATACATAGTATTTATCGCTTACATCCGCAAAGGGAATGATCATCACACCACTGCTTTGGTTCAAAAGCCCGCCGTCCAATCCCGCTCCATTGGGCATGATCTGGTTCAGCCGGTTGTACACAGCCTTACCATCACAATAGAACAAAAGATTACCGTTAAAATCAGACATAGTAGCGCTGGCCCTGCCCACCGCCGCTGATGAAGAAAAAATTTGACTTACAGGGTTGGTATTGAATGTAATGCCATTCGCCGCAGGAAAACACCAGTTGTTGAAGCGCTGAGCATTTGTTGATATAACAGAAAAAATAATAAATAAAAATAATAATATTAAATAAAGATGTTTAGATTTAGTATATGGTTGTAAGGCGGGTGCCATTCACTTAAATTACAATTAATAATTTATTTAACCTAAACTAACAAACGAACCATGAAAAAGTTATTCAGTTTTTGCCTTGCTATTTTTTCTGTTTACCAAGCAAATAGCCAACGTGCGGAAGCACTTGATCTCCTTCAAGTCCCGCCCCCAAGTAACTTTATCAATGACCCCGACAGTCAGGCAGCATTATTATCCCGTTTACGTTACATCGCGCAATGGCAATCCGGTAATATAGGCCGCTTTGACACCGCTGATCGATGGATCGGAATTGGTCAGCCTCGTAATCCAGCCTCTCCTGGAAATTATTTTCCTGTTTATGGCTTTCGTACACAATGGGGTTTGAATGCCATCAACTATGCCATTCGCCAGCCAAACCCTGGTATACCAGTAGCGCTGCTTGAATTTGGCACAGACGAAACAAATACGTCTCCAACCGCTCCAAAAATCTCCGAATTGAAAATCCGGTATTTTACCAATCCTGCAATACCCACTTCTGCGTTTGACTTTATGGTCTTCAATGGAAAAACGAGGAATATCATAGCCGGGCAAAATACGGTTAATGCTTATGGTAGCGAGCCTAAATTTGCGGTTTATGACGGTTTCAACCCCACCCCGGGGATTTTCCCGGCGCCATTCAGTACCGGGGCCGTTTATGGCGTATCAGATGGACTTGATGGCAGCGGCAGCCCAGTAGCAAATGCCGTAGGCGTAGCAGGCGACGTGCTCAACTCCACAGCATCTTCGGGCAGCTTTGCGGTGCTAGGCATTGCCTCAACCACCAAGGGCAACCATTGGGCCGGCTACTTCAGCGGCCGGGTATTCAGTACAGGTGGCTATCTTGGAAGCGACCGAAAATTAAAGAGGGACGTGAAAACCGAGGAGGGCGCACTGAAAAAGCTTATGCAGCTGAAGCCATCCAGCTATTATTACAATACAGGCAGTTATAAAACCATGGGATTGGAAACCAACCTGCAACATGGATTTATTGCCCAGGAGCTCGAAGAGATCTTTCCTGAAATGATCGCCGAAGTAAGAGCACCAGGCAATGCAAACAATACCTTCAAGGCAATCAATTACTCTGGTCTTCATGCCATACAGGTAGCCGCTATACAGGAGCTGAAGGCAGAGATCGACGAACTAAAAGCACAACTGGCGGCAGCCCGTACCTATGTTGTTGAAAAAACAAGCTTGAGCGAGGATGAGAAAAGCCTGCTGGAGAACAAGGCCTGGTCCCTGTCGCAAAACACACCAAACCCGTTCAGCAATGCAACGACCATCCGGTATACCATTCCCGCCGCCGCAGGCAAGGCAACAATAGCCGTGTTTGACCTGAGCGGTAAGATGCTGCTTCAGTTCGATGGCCTGGCAGACAGCGGACAGCTTACCATACAGGGCAACAAGCTGCAGCCCGGCATGTACCTATACAGCATCCTGCATAAGGGAGAAGAAATCTTTACCCGGAAAATGGTGTTGACGAGGTAATTTCCAAACAGATCACTTAAATAGAAAGGGATAGATAATCAACTTTGATCATCTATCCTTTTTTTTCTGAAGTCCAGGCTTATTCAGCCCCTGTATTCTTCACATTTGAGCTGAAATATATTCGCTGTCGCATGCTAGCAAGCCGGTGATAAGGCGAAATCATCTGATATGGTATGCCTATCTGTTACCTCATCTTGATGGGCTGATTGTCCCGGTGAAATAAGACCGGTTTGTTTCAGTCGACGCAAATAGTCACACCTCTGTTAAAGACCCTTTCCAACCGTACCCGCTTTCTGCTTTTTGATCTCCTCCACCTGCTGCCACTCCTGGCCCACGACCCTGATCGTTTTGATTGCCTCGGTATTTTCAATCTTTACGAAATAACATACCGATTCATCCTTGTGCACCTCCGATACCTGGATGATCGAATAATCGTAAAAATTGGATTTCACTGTATGACGAACGGCCCCGGGCAGCCTTTCCGCGAAATAATAGTTGACCCTGTAGTCGACCGTGCCCTTTGGCCTGTAATAAACATTGGTAGACATATTGCTGTCCTTAAAATGAACCATGAAACCATTGTCGGTCTTAGACCACCTGGCATCAGGCCTGTCGCCAAAAGACCGGTGAAAACTTTTCAGGACCCTTCCATTTACATTATTGATATAAGGTATTCCTGTTCCTTCCTCCTTGCTTTCGCTTGCAACGGAGCCCAAATCAGCGCTTTTCTGGTTCATGGCCAGGTCCTGCGAAGCAGCGGACAATAACAGTATGATCATACCCAGCATCGTTGCAAGGCTGCGGTTGGCTATCTTTTTCATTGTTCAGGGTTTTATGCTTATTGATTACAATGGAATAAAATTAGCCAGGCGGCGGGCCGCCGCATACCGCGGGTGAGTAGTTGACGCTTTAGGGAAGCAGTTGCCGGAAAAAGAAGGTAACTGAGCTTAAAAATATTTCAGCAGGGCTTCTTTGCGACTGCGGGATACATTTACCGTTGTGCCATCGCTCATGATAAGATAGCCGCCATCGCCCCGGACATATTTTGCTACTTCATTGAGGTTGACGATATAGGAATGGTGTACCCGTATAAAGTAACTGAACTCGCTCAGCTGCTCCTCCATCTCTTTTAAGGTGCGGGATGCGATGACCCGCATCTTGTTCTTCAGAAAGAGGTGGGTATAATTATCATCCGCCTCGCACCTCACTATCTCATCTGCCGGTATAAGCTCGAAACCCTCAGCAGTAGGCACCGCGATCTTCGTGAACTTTCCTTCCTTATGCTGCAGTTGGCTCATCAGCATCTGCAGCTGTTCATTTGTTGGCGGGTTCTTTTGCCTGTTCACTTTATGCACCGCAGCGATAAGCTCTTTAGGATCTACGGGCTTCAATAGATAATCCAGGGCGCTGAAGCGGATGGCCTTGATGGCGTACTGATCGTAGCTTGTTGTAAAGACCACGGAGAAAGGTATCTGTTCGAACTGCTCCAGCAATTCAAAGCCATTCATCACGGGCATCTCGATATCGAGAAAAACGAGATCGGGCTTTACCCTTTCAATCGCTTCAAGCGCTTTTTTCGCCGATGGACATTTCTCCATGACCTTTACCTCCGGACAATAATCCCGCAGCAATATACCCAGGGTCTCCAGGCCGTGCAATTCATCGTCTACAAGGATCGCTTTAATCATAAATGACTGGTATTTTGATGATCACCTCCGTTCCGGCTGCAGTGCCTTCAGGGGTTTCCCTGTCGATGATGACGACCGGCGAAGCGTTCCCGGCCGACCGCTGAAGCATAGCGATCCGGTCGGCCGTTATCTTCAAGCCCATCGACTTATGTTTGGTGGCCGTTTTGCTGGTGGTTGCGGCCGATCTTTTTCTCCCGATCCCATCATCCTTGATGCTGATCACCAGCTGATCGTCCTGTTGCCGTATGTCAATCTCCAGGTTGCCTTTTTCATCCTTATGCATGAGTCCATGCCAGATCGCATTTTCGGCATAGGGTTGAATGATGAGCGGCGGAACCTTCATGATGTCGATATCAAGATCCTTGGGCACGGCTATCCTGTAAGCAAAACGATGGTCGAAGCGCAGTGCCTCCAGCTCCAGGTAAAGCCTGAGCGATTCGAGCTCGCTTTCAAGGGTGATAAGTGCGGACTGCGAGTTCTGCAATATCATCCTTACCAGCCGCGAAAACTTGGTCAGGTACTCCGATGCCTGTGTTTTATTGTTCTCGAGAATGAACCTGTTGATGGCGTTCAGCGAGTTGAATACGAAATGCGGGTTCATTTGCGCCCGCAGTGCCTGCATTTCCAGCTCACCTGTTTTTTGCCTCAGCTCGGCCAGCTGCTTGTCTTTCTCGGATTGCTCGAGCTGCCTGTTGAATTTTTGCCGGATGCGTCCACGGATGACCGCATAAAAAATGCCGGCAACCAGCAGCACTGCGCCGATCCTGAACCACCAGGTGCTCCACCAGGGCGGGGTTACAATGACGTCGATGCTTTTTTCGGCCCATACACCGAAGCTGTTGACGACTTTTATCCGGAACACGTATTTGCCGGGGGGAACATTGAAATAGATCGCGCTACGCTCCGAGCCGGCCAGGTTCCAGCCGGCGTCATAGTTCTCCAGCATGAACAGGTGCCTGTTCTCTTCGGGGTTGCTGTAGTCTATGCCTACAAACTCAAAGGAAAAGACATCCTGGTCGTGGCGGAGCCTTATTTCTTTGGTAGCCGATAGTGGGCTGGCCAGGGGGCCGCCGTCGCCGGGATAAACCGGCTTGTTTGAGATCTTGAAGCCTGTTATTGCAATTTCGGGGGCCCGCTTTTTTTGCGTAATCTCATCAGGAAAAAAAGAATAATAACCTGATTGGGCGCCAAAGAAGAGTTTACCCTGTTTGTTCTTGGCCGAAGCCAGGAAATAAAAATCGTTCCCATTGATTCCATAGCTTTTGCCAAACAAGGTGCTTTCATTGCGGGCCGGGTTCACCCTTACAATACCGGTTAGAGTAGTGAGCCAGAAATAACCTTTGTCATCTTCCACGAGGTTGGTGATGTCGTTTGCATCGGAAAGAAACCCCAGGTCGTTGAAGCGGATAAAGGCTTGCTCCTTACGATCGAGGCGGAACAGCCCTTCGCGGCAAACGGCCCAGATATTCTTTGAATGGTCTTCGTGCACCTTGATCACATTTGCACCCCTGAGATAGGTTTTGGATTTTCCGGTTACAGGATCGAACTGGTGCAATCCACCCCTCTCCCAACTGCTGGCCCACCAGTCTGACCGGCTGTCTTTTAATATACTCGTGACCGCATTAGGGCCAAATTCGACCTCATCATTCGGGTAGAACAGGTAATGCCTGAACTTACGCGTTCTTTTGTTCAAACGGTCTAGACCCCTGAACGTACCGATCCACAATATATCGGACGAATCGGGATCGGGATAGATACCCAGTATCAGGTCCCTGCTATGGCTTTTTCGTTCCGACGAATCGTAGCGATAGGTGATAAAATTCCCGGTTGCCTTTTCCAGCTTATTAAGACCGCTGCCATACGTGCCTACCCAGAGACCGCCTTCCCTATCGCCCATGATGCAGCTGATCCCGTTAGAGCTGATGCCATTCCTGTTCAGGGGATCATTCTTATATACCCTTACCACCTTGCCGCTGGAATCTTTCTCAATCATTCCGCTCTGGTCGGTGCCGATCCATAAATGGCCTTTATCATCTGTATAGACAGAGGTAGTGCCGCGGCTTGGCGTGGAATAAAAAGGAACGGAGGCCCTTGCAGGGTTGATGCGGTAAAGCATTCCATGCAGGGTGCTGATCCATAAGACCCCTTCCCGCGAGTTATAGGCCGCCCAGGCAGTATAGTCTGTATAGTTACCGGCAGAATCCTTTTGGTCTTCGTAATGCTTTATCTGCTTGCGAACCGGGTCGTAATAATTGAGTCCTGATTCGGCAGTACCTATCCAGATCGCACCGGTTACATCTTCGGTTATAAAGGTGATATGGTCGTAATACGGAGCCTTCTTCAAAGGCGGCCTGCTTAATTTCTGTGGCTGCCTGGGGTCATAAGTGTGCCTTTCGAATTTACCTGTCGCCCTGTTCAGGCTATGCAGGCCATCGCCCGCGGTACCCACCCAAAAATGACCCTTGCTATCCTCAAAAATGGCCCTTACCTTATTATTGACAAGGCTGTTTGGATCGTTTGGGTCGTGCTTATAACGGGTAAATGTTCCTGTTGCCCTGTCCATCTTGTTCAGCCCCCCTTCATCCGGCCGGTCTTTGTCAATGCCATACACACTGCCCGTACCGATCCACAGGTCACCGTTCCGGTCTTCATAGATAGCCCTTACCACATCGCTGCTGATGCTCTTTTTATCGGTCGAACTTGACCTGTAATGTTTAAAGCGGCCGGTCTTCCGGTCGAGCTTATTGAGACCGTAGTAGGTGCCAACCCAGACATCACCTTTCTTATCGCAGAAAACGACATTTGTGGTATCGTTGCTGAGGCTCGACGGGTCGTTGGGGTCGTTACGGAATCGCGTAAAATATTCCTTTGCGGGATCGAGCCGTTCGAGCCCGCCATTGAAAGTACCGATCCAGATAATGCCATCCTTGTCTATGCAAATAGACTCGAGCGCGTCGGTACCAAGGGAGTTTTGGTTGAGCGGATCGTTCCGGTACTGCTTCATGGTATAGCCATCATAGCGGAACAGCCCATTCTTGCTGGCAAACCACATGTAGCCCTGCTTATCCTGTACCATTCCTGTTATATGCAGAAAATCCTTGCCTGGCGGAGAGCCTATGCGGTTGAAGAATATATTTTGGGAATGGATCGCCGGGGCAGCAAACATCAGCACAAAAAGGAGAACAAGGCCCTGCCGGTGCTTAAGGTATCCGGATATACATTGCCAGTATTGACGGAAGTACTGCATTCTTTATAAAAGCTGGGGCGGGCAAGATATTGTTTTGCGCCAAGATATCGGCACAACTCCGCCCTGTCCCGTCAAATTTCCGGTATAAGAACGAAATCTTTTGTCCCGGCGGGTAGTTGACGGCATCCGGCTGGCAGTTTACGATCCTGGATGGTAGTTTACAGCAGGCTGTTTCTATTTTGGCCGTCATACCTTCTTTTAGAAAAGCTTTTCATCTTAAAACCGGGAGAAAGCAGGCCATGGCTTTAATCTTCAATAGCCTCTATCCCCTGCTGCTTAAGCCACTCGAGGCGCTCTTTCATGGTACGGACTTGTTCTTCCGAATGGCCCTGCCACTCAACGACCTCTCCAACGATCCTGAAAGGGTGCAGCGAGCGGTAAGATCTTGTTGGATTACCGGGATATTTTTTATCCGTCAGGTTGGGATCGTCTTCGATCGGACCAGTTGGTTCCACGATATAGATCCTTTCCCTTCCTTCCCCCGAGGCCAGCTCCGCACCCCAGATGGCTGCGTCCAGTGTGGCGGTGAGGTAGATGTATTTTGCTTTTTTTCTTTGGCCGTAATTCGAGCTGAACCCTGCTTCTATAAGGTCGCCCTTTTGCAGGTTTGCCTTGGTGCCGTGGTAAAAAACGGTTGAAACCTGGTCGTTGCCAGGCTGAATTGTACCGTCGTCATTCTTATTTATGGTCATAATGTATTTTTTCGGTTTGTTTTCAGTCTGCCTATTTTGGCATTCATGATCTCCAGGGTTTTTGTAAAATATTTATCGAGGGTTTCCAGCTCTTTTTTTGAAAAAGAGCCCAGAAGCTTATCTGAGCTATCCTGGTAGTCTTCATAAAAAGGTTGAAGCAAGGCGATCATTTTATCCGTATCGGGCACGATCACCGTCTTCCGCCTGTCTTCCTTGGATGCCTGTCTTTTCACCAGCTTTTTTTTCGCCAACCGGTCTATCAGGCCAGTAACGGCCCCCGTGGTAAGTCCTGTGAGCACCGAAAGCTCCCCGGCCGTCATCTGCCCTTTTTGAATTAAAAAGCCCAGGTATTTATGGTCGGTGCCCGAAAGACCGGCCTGCCTGCCAATGGTCTCGTGCATCTGGATCGATGTATAGGCATGTTGCTGGCTCAATTTCCTTATCCTGGCTATTTCAGGTTTGACTGGCATATAACTTAGCGGGTAATTATCTTAGCTGCTAAGATAATAAAATGGATGCAATTTTGCCTGATAATTTAAGACCCTGGAAATGAGGGGCTGGCCAGCTGTTCCCGGCAAGACGGTAGTATAGATATTCTCCCTGAGCAGATATGTCGTTCAGCATTTGACCTGGCGATCAGCGCAATTATTAAAAACAGGCTTACGTCTCCGGGTCTTTTGGCACTGGCGGAAACCGGGGTGATCGTGGCTTGAAAGCTCAGCGGCCTTCGATGATCCTACTGCCCGTTAGTAATTTCTCCGATTCTTTTTTATAGCCTTCCAGGCTGGTATAATTGATATAAGCCCCCTCGCCGCTTCCGGCCAGGGCATACTCGCGATTGCTGAGGTTGAATAGCGCTTTCAGCAGGTTCTCCTTATAATTATCGAGCATCAGCTCTTGCCGCTTCAGGTCTTCTTTCGCGACCAGCTCACCGGTGAGTGGAAAGATCCCCCAATCGGACGATTCTTTTACAACAACATTATGAGGATTGGCGGCAGACCTTGTTGAATCACGAACGGTTACATACTGCAGCTTTATCACATTCAGGACAGACCCGCCATTGATACGCTCGAGCATATAGGCACCCATCTTGTTTTCGATATTGCCTTCGAGAATATGGTGCCTGATAAGCGCATACAAGCTGTCGTACTGCGTATACCCTGAGCTCTGGTGGGCGATCACAGCGAAATAAAGCGGGTTTATCACATTCGTGGCTTCTATGCCTACTGCGGATTCGGTGGGAAAGCCCCGCTCCCTGATCATTTGCACAAAGGAGAGGATATTGCGCTTATCGATGGCCCTGATCGAATCCATATGGTGGGTATAGGCATTTGCTTTTCTTCTGAGGGATTGGTCCAGGGCAATAAGCTCCCTGATCTTATTGCGATAAGCTTTTTGGTAGATTGGCTTCCACTGGCTGCAGTGTTTCAAAAAATTCCTTCCATATGCGGATCGAAAAAATCTGCTGTAGACCGTATCAGTCTTGAGTTGGTCTACAGAAAGTCCCAGGCGGACCAGCTTTTCGAGCTGCGCATAAACAATATCGAATTTATTCAGCCTCGTATTTACGATGGAGGCATTCCGCAGATCCCTGGCAAAGGGCAGCGGCCGGTTCCTGAACGCTTCTGTATAATAAAAAGCACTGCTGTCGGGTTTTCCGTATACAATAGCCAATTCTGCCGAATGAATGAATCGATAATACTTCGACAATGTCTCCGGCTGTGCAAAACAGCCTAAAGAAAGCAGGATGAAAAGGATGGTTAACCTCGATCTCATAACACAAAAAAGGTCATTAGTTTTTTTTCTGAAATCATCGAAGGCGTGCAATGATCATTGCCCATAACCGCAGCAACAATTTACCGAAATTTTTCCCTTCGCCGGGCTGGTTCTCCGATTTACCGGCCCGATCGACTGAAAGACAGGCCCACTGCCGATGCGCATTAGTCTATACACAAAGATCGATTTACCTATCTTGCAGCGGCCTAACTATGGACAATGACCTCAAACGCATCGCAAGGCTTACTGCCGTTCTTATCCAGCTCCTGTCCCGTAAACTGGTGACCGCACCTTCGCTGGCGAAAAAATTTGGTGTGAGCACCCGCACCATTTACCGCGACCTGCGCACACTCGAAAAAGCCGGTGTTCCAATACTTACCGAAGAGGGAAAGGGCATCAGCCTGATGCCTGGTTACAAGATTCCACCCGTCATGCTTTCGGAAGCCGAGGCCAATGCCTTGTTAACCGCGGAGCTGTTGATCCAATCCCAAAAAGACGCCTCGCTGATCGAAGGCTTTGCATCGGTGACTGCCAAGATCAGGGCCATTCTCCCCGATTCGATAAAACAAAAAACGGAAAGCCTGGAAAGCAAGCTTGGTGTAAGCAATACCTACCTGGATAAGCGGGAGAAGACCCGGTACCTTATGTCGTTGCAAACGGCGCTTACCGAACGCAAGGTGATCAGGATCGCTTATAGAGATAAGAAAGAGGTCAAAACAGAAAGGGAGGTAGAGCCTTTTGCGCTTTTTGCCAACCAGCAATATGACTGGGTACTGATCGGCTTTTGCCGTCTGCGGTCGGCCTTTCGCTCTTTTTCTCTTTCCGGTATCGAAAAAATGACGGTTACCTCCCTTTCCTATTCGCCGCAGCCTCTCAGCTTTGAGCAATACATGCGGCAGTACCATGGTACGCCGGACCACGAAGGACTTTCATTGGCTCAGTAAGACAGGGTGCTCAGGCAAAGTCATCGTAAAAGAACTGTTCCTTAACGATCTTTCCGTTGCGAACCTCGAAAACGCCGATCTGGTCCTTCCGCTTTCGTTGCCTGCCCTTCATGGTCACATCCATTCCCATCATCATGGAAAAGAAAAAACTCGACACCACCGGCTCGCTCATATAGCCACCATGCATTTCTTCAACCTGGGAAAAGAACAAACGCTCCATTTCTTTTAAGGCTGGCAGGCCCTGGGCAACAAGGGGAAGCTGGCTGTCGTTCTCCGGCTCGATGCTTACCGCATCGAGGGCATAAAGCTCCTGCTGGATCTGGTCGTAACGGGACTGCTGGATAAACTCATAATAACGCTTTGCAACTTGCTCTGTAGTCATAGTTTCCTATTTTTTTACAAAGCTCAGGGGGTCTTGCGACAACAGTGTGGCAGGGGTGGAAACGCAATGAATAATATCTGGAACTGTTAAATTGCAATGCTCCCTGTAGCCACAATCATCGCGGCGAGCATTTTTGACCCGCCCGGTTAGCCATAGGCAGATGCATTGCCCATGGCTTATTCTACGGATTCTATATAGAATTCTTCCGGCCGGAGGGTATCAATAACAATGTTGATGCTATAGCCGGCATGCCGTTCTTCCGCCCAGCTTTCAGGCATTAAATCTTCGCCGCTATATTTCTTTCCCTTATACCAATACTCGATCTCTATATCGGCGGAGGATTTATTGCCGGGATCTATATCGGTGATGACAGCTTCGAGACGCTGGCCATGCGCGTCAACCTTTTTTCTGTGCCTCCGGTCGACCCACTGGCCTAACTGCCCACCACCATAAACGATGCCCACTGCTATGATCACGGTGAGTATGGCTGTGACCAGGCAGCTCCTGGGACCAAGCTTTTTTTCCTGCATCATTCTCGTAAAAATAATACAGGAGAAACCGACTTTAAATTCTGCCGATCCCGTTTTTTCAAAGCCAGAATTCTGTAACACTTATGCAAGCAGCCTGAGGATATCCCGCAAAGCTTGATAATTCACCTGCGGATAGGTTCTCAGGAATCGAGATCAGTATAATTGCCTGTGGAAAGGGTCCAGTCGTAGCGGTTGAATTTTATGACCGGGTTAATGCCAGCGGGCACAATGCCCTGCTGGCGCAGAATGTTCTTGATGCCTTTTTTACCTCCGAAATCCGCTCTGAACCAGCTCATAAGGCGCGGCAAGCGAACAGTCTGCTTTACCGGATCATAGCCTGATTCATTCTTGAGATAGGCACGGGTGGCGAGGTCAAGCTGCGATTGAAGCAATTCATCGCTGTAATAGGCAATGGGCGGACAGCTTTTAGCGCCGCAGTTGAGCGCAAAATGAATGCGGTAGTCCAGCCGATCAACCCGCAGGGCTTTTTCCGTTCCTGAAGGAAAAAGTTTTCCAAGGTAACCCAGGCTCCATTTGATCCTCGAACGCCGCAGGATGCCGTGTTCGATATCGTCGAGGCTGAAATGCATCCCGGCAACTTCAATATCCCTTTTTTTAAAAAAGGAAGAGCGGTTCTTGTACTGCCCGGGGTCGGCCTGCAGCTTTACCTGGGTAAAGCCATTATAGAGGTTGATCCAAAAGGCTTTCTTTTCATCATCGGTTTTGAGAGCCTGTTTCAGGTCTTCTTCTGCCAGTTGCGCCAGTGCCGACACTATTTCACCGGCGGGCTCGCCGGTTTTTTTCCGGTACAGCAGGTCTTGAGAAAGGGCGATCACTTTGTTGGAAGATCTTTTGTTTGAGGTCATGGGGCTTGAATTTGCACTTATGATAGCAGCTCGTGCAGCTGTGAATATTTTGTGTGACAGGATATTTGCAAGAGGAAGAGACCGGATGCTGCCAAGACTCAGCTCAGCCGATCCATAGCACTTGTTTAAAAGGCCAGGGCCAGCATTGGTGCCCTCTACAAAATGCATGGTGTGAGAGAATCCATCTCCTATTGAGCCATTATGTGAAAAAGCCTGAACCCTTACCAAACAAAGCAGGCAGCAAAACCACAGGCTTGCGTGAGTTTCCTTCATAAAAACATCGTCTTCCCAATATACGTAAAGCTTAGTGATAGCGTTTGACGGCTGGGCAGCAGGGTCAAGTTAAATGCCCGGTCCATATACCGCATGAATTTATACCAGGAACCAGGTGCTGTACGGACCAGCGTACTGCCTGATATACCTGCCTGGATACAGAGCATTGAGTGGATAACCAGGTTCTACTTGCTTCTTATCTTTGTAACTGGATGCCGCCGCAGCCGGAAATGAAAGAGGGATATCTGGACAAAACCTGGTATCGATCCCGTCGAAGATCAAGAAGCAGGAAAATGCGTTTATGAAAAAACTTATTGAACAATTCAGCCTCAGACCCGAAAGACTCTTTCTGCTCGACGGAACAGGAGCCCTCCTAACCGCTGCTTTGCTGTTCTTCCTGCTAAAGCCCTTCAATGAATTTATCGGTATGCCGGGACAGGTCTTAAGCTGGCTTTCGCTCATCGCCCTCTTTTTTGCTTTTTATTCCATATCCTGCGCATTATTGCTGAAAGGTAACTGGCGCCCCTTTCTCAGGATTATCATGATCGCCAATATTCTTTATTGCTGCCTTACCGGGGGATTGGTAATCTATTTCTTTTCCGAGCTGACGCTCCTGGGCATTGCCTATTTTCTTTCCGAGATAGCAATCATTTGTTCCCTGGTGTTCCTGGAAGCAGGGGTATTAAAAGCCGCGCCGGTAAAATCATAATCTTCCTTCACTGCCATGAAGATGGGAGCAGGTATGCGTTGGTCGTTTTAGTTTTTTTCAACCTGCCGT